>NZ_JBITMV010000003.1:0-303148 GCF_044466625.1 Micromonospora sp. NPDC049366
AGACGGAGATCACCTGACCGCCCAGCAGGACTTCTGCTGTCCGCGAGAAGGGACTCAACTGTCCGTCAGCATGGATTTTTCAGTGTCCGCTAGCACCCGGTTCGGGGTAAGTCCGGATAGGTACGCAGCGCCTGTCAAGCTGCCCCAGATATGGGGCGGGCGGTGCCCGCCCGGAAGCCGGTAGGTGGGAAGGAGCGTCCCAAATCTGGGGCAGCTCGACAGCATCTGAGCTCACCTCCCGCCATCCGGGCGGGCGGACCTTGGTCGACACCCGGTTCCATGATGTCGCGGTGTCCGAAGCAGCCGGATACCGCGATATCACTGATACTGAGTGGATCACGTCCGGGTGTGGGCGACCCGGCTTGTGCCCCGGTCAGTCCCGGCGGTGCCGTCCGGCCGGCAGTTCCCGTGCCACTGCGTGAGCACGAGCCGCCTGTCCGCTCACCCCGGTTCGAGTGGCCCCGGCGCTGCCAGCGGTCCAGGCCACGCCACTGGTCCCGGCGGTATCAGTTGTTCCGGCGGTGCCAGCGGTCCCGGCGGTGCCAGCGGTCCGGGCGGTGCCAGCGGTCCTGGCCGCACCGGTTGTTCCGGCGATTGCAGCGCTTCTGGTCGTGCCAGCGGTTTGGGCGATCGCTGCCCGATTCGATCGGCGCTGGGCGGGGACGGTGCTCCGCCCGCCGGCGGTGGCCGCGCGGCGGCGCAACCCGAGCACCGCTCCGACCTGGGCTCCCACGATGCTCGCCACGGCGAGCACGGCCGATACGGCGAGCGGGCGGTTCACGCGGTCCGGGTCGCCGACCCGCGCCGCGCCGACCGTCACCGCGGGCTCCTCCCCGGCGGGCGCCTCGGCCACCGTCGGGTTGTCCTGGGGTGTCCGGGTGGCCGGCTGGGTCGGTGCGGGGCGCGCGTCGTGCCCGGAGCCGGCCTGCCCGGGCGCTGCCTGCCCGGGCGCTGCCTGCCCGGAGCCGGCCTGCCCGGGCGCTGCCTGCCCGGAGGCGGCCCGGTCGGGGGTCGGTGCGGGGCGCGTCGGCGTGGGGCGGGCCACGAGGCGACCGGTGGCGTGCGGCCGGACGCCACCGTCGACGGCCCGCTCGGGGAGCTTGAGCAGCTGCCCCGGGCGGATCCGGTCCGGGTCGGCGAGGTGGTTCAGGCGGGCCAGCTCGCGGTAGCCCGAGAACTCGTCCAGGTAGCGCTCGGCCACCGCGCCGAGGTAGTCGCCCTTCGCCACGCGGTAGACCGGCGTACCGGCGGGCGCCGCCAGCGCGGCCGGGCCGTTGAGCGCGGCCGGGACGTTGGTGATGGCCGGGACGTTGGTGATGGCGGGGGCTGAGGCGGCGTACGGCTGGGTGGTGACGGCCAGCGTCGCGGCGCTCGCGGCCGGGGCGGTGGCGACGATCAGCGCGACCGAACCGACCAGCACGGCGGCGGCCCGCTGCTGGCGGCTCATTCCGGGCAGGCGTGGTGCCGGTCGGCGCAGCACCTGGGCGCCCAGCTCCACCAGCACCGAGAACGTGAACGTGGCCCAACCGAACCAACCCACGATCGCGAGCGCCCGCAGGAAGAGTTGCCCGTCGTCGCGGCTGGTCAGGGTGGCCCCGATCTCGGCGACGGTGGGCAGGTGATCGGGCAGGGGGTTGCCGGCGAGGGCGAGCAGCGCCACCGGGGCGCCGGCCACCACCGCGCAGAGGACGACGAGCGCGCCGACCCCGGTGAGGACCCGTCCGGTGCGGCGGACGGCGGAGCGACCGGCTGCGGCCATGACTACCTTCCTTCCTACGGGGCGCCGGTGAGGGCGCGCGCGGTCGCCTCACCTGTGACGGTGACGGTGTCGGGAAAGCCGAACAGGCCGAGCATCGACCGGTGGTAGGTGACCTCGACCCGTACGCTGACCAGCGTCTCGCCGTCGACCACCGGGAAGCTGACCGTGTGGCCGGCGGTGTCGACGGCGGCGAGGTAGTCGGCGACCGCCGCGCGGGCCTGCGGCTGGTCGATTCGCTTCGGTCCGCCGGCGATGGCGGTGGCGCGGTCGATGGCCTGCCCGCCGGCCCGGGCCGCCTCGGCGGCGAGGTTGTCGGCGCGTTGCAGGGTACGGAGCTGACCGGCCCCGTCGAAGGAGAGCCCGATCAGGGCGAGCACCCCCACCATCGCCACCGCGAGGAAGATGCTCACCCGCCCGGCGTCGTGTGGGCCGCTCATCGACGGCTCCGGTAGCGGTCCAAAGGTGAGGTGAAGCTCGCCGAGACCTCGTTGGTCGTCAGCATCCCGGGCAGGACGGGCAGCCGCAGGTCCCGGTAGGACACCTGGCAGGTGACGAGCACGGTGACGGTGACCTCCTGTCCCGTGTCGCTGCCGAACGCCCGATCGAAGGTGGTGGGCTGGCCGTCCACCGAGCCGCTGAACTCGAGGTGGGCGCCGCCCTCGCAGTTCAGGCCACGCCAGTTCGCCTGCTTCTCGGCGGCCTCCTGGGCCGCGTCGCGGGCCCGGCCCGCGTTCCGCGAGATGGAGGCGGCGCGGGCGGCGTCGTGCGCGGCGACGTCCACGGCCTCGGCGGCCACCGCCGTACGACCGGCGACCCCGGCGAGCACCAGCAGCGCGATGAAGGCCGGCGCCAGGACGGCCACCTCGATCGAGACGGAACCGCGCGTCACGTCCCGCCTCACGGCGCCGTCCACCGCTCCACCGTCCCGTGCGCGGTCTGCTCGACCGGGAAACTCACCCCCGGTACGACCGACAGGGACGTGCCGCGCACCGTGCAGGTCACCTCCGCCAGGGTGGTCACGCAGGTCGGCCCGGACGACTTCCAGCCCACCAACCAGTCACCGGAGGCGGTGAGGAAGCGGGTGGCCCGACGTACCCCGGCGTCGTCGGGTGCCTCGTGCACCCGCTGCGCGTTCACCGCGCTCTGCGCGGCGTTCAGCGCGGTCGACCGGGCCACGAACCAGACCGCGACCTGGATCGAGGCGAACAGCAGCAGCAGGATGGCGGGCAGGGCGACGGCCAGTTCGACGGGGTTCGCGCCGCCGTCGCGTCCACCGACCGCCAGGCGGCGTCGGGCGGCCGTGACCACCCGACGCGCGCCTGACCGGAATCCTCGGCGCATCGCTGCCGCTACTTCGGGTCCTGGTGCTTCGGGATGTTGTCCATCCAGTCGTTGGCGCTGGCCAGCGCCGCCGCGGTGACCGCCATCGCGACCGCGACCAGCCCGAAGATGATCACGGCGGTCGGGACCGGGCTGTCGCCGCGTTCCCCGTCGCGGCGCAGCTCCGCGAGGCGCGCGGTCAGCGCGACGTGCAGGTAGGTGAGGAGGTGCATGGCGTACTCCCTTTGTCGGGTCGGCGTCAGAGACGGGCGATGAACGGGTAGATGGCGAAGCCGAGCAGGACGAAGACGAGGAGTGCGCCCGGGATGTCGAGGCGGCTGGTCACCCCCTCCGCCCGGGCGAGGTTGTCGGTGCGGATCTGGTCGCGCAGCGAGTCCGCCCGGCTGCGCAGGGTCTCGTGGACCTGCGCGCCCTCGCTGCCGGAGGAGCGCATGATGGCGCCCACGTCACCCAGCTCGGGGATGCCGATCCGGTCGGCCAGCTCGCGCAGCTCGTCCCACGGCGAGTGCATCTGCATCTGCGCGATCCGCAGCGCCTCGGAGATCCGGTCGAAGACCCAGCCGTCGCAGACCGCGGCGGCCCGCTCCAGTGACTGCACCGGCCCGTGCGCGGCGGAGAGCTGCAACGCCACCAGGTCCAGGTAGGTGCAGACGGCCGCCCGGAACTCGTCCCGCGCGGTGGCGGCCTTCGCCAACACCGAGCGGTGGGCGATCAGCGCGGCGAGCAGCGCCAGACCGAGGCTGGCGACCACCGGCACCACCACGGGCAGGTGGACGCCGAGGACGAAGAGCGAGCCGCAGACCACTGTCGGCGCGGCCAGCCCGATCAGCGCGGAGAGCAGCACCGACAGCGTGTACTGCTCGGGGGTCTGGTCGATCAGCGCGAGCTGCCGGTGCGGTGGCCGCAGCCAGCGCGACGCCCCGGTCAGCCACTCCAGCCGACGACCGGCGGCCCCGGCGAGCGGGCCGGTCCCCGCCGGCTGGTGCAGGCGACGCAGCGCCGGGCCGAGCGCCGGCGTGGCGGGCACCAGCTCGCGGACCACCAGGAACACGCCGAGTCCGACCGCGGCACCGCCCCCGACCGCGATCGCGAACTGCCAGTTGACGATCATGCGACGGCCTCCTCCGGGTCGGGCGCGGGCAGGAAGCGCGCCGGCCGCCGCGGTTGGCTCATCGACCGCACCCAGGCCAGCAGCCCGACGAACGCGGCACCGAGGGCGGCCATCACCACCTGGCCGGTGGGTGAGCCGTACGGGCGGATGTACTCGGTGTTGAGCAGCCCGTACGCGATGGTGGCGAGGGTCATCCCGGTGAGGAAGCGGACCGCGAAGCGAGGCTGGGTGCGTTTCGCCTCCACCTCCCGACGGGTGGCCACCTCGGCGGCCGCCGCGCCCGCGATCGAGCCGAGCACGTCGCCGAGGCGCTCGCCCCGGTCGGTGAGGTGCAGAATCAACGCCGCCACCACCTGGTCGGCGACCGGGTCGCCGATCTCGTCCGCGAACGCCAGCAGGGCCGAGCGGGCCAGCCAGCCGGCCTGGAGCCGGGCGGCGAGCAGCCGTACCTCCTCCTCGATCTCCTCCGGCGCGGTGCCGACCGTGCCGATGATCGACTGTTGCAGGCCCTGCCCGGTGGCGGAGACGTCCTTGAGCCGGCGCGTCCACTCGCCGACCGCCTCGATCCGGGCGATGGCCCGCTGCTCGGCGCGGCCCACGTTGAACAGCCACGGTGTGCCGGGCACCGCCACCGCCACCAGCAGGCCCACCACCGGAAGGCCGGTGAGCAGGAACGCGAGCGCCCCGGCCGCCGCCGCGCCGACCAGCAGGGCCTGGTGCGCGTGCCGTTCCCCCGGGGTGCTGCCCGACCCCTGCCACAGCCGGGCCAGACCGAGGCCCGCGCCGGGCCGGCGGCCGGGTGGCCGCCGGGTGCCGACCAGGGCCACGACCGCGAGGACCAGACCGGCCACGCAGGCGGCGCCGGACGCCACCGCGATCAGTTCGATGGTGTCGCGCATCGGGTCACCGCCGTCCCAGCCGGGTGTGCCGGGGCCGCCGCCACGCGCCGGTGCCAGCCTCGATCCACCGGGACAGCAGGCGGGCGTCGTAGCCGACCCGCAGCAGCTGATCGCGTACGCGTTCCGGCAGGTGCCGGGGGACCGCCCGCCCGTCGGGGCCCGGCGCGAAGACGGCAGTCGTGGTGATCCGCCCGTGCTCGCCGGCCCCGATGACCTCCTCGACGTGCGAGACGAACCGGTGCTTGCGTCCGCCGATCCCGGTCTCGTCCTCGACCGTCACGTAGACGATCAGGTCGAGCGCGTTGCCGGCCATCCGCCGCGCCTGGTCCACGGTCATCTCCCGGCCGTGCGCCAGCGCCAGCTCGACGATGCGTTCACCCACGCCGGCGGGCGTACGCGCGTGGATGGTGCACATCGAGCCGCGGCTGGTGGTCATCGCCTGGAGCATCGGGACGATCTCGCGGGACCGGACCTCGCCGACGATGATCCGCAGTACGCCCATCCGCAGCGAGACCGGGATCAGGTCGGCGATGGTCACCTCACCGGCCGGGCGACCGTCCAGGCCACGCTCGCCGTGCCCCTCCCGGGCCTCGAAGCTCATCACCGCCCGGTGGCGTTCGTGGCGGCGGGCCGGCAGCAGCTCCCGGCTCTCCTCCAGCAGCACGTACGGCTCGTCCGGCGGGATCTCGTTCATCAGCGCCCGGATGACGGTGGTCTTCCCCGCCCCCGCCAGGCCGGCGACCATGATGTTCAGCCCGGCTCGCATGGACGCGCGCAGGAAGTCCCGCAGCAGCGGGTCGATCATCTCGTCCAGGTCGCTGCGGGAACCGGCGATGTCGTCGAGGCCGACGTCGAGCGTGTTGTGCTTGCGGATCACCGCGTACGGGCGGTGGCTGACCAGGAACACCGCGGCCAGCCGACTGCCGTCGGGCAGTTGCAGGTCCAGGGTGGGCTTCGAGGTGGACAGGGAGCGTTCGGTCGCCCCGGCCCGCCGCGCCGCCGCCTGGAGGATCTCCACCAGCTCCGCGTCGCTGTCGGCGATCGGCTCCGCCCAGTCCACCCCACCGCCGTGCCGGGTGATGCGCACCTGGTCGCAGCCGAGGATGTGCACCTCCTCGATCGTGTCGTCGACCAGCAGGGTCTGGAGCCGGCCGAGGCCCACGAGCTCGGCGGTCACCTGGTCGAGTAGCAGCCGCTCCTCGCCGGCCGGCATCGGCGTGCCGGCCCGGCGGACGGAGTCCGCGTACTCGGCGACGACCGCCACGGCGAGCCGGGCCCGCTCGGTGTCCTCCTCGTCGGCGGTGAACTCCCGCCCGCGCTGCCAGAGGGTGAGCCGTTCGGTCAGCTCGCGGCGCAGCTCGCGTACGACGTGGAAGTCGACCCGGGGGCGGGGCGGCGGCTCGGTCCGCGTCGCGGTCGCCGCCGGCGCCGGCTGGTGCCGGCCGGTCGCCGGGGGCAGCGGCGGCGTGACGGACGTGGCGGTGGGGGGTTGCTGGCGCGGGTCGGCGGAGACGGGTTCAAAGCGCATCGGGCACCCCCTGCGCGACGGGCCAGGCCAGCCGCGCCCGGCGGCGGTCCAGCAGCGCGCCGACCGGCACCTCCAGGGCGCCGGCCGCGCGCATCAGCGGCCGTCGGGCGCGGACCGTGCCGCCCAGGGCGAGCACCCGCGCCGTACGCGGATCGTCGGGCAGCCGCCCGATCACCGGGAGTTTCAGCGCCCGGCTGATCTCGGCACGGCCGTGCCCGTTCCCGACCAGCAGCAGCCGCAGGGTGCCCGCCGGCACCCGGTGCTCGGCGAAGTCCCGCTCGATCGCCTTCACCGTGGCCTGCGCCCCGGACAGGTCGGGCAGCTCGGCGCGGCTCACCACCAGCACCACCGAGGCGGCGCGCAGCAGCGGCCAGGGCGGGTTGGCGACGTGCAGCCGGCCACAGTCGACGAGCACGTCGTACGGGGGTGTGCCGCGTTCCAGGCTGACGAAGAAGTCGGCGAACCGCTGCCACAGCGGCGTGACGCTGCCCGACTGGGTGGGGTCGACCACCCCGGGCAGCAGCAGCCGTTCCCGGCGGGGCGCGTCCAGGTCGACCAGCTGCGACCAGAACGCGGTCTCCAGGTTGCCGTCGCGCAGCTCACCGACGGCCAGCTCGCCGAGGCCGCGTGGGCCGTCGAGCGCGCCGCCGAGGAACCCGGCGAGGATCGACCCGCCGGCGGGGTCGCACTCGGCGAGCACCAGTCGCCGGTGCCAGGTCAGCGCGGCGGCCAGCGCGGCCG
Source organism: Micromonospora sp. NPDC049366 (assembly GCF_044466625.1). Taxonomy (NCBI): domain Bacteria; kingdom Bacillati; phylum Actinomycetota; class Actinomycetes; order Micromonosporales; family Micromonosporaceae; genus Micromonospora; species Micromonospora sp. NPDC049366. Next base: position 7,380 of record NZ_JBITMV010000003.1, read on the forward strand.
TGGTGACGCCCGGCGAGCCCTTCGCCGAGACCAGCGTGATGATCGCCATGCTCAGGCCGCCCCGGTCAGCACGACGGCGATCCGGTCCTGCGCGTTCAGGGCGACGACGGCGGGCACGTCCCGGACGGCGAGCGCCAGGTAGACCACGATCTCGTCGTCGTCCTTGGTGCTGCTGTCGATGACCGTGGCCTCGAATCGGGTGCCGGCGCCGGAGGCGGGCGCGTCGGCCTTGTCGTCCGGGGTGCTCACCAGCAGCAGCCGGTCGCCGGGGTGCAGCTTGCGGGCGGGCACTTCGGCGGCGTCCAGGCCGAGTGCCAGCTGTTGCTGGCCGGGGCCGAGCAGCGGGTCGTCGGTGAGCTGGGCCAGCGTGAGCAGGGTGCCGGGGGTCAGCGACACGGCGGCCCGCTTGCCGACGATCTCGCCGAGCCGGCCGGCCGGCACCGGCGCCAGCCCGGGCCCGCCGGAGACCTGCACCGGCACCAGATCGTCGGCGCTGAGCTGCCGGCCCACCTCCACCGGCCGAGCCACCGCCAGGTAGCTTCCGGTGGCCCGTACGGAGGTCACCGCGAACGCGGCGCCGAGCCCGCCGAGCGCGATGAGCAGCACGGCCAGGCCGAGCAGCCCGGGCCGGGTCCGGCGCTGCCGGACCACCTTGGGCGGGCTGACCGGCGCCTCCACCGGTCCCGTCCCGTTGCGCGTCGCCAGGCTCACCGGGCCACCGCCGTTCCGGTCCGCGGGTTTCTCGTGCTCATCGCGTCACCACCTGGAGTTCGTTGATCTGGATCTGGGCGGTCCCGCTGTCCCGGGTCACCGGGATCGGGGTGCCCTCCACGCCGTCGGCCCACCAGCGGACCGTCCAGTACGTCCGGGCGCTGACGCCGTAGGTGGCGGCCTTCGGGTAGCCCTTGTCGTAGCCGCAGGTCGGGGAGGTGCTGCCGGCGCGCGGCCCGTCCACCCGGTAGCGGGTTCCGGGGCCGTGGCAGGTGACCTCATCGCCGTTGCCCATCCGCCAGACGATGCGGTCGAAGCGGGCCTCGATCGACACGGTCAGCCCGCGCTCGGTCTCGGACTCGCGGATGACCGGCGACGCGCAGCCCGGGTTCTCCGCCGGGCAGCCGAAGAACTGCCGGCCCGGGCTGGCCCACATCCAGACCGGCAGCCCGACCAGGCCCGGGCCGGTCTCGCGTCGGGGTGCGACCGCGATCCGGGGCGGCTGGATGCCGATCCGGGCCAGCGCACGGCGGGCCAACTCGGCCGGGTCGGGTGGAGCGCCGTAGCCGGGTGGCGGCCCGTCGAGCAGCTCCGCGCGCATCGCCCCGAGGTCACCGCCGTTGCAGGTCAGCTGGTACCACTGCTTGCCCTCGGGGGTGCCGTCCCGCTGCGGCTGCTCCAGCTTGTAGTAGCAGCCGTCGCTGTTGTTGAACCAGCCCAGGAACTCGTCGTAGCACTTCACGGTGCGGCCGTTCCAGTGGCAGCCGCCACCGCCGCCCCCGCCGTCGCCGTTCCCACCGCCGTCGTCGCCGCCGTCCCCGCCGCCGCCGGGCGTGCCCGGGTCGTCGTCCCACACGCTGCAGTCGTGCTGCTCCGGAGGGCACTCGGCGCCCGGGTCGGCCCGGCCGGCGGCTGCCGGCCCGGCGGCGCCCGCCACCAGCAGCAGCACCAGACCGAGCCCGGCGAGCGCGGCCGCCCGGCGGGACGCCCCGGCCCGGGACGGACGGACCGGGGCGACCCTTCCTCCCCAGGTCAGCACGGCTGGTCCTGATGCGCCGCGCCGGTGCTGATCCGCCAGCGACCGTCGGGGTAACGGGTCGCGGTGGCGGTGGCCAGGTACCGCTTGCCGGCGCTGCCGGGCACCATCCGCAGGTCCTTCACATAGACCAGCCGGTAGCCGGTGGCGTCGAGGCAGTCCTGGATGTCCACGGTGGCCGGTACGGAGTCCAGGCTCACCGCCGTCACGCTGGGATCCGACTTCAGCGTCCCGGTACGCATCGCGCCGTGCTCCTTTGCCTCACGAATTGCTATTCGGACGCGGGTCAGCAGCGGATCCCCGAGGAATCGGGACAGTTCCGGCGCATGCGGATCACCTCGTCCGCCCGCCGTACGGGATGCGTCGAGATAGCCGGAATAGGCGTCCAGAGCGGCCTTTTCCGCGGCCCGTTCGTCGGTCGTCCGGTCCGCTGCGGAGGGGGCGGCGGGACGTTCCGGCGGTCGCACCGCCGCCTCCCGACCGGCTCCGCAGGCCGTCACGGATGTCAGCGCCATGGCCGTCAACAGGCAGGTTGCCGCTCGGCTGAGCTGCCGTCCTCGCACCGCCGTGCCTCCTCGGTGGCGACCGGCGGCCGGCCCTCTCGTCGGCCGCCGGGCATGCGGAAGCGCGCCCGAATGGTCACATCCGGAGCCGTGGGAACCGCTGCCGCATTTACCTTTACGGATCGTTTACCAATGCGAAGTTCGAGATCTTCCAATCAGGTCGATGAGTCTTGCGTCACACCCAAGGGGCGAGCATAGGCTGACGTTCGCCGATGCAACAGAGGCAATTCATGTGAACACTCTGCGTAATGACAGGTGGTGGTGGCCGGTGGCGGGGATGCACTTCGGCACGGTTGCGGCGCGGCGGGGCCGGGTGTCCCGTCGCGGGCCACGCGGTTCGGCACCGGCTCGGGCGCCGCGGGGCGGGGAGACGTGCACCGCTCGCGGCATCTGGCCCGATCCGTCCCCGGGCTTCCCCGGTGGTGTGCCGCCCCGACGCGGGTCGTCGGTCGGGCGGGCGGCGGCTCCGACGCGGTCCGGGTGGGCGGCCGGAGGGCCCGCGCCTGAGGTCCCTTTCCGCGCCATCCGCTACACCAGAGCGATCGTTAAGTTACGTTCCGTGTTCGCGTTCGACGGTTCCGGCTACCGCTCCGGGAGGTCGCCGTGGCGCTGACCGGCACGCCGCCCACCCCCGCCGGGCCCGTCCCGGGAGCGCCCCGCCCCGTCCACCCCACGGGTCGCGCCGGTGCGGCGCTCGCCGCGCTCGCGGTGGTGCCCCTGGTGCGGCTGGCGGTGCTGCGCAACGCCGTACCGTCGGGCGGGCCGCCGGCCGCCGGCTGCGGCGCGTGCGGCGCGTCGGTGAGCCTGCGCCGGGCGTGGCCCGCGCTCGCGCCCCCGGCGCGGTGCGGACGGTGCCGCGCCCGGGTCGGGGCGCCACCGTTCACGGTGGAGCTGGCCGTCCTCGGGGCCCTGGTGCTGCTGGTTCTGCTCCGCCCACCCACCGCCGAGTTGGTCGCCATTGCCTGGTGGCTCGGCTGGGCGGTGCCGCTCTGCTTCGTGGACGTGGCGGTGCACCGGCTGCCCGACCGGTTGACGGGTCCGGCGGCGGCCGGGACCTGGGTGCTGCTCGGGCTCGCCGCGATGACCGGCGCCGACGGTGGCCCCTGGCTGCGGGCCACCCTGGCCGGCGTCGGCCTGGCGCTCTTCTTCGCCGCGACCACCCTGCTGCTCGGGCGACGGGGCTTCGGGCTGGGCGACGCCAAGCTCGCGCTCGGCGCGGGGATGCTCCTCGGCTGGTACGGCTGGCCGCTCCTCGTCGCCGGCCTGCTGCTCGCGCTGGCGCTCTCCGCCCTGGTCAGCCTCGGGCTGTTGGTGGCCCGTCGGGTCCGCTGGTCCAGCCACCTGCCGTTCGGCCCGTTCCTCGTGCTCGGCACGGCCGCCGCGCTGCTGCTGACCCGTTGAGCCCGCGTCGAGGCGCTGAACCGGGATGCTGCCGGCCGACGCCGGCCCGGCGTCAGCGCCGGCCGGTGCCGCCCACCGCGTCCGGCAGCGGACGGTCCGTGCCGGCCCGCCGCCGCAGCACCTCGGCGGTCGGGCGGGCCAGCAGCGGGGTGACCAGCAGGACCATCAGCGTGCCGAGCAGCGCGCCGGCCGCCACGTCGTGCGGGTAGTGCACCCCGACGAAGGTGCGGGAGAAGGCGGCGAGCAGAGCCAACGGCACGGCGACCAGCCCCAGCCGGCGGGACAGCAGCAGGGTGGCGACGGCCAGCGCCGCGGCGATCGTGGCATGGTTGCTGGGGAAGGACCAGTCACCCGGCGGCGGGCAGGTGCCCGCGATGATCGGCTCGGCGAGCGTACGGCAGGGGCGGTCCTCGTCCACGATCGTCTTCAGCCACTCGCTGCACGCGTACGCCAGGACGACCGGCACCGGCGCGACCAGGGCGACCGCCCGTCGCCGCGGTGAGCCGCCGCGCAGCTGGAGGAGAGCCGCCGTCAGCAGGAGCACGCCGAGCAGCACGATCACGCCCTCGGTGAAGTGCCCGGCGAACCACCGCACCGGCTCCGGGGCGTGCGCGGCCACCCCGACGATGTCCTCGTACCAGTCCGCACTGATCTCGGGTACGCCGGTCGCGCCGATCTCCACCATGAATCACCTCGCCCGTTGTTCATACGCCGTTCACCCCGGGGAAGGGGTTTTGATCCCCCGAAGATCACCGTAGTGTGCGATGGTCGGGACGGGTCTTCGACCTCCGTCTCAGTGACCGCACAGCCGGATCACCGATCCGGAGACGTCGGGCGTACGGGAGGCTCGGCTACGCACCACCGCCGACCTGGACCGGCTCGCCGAGACGGAGCCGCTCTTCGCGAGCCGGGAAGCCCGCTGAGGGGTCACCCCACGCCGAGCCCGCCGGACATCTGCTGCCGGATCTCCGCCAGCTCCTCGAAGGCGTACGCCCAGTTGTGGCACTTGAAGCTGCGCAGCCCCTCGATCGACGTGTGGCAGTCGGCGCAGCTCACGCCGGGGATCGCGGCCGGCACCTCGGTGTTGACGTACTTGCGGTCGCCCAGGATCACCATCGCGATCATGGCGCGGTCGTGCACCCCGTCCAGGGCCGACGACACGATGTCGTACCAGGTCACCCGGCGGCCGCACTTCGGGCAGTCCGGCGCGTCGCCACTGACCCACAGCGGGGCGCCGATGCTGCGCGGCGGGATGCCGAGCAACTTCTCCAACCGCCGTACGTCCGCCTCCGGCGTGGTCCAGCGGTGCCGGCCGGGCAGCGCGGCGGGCGAGTCGTAGACGGCACGGAACAGCTCCGGTTCGACCTCGACGGTCTCCCGCTGACGGGTCATCGGCGTCCCCTCCTCGACGATCGTGCCCCCACCGTGGTGCCCGGTGGCAGGGGGTGCAGCCGGATCAACGACACGACCGGCCGCGGGGTCGTCATCGGCTTTCCGCCCGGCGCCCCGGCTCCCGGTGGTACGACATCGGCAGGACGACCCGAGGAGCGCGCATGGCGAGCAGGCCGGAGCGGCTGCTGCGTCGGCGCGAGGACCCGGCCAGCGCGACCTTCCTGGAGCTCTTCTTCGACCTGGCGTTCGTCCTCGTGCTCAGTCAACTGGCGAGCGCCCTCCTGGACGACCTGACCGGCACCGGTGCGCTGAAGACCGCCCTGCTGCTCGCCGCGACCTGGTGGATGTGGACGACCACCACCTGGTCCACCGACTGGTACACCCCGAACGCCCCCACCATGCGGTCCCTGGTGATCGCCGCGGCGCTGGCCACGCTGCTGATGGGGGCCGCCGTCCCGGCCGCGCTCGGCGGGCGGGCGCTGCTCTTCGCCATCCCGTACGTGGCGCTCCACGTCGGCCGGGTCGTGATCACCAGCCTCGTGCTGCGCCGCCACCCGCTCGGCCGGCGCAGCAAACGCATCCTGTTCTGGTACAGCATCAGCGGAACGCTCTGGGTGGCCGGTGCCGTCGTGCCGGCGGTACGCGTCCCGCTCTGGCTGACCGCGTTGGCCATCGACTACAGCGGCCCGAGCCTGGGCTGGCCCACGCCGCGGCTCGGCCCCGCCCACAGCGAGGAGTTGCAGCTCACCGGCGGCCACCTGTCCGAGCGGTTCCAGCAGGTCTTCATCATCGCGCTCGGCGAACTGGTCCTGTCGGCCGGCCTGACGTACGCCGACACGCCCATCGACCCGATGCGGACCGCCGCCTTCCTGCTGGTCTTCGCCACCGCCGTGCTGATCGGGTTGCTCTACACCGCGCCCGCCGGCCGGCACCTCGGCCCGGCCATCGACCGGGCCGACCCGTCCCGGCTCGCGCCGATCACGGCGTACCTGCACCTCGTGATGGTCGCCGGTCTGGTCGTCACCGCCGTCGGCGCGGAGCTGGTCATCACCCACCCCCTGCAGCCGGGTCCGGTGGCCGTCGTCGCAGCGGGGCCGACGCTCTTCCTGGCCGCCCGGGTGCTGCTCTCCCTCGCCATCTACCGGCGGCTCGCCTGGCCCCGGCTCGCCGCCGTCCCCGTCATGGCCGTCGCCACCATCCTGACCGTCGACCTGCCGCTCCTCGTGGGCAGCGCCACGGCCACCGCGATCCTTGGCCTGGTGGTCGTGCTCGACCGGGCGACGCTGTTCGGCGGAGGCTAGACGCCGACGTCGAGCTGCTCCACTCGCCGCCCGGCGCGGCTTCTCCCGCGCGGCCCGTCAGCCGTCGAGCGGCTTGCGCCAGACCGACACGTGGCTCTCGCTCTCCGACGTGAACGGCGCGCCGTGCCAATCCGCCACCCGCAGCTCCGGCACCAGGCCCGCGAGCCGGGCCATCAGGTCGCACTCAGCGGGCCAGATGTAGCGGAAGTTGCTGGCGCCGTAGCGCACACTGCCGTCGGCCAGCCGGGTGTAGTGGTGGGACGTCCCCTGCTGCGTGACCATGTCCAGGGTGTCGAAGCCGACGTGCCGGTCGGTCACGTCGAACGGCACCGCGGCCTGCCCCGGCGGGAACCGCCGGATGCCCGGCACCCACAGCTCGATCACGAACCGGCCGCCGGGCGCCAGGTGCCGGGCCGCGTTGCGGAAGCACTCCACCTGCTCGTCCTGCGTACGCAGGTTGCCGATGCTGTTGTAGACGAGATAGACCAGCGAGAACTCGCCGGGCACCGTGGTCGTCGCCATGTCACCGACGACGACCGGGATCTCCGCCGGGGACGCCTTGCGGCGCAGCTGGTCGACCATCGGCTGCGACAGCTCGATCCCGCACACCGGCACCCCTCGCGCGGCGAGCGGGACCGCCACCCGGCCCGTGCCGATCGCGAACTCCAGGGCGGGCCCGCCGTCCGCCAGCCGGGCGAGGAACTCCACGGCCGGGTCGAGCGTCGCGGGCGCGAACATCTCGGCGGACGCGTCGTCGTACCGCTGGGCGGTGTCCTCGTCCCACAGATCGCTGCTCGTCACGGTCCGAGCCTGCGCGATCGCCGCCACCCGTGCCACCGATTAACCCCGACGCGCTCGCCGTCGGTGAGAGCGGGGTGGCGGTGGACGCCGAGCCCCGGTGCCCGATCTGCGCCGGATGATCTTGTTCGCCGGTTGCCGCACCTCCGGGCCGCTCGACCACACTGCCCGGAGGATGCGGAATCCCCCGATCGCCGAGTGCCCGGGCACCAATCTGCGGCGAGACTCGTCGGGTGACACCTGCCCCTCACGGTCGACAATCCCGATCCCGATGACCACCTATCGACGGCGTGGGCACTGGAGACGCAGCCCCGGCGGTGGCCGGCACTGGGTCCAAACCCACTCGGTGACCCGCTCCGGCGCCTCCCGGCCGTCGCGGCAGACGTACGGCAGCCCGTACCGGCGCACGGTCACCGCGCGACCACGCGTGCCGCGGCCCCCACGGAGCTTCTCGGAACGCTGGCTGCGCCCGAACGCCCGCTGCCCCGTGTGCGGGGCGTCGGTCTTCTACTACTCCAACGAACACGGCAGCCGGGTCTTCTTCGACGAAGTGGGACCACCCTGGCCCAAGCACCCGTGCACCGACAACTCCGCGTACCGCGAGCGCTCGCCGATCTCACCCGGACGCAGCGCGCCGGCCCGCTACAGCCTCCTGAAGGGGAGAAGCCTGGCGCAGCGGTCGGCCTTCCTCGACGCGACGGCGAACAGCCGCCTCACCTGGGTCGGGCTGTCATACCGCGTCAACGCCTGGACGCCGTACGCCCTGCTGAAGCGGGACTTGGCGGACGGCGTGACCCGGCTGACCCTGCAGCGGCTCTACACGCTCCAACCCGCAACCGTGTGGACGGTGGCCGCCGAGGTGCCACTGGCAGTCGGCGACGTGGTGTTCGTGCAGGCGGGACAGCTGTCGTACTTCGACCTCGACCGCGGCGAGCCCGTCACCATGCCCGTCGAGCACGTCGGCACCGAGAGGGTGGGCGGGGTGCGCGAGCGCCTACGTGGCCTCTGGACCCGCCTGACCAGCTAGGTCCGCGCGTCCAACGGCCGCTCAGTCGGACTCGCCTGACCAGGATTGGTGCCAGGCCTCCAAGCGCCCAACTATCTGCTGGAGACCCGCCTCGAAAGCCTCGTCGTCGAGATCGCGTGCGCGACGGCGCGACCACAACTCATTCAGGTCGTCCTCGATGCCACCGAGCTCCATGAGCCGATCGGCGGAGGCGAGCGCGCTCCGAATCAGCTCGTCCGTGGTCCCGGATCGTACAGTCAGCTTGTCGCCGAGTATCGCGAGCCCGCAACGCGCCTCGGCGGCGATGCCGCGTCCGGCGGCCTCCACAGCCCGCAGTGTTCCCTCCGGGCCCAGGATGATCTCGGTGAACAGGCCTCGGAGCCGCGAGTTGCGCACGAGCAGTCCGTCCGTCATCGTCCGCCTTTCACTGGGCCGCTGTTCCAGCCCGGTCCGCGTAGTCGTACCGACAGGCGATGATCTCGACGTCGCCCTGTGGTGATCCGATACACCAGCCGTTGTTCGTGATCCGATCCGGCGAGACCAGAAGCCGGACAGCTCTCCTCGCAGGGGCTCCGGCGGGCTCTGCCGAGGTGCGGGAGGCCGCCGAGGTGGCTGTACTTCGCTCCTGGATGAACCAAGATCACGGCCAAGCGGGCCATGAAGGGCGGCTGAGCTGTGCAGGAGTGGGCCGGAGGTACCACCATGCGAACCACAGTGTGACGATTGTCGGTGAGCCGCTTCCACTCAGGATGGCCGGTCCAAGGACGTCAGGACGATGATCCTTGGGCGGCCGCCGTCAGGACGCGGCGAGCAGTCGGATCTCGCAGCGGATACCGCTCGCCTTGGCGAGCCGACCATCACCGGTCACGAGTGGGCAGGCCATCAACTCCGCCGCCGCGACGTAAGCCGCGTCGTACGCCGTGACATTGCCCCGCATCTGCCACATCCGGTCAACCAGCATCGCGACGCCAACCTCGTCGATGACCAACGAAGGCAGGGTGTCGATCGCCTCCTGAGCCCGGGCAAGGCCGAGCTTCCCACCGAGGACCTTGCCCCTGATCACGGACATGACCTCGACCAGAAGATGACTCGGCGCGGCCCAGTGCGGATCTCCGGTCAGTTCCGCCCGTGCCGCGTCCCCGACCGGCCCATCATCGACCAGAGCGTCGGCCAGAACCGACGCATCCACGACGATCACGCGGCGCTTCCCCGCGGTCCGCGCTGCTCCCGCTGGTCGTTCAACTCTGCGGCGCTCTCCCCCGGCAGAGAGCGAGCACCGTCGGATCGGCCGGCGAAGCGATCAAGGGCCGCCGTGTTGCGCAGCCGTCGAGCCTGCGTCTCCACCAGCTCCAGCAGGTATGCCTGGAGTGACTGCCCGCGCGCCCTGGCCTGGGCTGCCAGGGCGTCTCGCACTTCTTCCGGCACGTCCCGAATCTGGAGAGCAACCATGCATTCATTATGCATGCAGCGTCGCTCGCTCGCCAGGAAAGGCTCGGACCCTGGATCAACTGGTTCGCATGACGATTGTGGTACAGCCAAGAGCCGCAGGTCAGAGAAGTGTGTGGGCCGCCAGGGACTCGAACCCTGAACCTATGGATTGCCGGCGAGTCGGGCTTCTGCGGTGTGGTTCGAGGTCAACCGGCCTGCTCGGGTGCTTCTCGACCGGGTTCGGCTGGCACGGTTGCTGTACTTCGCTGCTGTACGGCTGGCGTCGGCGGAGCGGCTTCTCTGGTCCATCCGAGGAATCGGCGGTGTAGCACGCCGGCCGGCGTCCAGGGCATGTCCTCGGTGGCCTGGACGAGGTAGGAGCCGAGGTAGAGGGCCAGCGACATCGGGGCGTCGGCGTACTCCGCCCGTAGCTCCCGCTTGCGCGTGGGGCAGGGCCAGGGCAGGTCGCAGCCTCCGCAGCTCCAGATCGGCATGACCGGGCCGTGGGTGGTCACCGCACACCTTCCAGGAACCGGGCGGTGATCGTCCGGGCCTGCCGGCTGGTGGCCCAGTCCACCTGCCAGCACGGGTACGGCGTCAGCCGCGACCACCAGGCGCGGCAGCCGACGCACATGCCGTCGAGCCCTCGGACATGCACGGCCAGGATCGCGTGCTCCTGGTCGGCTTTCACGACGTCTCCTCTCCTGGCCAGTGGCCACGGTTGATGGGGATGCGGTGCCGGGCGCGGCAGGGCAGATCGGCGCCGCAGCGGCAGACCTGCCGCCACTTTCGCCAGCACCAGACCGGCCGGTGCCGCCGGGCAAGAGTGAGGGCCGTCGCGACCAGGTACTCCTCATACGAGACGTGCCGTCTGCTCGGAGTCGTCCGGCCGAACTCACCGGCCGCCATTCGGCTCACCGCCGCTCCGTCGGCACGTCCTGCGCCGGCTCGCGGTTGGGATGGGATCGCCGTAGCTGTGCTGCGTGGTCGAGCAACCGCTGTCGCGCCGCCGCGTGCTCGGCGTCCTGGTACCGCTGCCCTGTCCCCGGCGGTGATGGTCGCTCGTGCTGCCGGAGCAGCCACCCCAGCAACAGGTAAAGGTAGCCTCGGATCGTCACGAGCTTGCCCGCTTATGGAGAGTCGGGAAGGCGAACCCGACCGGGGCGTCAAAGCCGTAGACGGCGTCCAGCCCCATCACGTCCCGCAGGTCATCGGCGTCGAAGTCCATGCGGAGACGGTGCCGCCGACTCGAATGCGGCGGCCATGTCGACTGGTCATGTCACGGTGACATGAGCGGGCTCGCCTCGCCGGTACACCGACCGTAGGCTCCTGGCTGAGCACCATGGGTAGTCGCCTGACAACGCTGGGAGCCGTTGTGCTGCTCGATCATCTCCGGATACCCGACGACCTTTGGTCGCGCGAGGACATGCACGCGGTTCTGGCGGCCCGCGATATCGGTGCACTGTTCCGGCTGCTCGCCCGGCACACCGGCGCGAGCCAAACCCGCATCGGCGCGGCTGTGGGCCTGGAGCAGGGCTACGTCAGCCGGATCATCGCCGGCCGGCGGGTGACCTCAATCGACGTGTTGGAGCGGATCGCCAACGGCTGCGGCATGCCCGACCAGGCCCGGATGGCGCTGGGCCTGGCTCCTCGCCAACGGGCATATCGCCCGGACACGGCGGATCACCCCCGCAGCCGGCACAGTGATGCGCCGGCCAACCGGTCCTGGCGCGATGACGTCCGGGCCGCCGCGCAGCTATGGGAAGGCGACGTGAACCGTCGAGACATGCTTCGCCAGACAGTGTTCAGCTCCACCGCCTACACCCTGCCCGCCCTACGCTGGTTCACCGCCAACATGGCGCAACCGGTCGAGCAGGAGGGCCGCCGAACGGTCGGTCAACCCGACATCGACACCATCCGACAAATGACCGCCACCTATCGGCGACTCGACAACCAGTACGGCGGCGGGCACGCCCGCAACAACGTCACCCGTTTCCTTCACCACGAGGTCGCGCCGTTGTTGACCGAGGGCCGCTATGACCCGGCGACCGGTCGCAAGCTGCTCGCCGCCGTTGCCGAGCTGACCCAACTCGCCGGCTGGCAGGCGTACGACATGGCCGAGCATGGCCTCGCCCAGCGCTACCTCACCCATGCCCTTGACCTCGCCCGAACCGCCGACGACGCCGGCCTGGGCGCCGAGGTCCTCGCCGCGATGAGCCACCAAGCCACCTACCTCGGGCACACCGCCACCGGCGTCGACCTTGCCCGCGCCGCCCGGCAGACAGCACAGCGCGCCGGCCTCACCGTGCTGACTGCCGAAGCACTGGTCATGGAAGCCCACGCCCACGCCGTCGCCCGCCACGAACGCGACTGCTCCACCGCGCTCCACCAAGCAGAGCAGACCCTCGACCGGGCCGACCGCAGCAGCGACCCCCAGTGGCTCGGCTACTTCGACGAGGCGTACCTGTCAGCCAAGTTCGGCCACTGTTTCCACGCACTCGGTCAGCACCGCCGAGCCGAACGCTTCGCCGCTCGCTCGCTACAGATGGACGAACGCTACGTACGCGGCAAAGCCTTCAACCTCGCCCTCTTGGCGACTGTCCACGCCCGCCACGGCGAGCCGGAGCGCGCCAGCGCCATCGGCACGCAGGCCCTCGCCCTGACCACACAACTGCGGTCGGCTCGTGCCGTCCGTTACGTGCGCGATCTGCAAACCCATCTGACGCCCCACCGCCGCAGGCCAGCGGTACGGCAGTTCATCACCCGCGTTGACGCCGCATTCGGCCAACGCCGCTGACTACAGCTCGCCCCGCGCCTTGCGCGCCACCAGCTCCAACACCGCGATCACCGTACCAGCGCCCACGATCTCACCCTGGGAGACGAGATGCCGCGCCTCCTCCAGCGGAATCCAGGCGACCCGCTCGGTCTCGTTGACGTCCACCGGAGCGCCAATGTGCTCCGCGTTCCTGGCAAGGAACAGCAGGTTCTCCGCGTCCGCGGTCGCCACCCACGGCTGAAAGGACAGCAAGGGCTCAACTGCGCCCGGACGCCACCCGGTCTCCTCCTCGACCTCTCGGACCGCACACTCCGCCGGATCCTCGCCCTCATCGACGTAGCCACCCGGCAGCTCCCACACCCATCGGTCGAACACGAACCGGTGCCGCCGCATCAGCAACAGGCGCTCCTGGCCGTCAAGCACGGCAACCATGGCCGACCGGGGCGCCCGGATCACGTACTGCTCGAAGCGGATCCCATCCGGCAACTCGACATCCGCGATGCTCAACCGGGACCGGCGGCTGCCGTCCACAACCCGCTCACCATGAATCGTCCACCGCGTCAACCCGCTAACCTGCTCCTCCGTCACCCGGCCAGTATCCGACCAGCGCCACCGAGCCGCCGCCGCACGGCGTCCCGGCAACTCCGGTCCATGCGGAACGAACCCGCCGGGAGGTCGCATTGCTCCGTGGGCTCGTGTCGACCGATACCGCCTGCTGCCGTACCAGCCAGATCGCGGCACCAACGGCCGCGCAGAGGGCTGCTGACCAGCTGAAGAGTGGGCCGCCAGGGACTCGAACCCTGAATCCCTCTCGTGCAGAGTGGACCATCTCGAATCGGGCGGAGGGAACCCCTCACCTGGGCGATCTCTTCCGTTGCCTTACAGCGGTTGACATCTCTTGTTGGCGTCAGTTGTGCCCAGGTTGTGCCGGACGATCTTGGCGGTCCGCCGCCTGGGGTCTCCGTAGCTCCCTGCCCCTTACGATCTGGGCGCCCCTCATCCGGGAGCCAAAAAGTACGTCTATCCGGGAATATCCAAGGCCGGTCGAAATGCAGGATGAACTACAAAGCCCGTTACCTTACGGAGATTGCTTGGCAAGTCGGTAAAGGCGGGTTGATCATGATTGTAGATCGCAGGTTCGTCGTACTTCCCGGGAGTGACGATGCAGCCTATGAAACCGATGTTGTGCAACAAGCGAATGAGGGGCAGGTAGTTAACTGCCCAGTCGTCGGAGCTCGACCCCGACCAGAGAGGTTCGCTAAGCGGCGTCATCCATGCGGCACCTTGGAAGTCTTTTTCGACTGCCAGTAAGGCGCAAATGTCCAGTAGAGTGCACATTTCACTAGGGGTAAGCGTATTCTTGGCGCCCTTAAATACTCTCAAGACCTGATCAATGCCAGGGAATGTCGGCTTCCATTCATCTCGGAGAGCTAGGAGCCTATTGATCGAGTACGACGTCTCGGCGGACTTGATGGCCGGCCAAGTCAGCCGTTCTTTGCTGTTCGCGAGGGGAAAGCACTCGTTTAAGAAAGCGATAGCATCTCTCGGGCGCATTAACGTCCGATTGAGAATGTAATCCACCCCAGATCCACGGGTGTCATTTGTCCTAGGTAGAAGGTCGTCGACGCTAGCAACCCCCTCGACGCCATGACGCTTCGCCGCAACCGCCGCTCGGGCGTCCAACAGCTCCTTAAGGTCGCCCTTAGTCCAGGTCATCCGCGCGATCAGCGACCTGAATTTTTCTTCTTGACCGCCCGTTCGGCCGAAGTCCAAGGATTCGAAGATGTTCGTGCGAAGCGCTACTAAGATCTTCAGGTTCTGCACTTGTCCGGTCCGTGAAGCCATAGGTTCTGCGCAGCCTCTCGCATCAGCGCCGGCTCGTCGGGCCGCTGCAGAAGCACCAGCCGATAGGCCAGGTTGCGGACCCACACCGGCAAGAAGCCGTCTGCCACATGCGGGCACAGCTCATGCAACATGGCGAGGATGGAGCCGGCGTCGGCGAAGGTCAACTCTTCGACGAAGTAGTGCTCTCGGTGCTCGCCATCGCACTCTGGCTTAGGTCGGTACTCGTCTCCGTAGAGACACCGCGCGTGCTCAGTCAGGGTGCGGTGCATCCCCCGAGCCTACGACCCCATGATCCGCAAGGCACTACTTGGCGAGCCAAACCTGTCACCCATGTCCCGAGACTGTTCTGTCACGGAGGTCCTGAGACCCGGCAGCGAAGAGCGACCGCAAGGCACCTGCGCTACAACCCCGCCGACGTCCGGGCCTGGCTCGAAGATCAGGCGGCCTGACATGCCGATCGATGACCTGTGGTACCTCAGAAAACGCGACCCGGACACGAAGAAACTCATCCCGTCGAAGCGGCACGGCCGGGGAAAGCGTTGGCGAGTGCGCTACACCGACGCCGACAACAACGACCGCGAAAAGCTGTTCGACCTCAAGCGGGACGCGGAAGTGTTCGACGTGCAGTGCCGCGCAGGGGCAGCGCCTGAGGTTCGGGTCAAGCGGGAAGAGGCCCGGCTGACTTTCGGCGAGTACGCGCAGCGGTGGAGGGAATCGCGCGAATCCGGGTGGGCCACGGAGACACGGCGGCGCATCCCGCAGAACCTGCGAAAGCACCTCCTGCCCGTCTTCGGCGCAAAGGCAATCCGCTCCATCAACCTGACCGACGTGATGGGCTGGCTCAGCCGACTGCTCGACGACGGCACGCCGAAATCGTCGGTGAGCCTGTACTTCGGGCTGTTCAAGACCATCCTGAACGCTGCCGTCATCGACAAGGGATTCCCGACAACCCCTGCAACGGGGTGAAGCTCGCCCAGGTCCTGCGCGGCCTCTCGCGGGCACCGAAGTGGGTTCCCAGCGAGGACCAGGTGCTCAGGCTCACCGAGGTGGTGCCTCGCCGGTTCCGGGCGGCTATCTGGCTGGGGGCCGGTGAAGGGCTGCGCCTCGGTGAGGTCTTGGGGATGGAAGCCGGGCCCCGCTGCGCGGATTACGACCGCGGGGAGCTACACGTCGTCCAGCAGCTGCGGCATTCACCGGAGCACTTCGGCGGCTTCTACCTTGCGACCCCCAAGAGCGGATCCGCCGGGACGGTCGACTTGGACGCGGTGGTCGCCGAGGAACTGGCCGCACACGTCACCGAGGTCGGCCCGGTCGAGTTCGAGCTTCCCGACATCACCACGGGGGAGCGGCTGACCCGTCCGGTGGCGCTGCTGTTCACCTCTTCCCGGGGCAAGCTGCTGACCGACACCTACTGGTCCGAGCTGTGGGCGGACTGGCGCGAGGCTGCCGGCTGGCCGAAGGAAGGAACCTTCCACTCCCTGCGCCACTTCTTCGCCACGACGCTGATGAGCAACGGCGTCGAGCCCCAGGAGGTGCAGAACGCGCTACGGCACGCCAACCTGCGGATCACGCTGGAGACCTACGTGCACTGGCTACCGAAGAAGGACCGGCCGCGCGGCCTGGTCGGTGGTCTCCTGCGCCGGGCAGAGGGCACGCGGCGAGAAGCCGCCGCCGACCAAGATTGGACCTGAGTTGTGCCCAGGTTGTGCCGGATGATCTTTGTTTGGCGTTCTCGCAGCTCAAGGGCGGTAAATGGTGGGCCGCCAGGGACTCGAACCCTGAACCTATGGATTAAAAGTCCACAGCTCTGCCATTGAGCTAGCGGCCCGCGCGATCAGGTTACCGGACGAACGTGACCGGCGAGTGGATCAAGCCGGCCGGCGGGGCGCGCATGGGACGGCCGGGACGGGGAACCGGTACCGGCATGCGGATGACCAGCGCCCCCGCGGTGGCGGCCTCCGGCGAGGAGACGGGCCCGGCGGGCGTACGTGAGCCGGCCGGCGAGGTGCACGCCTGGCTGCCGGGGCAGAACCAGACGGTCTGCGGGCTGCCGTTGAGCCGTACCCGGCTGCGCCGGTTTCCGCACGTGCGGTTCGACTACGCGTCGACGGACGTGCTCACCGGGGAGGACCCGGTCGGGCGGATCTGCCCCCGCTGCCTGGCCGCCACGGAGGGTCGGCGGCGGGACGAGAAGCACACCTGGGTGCGCCACGCGCCCCGGCCCTGACCGGGCCACGTCGAGCGGCAGCGCCACCGGCTGGGGCGGGCGGTTGGCGGGCGGCTTTGCGGGTACGAGCCCGGCATGCGGATCGTGGTGGTGGGGGCGAGCGGCAACGCGGGGACCGCCCTGCTGCGCCGGCTGCGCCGGGAGCGGGGCGTGGAGCTCGCCGGGGTGGCGCGGCGGCTGCCCGGCCCGGAGGCGGGTGAGCCGTACGACCAGGTGGAGTGGCACTCCTGCGACGTGGGGCTGCCCGGCGCCGCTGACCAGCTCGCCGAGGTCTTCGCCGGGGCGGACGCGGTGGTGCACCTGGCCTGGCAGATCCAGCCCAGCCATCAGCAGCGGATCCTGCACCGGACCAACGTCGGGGGCAGCCGCGCGGTGATCGACGCGGTGGTCCGGGCGAAGGTCCCGGCCCTGGTGTACGCGTCGTCGGTTGGCACGTACGCGGCGGGCCCGAAGGACCACCCGGTCAGCGAGCGGTGGCCGGTGACGGGGGTGCCCGCGTCGTCGTACAGCCGGGACAAGGCGGCCGTGGAGGAGCTGCTTGACCGGGTGGAGCGGGAGCATCCGGAGCTGCGGGTGGTGCGGATGCGTCCGGGGCTGAACTTCCAGCGGGACGCCGGCACCGAGATCACCCGCTACTTCCTGGGGCCGTTCGCGCCGGTGCGGCTGCTCCGGTACGGCCGGATCCCGCTGGTGCCCACCCACCGCCGGCTGCGGATGCAGGCCGTGCACACCGATGACGTCGCCGAGGCGTACGCCCGGGCGGTCCTGGGTGACGCCCGCGGCGCCTTCAACCTGGCCGCGGACCCGGTGCTGACGCCGGAGCTGGTGGCCCACCACTTCCACGGCTGGACGGTGCCGGTGATCGCCCCGCTGCTGCGCGGCGCGGCGGCGCTGACCTGGCACGCCCGGCTGCAACCGGTCGACGCGGGCTGGGTGGAGCTGGCGCTGGGCGTGCCGCTGATGTCCAGCGAGCGGGCCGAGACGGAGCTGGGTTGGCGGCCGAAGGTGGACGCGGTGGCCGCGTTGCGGGAGCTGTTCGAGGGGATGGCGGGTTACGCGCACACGAGCAGCCCGCCGCTGTCCGGCGCGCCCGACCTGCCCAGCCGCCCCCGCGGCCTCCTGAAAGGCCACCTCACCGGCCACCCCAACCCCTACTGACCCCACCCCCGCCCCGACCCCGGCCCCGGGCCCCCACCCACGCCAGGAAGCGCGTCGATCATGAAGTTATTGCGCCGACACGCCGGGCGGGGAGGCAATAACTTCATGATCAACGGGGCCAAGGCGGCGGGGCGAGCCGGCGGGGCCGAGCCGGCGGGGGCAGGGCGGGGGTCAGCTCAGGTGGGAGCCGGGGGTGGACGGGTTGCGGGCGCCGAGGAAGAAGATGCCGGGGTAGCCGCGGGTCTCGAACTGGCCGCTCGGGTTCCGGCGCAGCGTCGAATCCTCGATCGTCATCGTGCCCGTGCGGTCGTTGCTGACGAAGAAGATCGCGCCGCCGCCCTCGTTGGCCCGGTTGTTCTCGATGACCGTGCCGGCGATCGTCACGGTGAACCGGTTGCCGTCGCAGTAGATCGCCCCGCCGCTGCCGCCGCCGGGCGTGCCGGCCTTCGCCGGGTTGGCGCCGTTCCCGACCGCCGTGTTGCCGGTGAATCGGCTGTTCAGCACCGTCCACGACACGCCGATGCTGCTCAGCGCCCCACCGTTGGCGCAGGTGCCGTTCTCGAAGGTGCTGCTGACGACGTACACCGGCTTGTTCTCGTGCTGGCTGAGCACGCGCAGCGCCGCACCACCCAGGTCCGGCCCGGTACGGTCGCAGCGGTTGCCGACGAACCGCGAGTTGACCACCTTCACCCGGCCGCCGCGGACGAAGATCGCCCCACCGCCGCCGCCCTCGGCCCTGTCGCCGGTCGAGTTGCCGTCCGCGAACGTCAGGTTCTGCACGGTGAGCTGCGGGTGGTCCTGGTTCTGGCAGTGCGAGGTGGTCCAGCCCTGCGCCTCGTCGCACGTGTTCATGTAGAGGATCCGCCGCTGCCCCTGCCCGCTCAGCGTGACCTTGCCGCCGCCGTCCAGCACCACCTTCGGGCCGTTGGCGTTGCGGACCTTCGCGGTGGCGGTCATCTTGATCGTCACCGGGTCGGGTCCACAGTTGAACGTGATGACGCCGCCCGCCGCGACCGCCTTCACGACCGCGGCCGACGTGCAGCTCGCCGGGGTGCCCGTGCCGACGGTCCGGGTGGGCCGGGACGTGTCCACCGCGCGGGCCTCGGCCGGCACCGGCGCGCCGCCGTTCGGGTTGCCGGCCTTGAGGACCGCCGCCGGCTTCCGGGACGGGCTGGGGCTTCCGCCCGGGCTGCCCAGACCGGCCCGGGCCGCCGGGGCGACACCCTGGTCCCCGGTGGGCGGTGCGGTCGCCGAGGGCGCGGCGACCGGCGAGCCGGCGTCGCCGCCGGACGTGCCGCAGGCCGGCAGGGTGGCGGCGACGACGCCGAGGGCGATCAGGACGAGGACGGGCTTGAGGCGCACCCCACGATGCTAGGAGCGGACGGGCCGCCAGGCGTGCCGCGCCGGGCCGGCTTAACCCGTTGCTAAGCCGACCGCGTCCGGATCGATGCCGCAACGGCCGGACGGCTCCCGACGGCAGACGGCGGCGCGGCGGCCGGCGACGATCAGAAGTCGGCGAAGAGGTACGGCACCTGGCGCGGGAAGAGGCGGCGCAGCTCGACGGCGGCGTCGGGCGGCACCTCGCCGAGCCCGCGCAGGTGAACCTCGACCGGGTCGAGCACCCCGTACGCGAGCGCCGACAGCCCGGCGGCGGTGAGCGTGGCGGCCGGCACCGGAGGCACCCCGGAAGTGCTCAGCAGCTCCAGCGAACCGGTGCCGCCGTCGAACACGTGCGACCCGGCCAACCAGCGGTCACCGGTCAGCTCGACCCGCACCCGACCCGGCCCGACCGGCAGACCGGCCAGCGCGTCCAGCGAGAGCAGCCGGGCCATCGGGGCCGAGCCGTCCGGTCGGGCGACCCGCGCCTCGACGTGCACGGCCAGGTCGGTGAGCCACAGCTCCGGCAGCTCGTCGGCGGGGACTTGGACGCTGATCCGGTCCACCTGGTCGACGTGCCGGGCGAAGAACTGCAGCAGCAGCATCCGGGCGTGCGGGTCGGTGGTGAGCAGGTCGTCGGCGACCAGCTTGCCGCCGTGGTCGTCGATCCGGTACGTCACCGCGCCGGTCACCCGGTCATCGGCCCGCGCGGTGAGCAGCCAGCGCTCGTCCCGGTCGCGCAGCCCCACGTCCCGGTAGTCGGGGAAGATCGCGAAGCCGTGCCGCTCCCGCAGCAACCGCTCGGTGAACTCCCGCCAGACCGGATAGCCGGTGCCGATCCGCTCCCA
The DNA here is from genome assembly GCF_044466625.1 of Micromonospora sp. NPDC049366. NCBI lineage: Bacteria > Bacillati > Actinomycetota > Actinomycetes > Micromonosporales > Micromonosporaceae > Micromonospora > Micromonospora sp. NPDC049366. The sequence continues at coordinate 27,247 of NZ_JBITMV010000003.1, forward strand.
GCCCACCTCGCCGGGCAGGTCGGCGCGGAGCAAGGCGCCGAGGTCGGCCGGGGAGAAGCTGACCGTACGCGGCTTGGGCAGCCCGACGTAGCCGAACTTCGCGTAGAAGCTGGGCCGGAACGGATAGAGCGCGGTCAGCGGGTGACCCTCGTCGCGCATCTCGTCGAGAAGCTGGTGCAGGAGCGTCCGGACGTGCCCCTGACGGCGGGCCAGCGGATGGGTGGCCACCCCGGCGACGCCGGCCATCGGCAGCACCGCCCCGCGCAGGTTCTGTCGCATGGGGATGGCCGTGGCGGCGGCCAGGGCAGCCCCGTCCTCCTCCACGATCAGGGTCCGGTTGCCCTCGTGGTAGGGCAGGTAGCGGGGAAACTCCGCCGTCCGGCTCGGCGAGAGCGGTGACGGCTCGAAGGCGTACCCGGAGAGCGCGAAGCTGGTGCTCAGGCGCTCCTCGCCGCCGACCCGGCGGACGACCATCCTCAGGACACCAGGGTGACGTCGGAAACCACGACGGTCACGTTATCCGGCGCGCCGGCCTGGTGGGCGAGCTTGACCAACTGTTCACCGCAGAGCTGCCGGTCCCCGTACGCGCCGAGGGTCACCGCGATCGCCTCGTCCTCGACGTAGTCGGAGAGGCCGTCGCTGCACAGCAGCAGGCGGTCCCCGGCCAGCACGTTGAGCGTGCCGATCGTCGGCGGGGCGTCCGCGCCCTGCACCGCCCGCGTCACCAGGGACCGCTGCGGGTGGTGCCGCGCCTGCTCGGGGCTGAGCGCCCCCTGGTCGACCAGCGCCTGGACGAACGTGTCGTCCCGGGTGAGCTGGATCAGCTTCGTGTCCCGCAGCAGGTAACAGCGGGAGTCGCCGACCTGCGCGAGGACCAGCGTCTCCCCGGCGAGCAGGGCGGCGGTGAGCGTCGTACCCATGCCCTCGCGGGCCGGATCCACGGTGATCGCCGCGTGGATGCGCTGGTTGGCGGTGCTCACGACCGCGCGCAGCGCGTCCGCCGCGTCGTCCGCGTCGGTCGGCGGGTTCAGCTCGTCCAGGATCCGGATGACGATCTCGCTCGCCACCTCGCCCGCGGGCAGGCCGCCCATGCCGTCGGCGACGGCGACCAGCCGGTCACCAGCGAGGGCGGAGTCCTCGTTGTTGGTCCGGACCAGACCGATGTCGTTGAGGATGGCCGAGCGGAGGATCAGCGTCATGGGGTCAAGCTTGCCAAGAACACCCCACCCGCGTCTCTACGCACTACTGCGTAGGGTTGAGGAATGATGCCGGTGTCCATGGTCGGGCGCGCCGGAGAGCTCGCCGAGCTCGACCGGGCCTGGTCGACCGTGGCGGCCGGAGGGCGGGCCGCACCGACCGTGGCGGTGATCACCGGAGCCGCCGGCGTGGGTAAGAGTCTGCTGGTCGCGGCCGCCCTGGACGCGTTCACCCCGCGACCGGCGGTGATCCTCTCCGGCGCGGCGCGGGTGCACAGCCCGGCCCCGTACGATTGGCTGGCGGCGGGGTGCTCAGCGGCCGCGACACCAGCCGACTGGACCTGCCACCCGACGCGCTGGCGTGGCTCGCCCAGCAGCCCACCGCGCCCCGCGAACGCTACGCGCCGGGCACCCTGCTACGGCTCGCCGTGCGTACCGTCCGGCTGCTCGTCGACTCCGGCCCGGCCGTGCTCGTGGTCGAGGACCTGCACGCGCTCGACCCGGCGAGCCTCAACCTCATCGGCGAGTTGGCCACCGCCGCCGACCTGCCCGCGCTGCTCGTCGTGGCCACCCGGCCCGCCGCGGAGTCGGTGGCGCCGGACCTCGCGGTCCGCGTCCTGTCCCGGCTCTGCGGCGTACGCGGCGCCGTCCGCCAGCACCTCGGGCCACTGCGCCCCGACGACGTGGCCGAGGTCCTGACCCAGGTGTACGCGAACTCCAGCCCCTCCACCCGGCTGGTCACCGCCGTGTGGCGGCGGACCGGCGGCAACCCGTACGCCCTGACTGAGCTGCTCGCCGCCCACTCCGGCCAGCCGCCGGAGGCGCTGCTGCGGCCGGTCCACGTGGCGCCGCTGCCCCGCCCGGGGCTGGCGGGGGTGTCCGGTCCGGGGCTGGCGGGGGTGCCCGGTTCGGGGGCGTCCCGCCCGGCGGCGGTTGGCGCGGCGGCGTCCCGCTCGGCGGCCGCGCGACCGGCCAGCGTGGCGGAGGCCGAGCTGACCGCCCGGGAGGTCGAGATACTCGACTGCCTCGTCGCCGGCATGTCCAACAAGCAGGCCGCCAAGGCTCTCGGCATCTCGGTGCGGACGGTCACCGTGCACGTGTCCAACCTGCTGCGCAAGACCGGTTCGGCGTCGCGGACGGAGGTCGCGCTCTGGGCCGTACGGCACGCGGCCCCCGCGCAGGTCGACGGCTGAAGCCTCCCCGCGGCTGCATGGCTGCTCGGCTTCTCGACTGCCCGGCGGCTCAGCTGCGCGGGTAGCGCAGCAGCAGGCTGGCGCTGACCTCCTCGTCGCCGACCGCCGCGTAGCTGTGCGGCACGTCCGACGTCCACCGGAGGTGACCGCCGGCGGCGGCCGTCAACGGCGCGTCCACCGGACCGGCCCGCAGCACGCCGGCGAAGACCGTCACGTGCTCGGTGACCCCGGGCTGGTGGGCGGGGGAGAGCTGCCCCGGACCGGGGGCGACCCGCATCCGATAGAGCTCGTACGTCGCGTCCGTGTCGGTGAACACTTCTAGCAGCGTGGCGTGGACCGCCGCCCCCTGCACAGCGGGCGCGGCCGCCGGCTCGGCGAGTACGGCGGTCAGCGGCACTCCGAGCTGGGCGGTGACCGCGTACAGCGTCTCCAGGGTCGGGTTGCGGGTGCCGTTCTCCAGGCCGGACAGGGTCGCCTTCCCCACGCCGGCCAGCCGGGCCAGGGCGGAGAGCGAGATCCCCCGCTCCTCCCGCAGGCTGCGGACCCGGCCGCCGATCACCGCGGGGTCGGCGTCCAGGGAACGGCGGCGCTCTGGTGAAGGCGGGGACATGCCCGCTATGGTGCTACAGTCCGCCGTTCCGTAAACGGAACGCTCCCCCGGGGTGCACCGGGATGCGGGCGTGGGCGGGCTGGCGGAGGTGGCATGTGGCGGGGCGGACACAACCGGTGTTGGCGGGCGGGGTGACGGCGGTGGTGGGCTTCGCCAGCTCGTTCACCGTGGTGCTGGCCGGCCTGCGGGCCGTCGGGGCCGACGCGAGGCAGGCGGCGTCGGGGCTGCTGGCGCTCTGTGTGGCGTCCGGGCTGGCGGCCGTCTGGCTGGGTCTGCGCTACCGGATACCGATGAGCATCGCCTGGTCGACCCCGGGCGCGGCGCTGCTCGTGGCGACCGGGCCGGTGCCGGGCGGCTGGCCCGTGGCCGTCGGCGCGTTCATCGTGTCCGGCCTGCTCATCATGGCGTCCGGGCTGGTCCGCCCGTTGGGTCGGGCGGTCGCCGCCATCCCCAAGCCGGTGGCCGGCGCGATGCTCGCCGGGGTGCTGCTGCCGCTGTGCACCGCACCGGTGCGCGCCCTGGTCGAGGTGCCCCGGCTCGCCGGGCCGGTGGTCGTCGCCTGGCTGCTGCTGCACCGGTACGCGCGCCGCTGGGCGGTGCCCGGCGCGCTGGTCGTCGCGGTGGTGGCGATCGCGTCGACCTCCGCGCACGCCGGCCTCGGCGCGATCGGGCTGCGACCCGTCGTCGACCTGACCCCGCCGTCCTGGAACGTGTCTGCGCTGGTGGGGCTCGCCCTGCCGCTCTTCCTGGTCACCATGGCGGCGCAGAACGTACCGGGAATGGCGGTGCTGGTCGGCTACGGCTACCGGCCGCCGTTCACCGCGGCGCTGCGCACCACGGGCCTGCTCAGCGTGCTGACCGCCCCGGCCGGCGGCCACGCCGTGAACCTCGCGGCGATCACCGCCGCCCTCGCCGCCGGCCCCGACGCCCACCCCGACCGGGACCGCCGCTGGATCGCCTCGGTGACCGCCGGAGTCGGGCTGGCCCTGCTCGGGCTCGGCGCGGGAGTCGCCACCGCACTGGTCGCGGTCGCCCCACCGATCCTGATCGAAGCAGTCGCCGGGCTCGCGCTGCTCGGTGCGCTGGCCACCGCCCTGGCCTCGGCGTTGGCCGACCCCGACGGCCGCGAGGCCGCCGTCGTCACCTTCGTGGTCACCGCCTCCGGGGTCACGCTGGTCGGGGTGGGCGGCGCATTCTGGGGCCTGGTCGCCGGCTGCCTGATGCTCCTGCTCTTCCCTCGCCGCCGCCCCACCGAACCCGCCTCCGCCCCCGCCTCCGCCCCCGCCTCCGCTCCCGCCTCCGCGCCGGCCCCCGAGCCCGAGCCCGCCCCCGCGCCTGCCCCCGCCCGCGCGCCCGCCACCGAGCCCATCCCCACGCCCGCGCCCGCCCCCGCGTCTGCTGCGGGCCAGCAGGGTTGATCCACTCCGTTTCCGTGATATCGCGGTGTCCACGGCACCTCATCGCGCGTCACTGTGGTCCGTGGCGGTCTCCGTGGACGCTGTCGACCTGCCCCAGATATGGGGCAGTCCCACTCACGCAGCCTCTGGCGGTTCCTGTTGCGACGGCGCCACCGGTGGAGGCGCAGCAGGGAGTCGGGCGCATCGGGGGTGGCTGAGTCGTTTGCGACATCAGCTCCGAAGGGTGTGAGCGGGAAGTTCGGGCTCTGCCAGCTCGGCCAGCTCGGCGAGGAGGGCCTGCGCCCCAGATTTGGGGCAGCTCGACAGGACGCGGCGGGCACCCGGCGTCTGCCCTGGCTCGGTGCCAGCCCGGCCAGCCCGGCCAGCCCGGCCAGCCCGGCCAGGAGGCCTGCGCCCCAGATTTGGGGCAGCTCGACAGGACGCGGCGGACACCCCGCGTCTGCCGTGGCCCGGCGCCTGCCCGACCGGGGCCCGCCAACCGCGCCAACCCCGCCGGCCTATCGGCCCGCCAACCCTGCTGGCCGCCGGCCAACCCGGCGGCCGGACCAACCAGGTGGCGCGGGAGAGGTCACTCCTCGGGTGGCAGGTCGCTCACCGGGACGTCGAGGCGTACGTGGCCGTCGGTGACGGTGGCGATCCGCTCGGCGGGCACGTAGACGGCCCCGGTGCGGGCCAGTTCGGTGGTGACCTTCAGGTAGCCGCCGTGCAGCAGTCGGGCCGCGAGATCGGCGGGTACGTCGGGCTCCTCGGCGGCGGTCGACTCGATCAGCTCGTCCAGGCTGCTGCCGGGGTCGGCGGTCGGCACCGGTGTCGTCGGCGCCTGCACGGTCACCGCGTTCGGGTCGCCCCGCTGGACGAGATCCACGGTGCCGACCTCGGTGCCGGCGACGTCGACCACCGGCATGCCGGTGGTGACCCGGGAGATGGTCGTCTGCTGGTCGCCCTGCTGCTCCATTCAGGCGCGGTTCCCGGGGCGACGCGCCGCTAAACGCCGTCCCGGGCCCAGCCGCCGGGCGGCCGGGGCGACAGCTCCCGCCAGGTGTCCGTGCCCTCGAGCAGCGCTCGGACCGTCTCCTCGGCCGCGTCCGCACTGTCGTGCTCGTAGAAGCGGGAGATCCCCTCGGCCCCGCCGGCCCGCTGCTCGACGTGCCAGCGGTCGCCGTCCACGCGGAGGAACACGTCCCGCCGCGCCAGCCGCCCCCACTTCCCGTTCCACCAGTGCTTTCGCTGCTCCATGCGCGGACTCTATCGAACACACGTACGAGAATGTGCGGCCCCTGCGGGAATCCGCAGGGGCCGATGTGCGGCTGTCCGGTTCAGCGCTGGGCGGGCGGTTCGCCCCGTCGGCCGAGGACGTCGTCGAGCGCTCCGCGCTGCTGGGCCGGGGTCTGGTGGCCGGCCGCGACCAGGGCGTCCCGGATCTCGGTGAGCAGCTTGACCTCCTCGCTGGGCGCCTTCGGCGGCGGCTCCTCACCGCGCCGCCGACGCTCGGCCAGCTTGTTCATCGGGAACACGACCAGGAAGTAGAGCGCCGCCGCGGTCAGCAGGAACGTGATCAGGGCGTTGAGGAACTCGGCCCACGTGACGAAGTTGCCCTCGCCGATCTTCCACGAGCCCGCGAACTGGTCCTCACCGCCGCCCACGAACTTGATGACCGGCTTCAGGAACGAGTTGGTGAACGCGGTGACCACGCCGGTGAACGCGGCACCGATGACGACACCGACCGCCAGGTCGACGACGTTGCCGCGCATGATGAAGTCTTTGAAGCCCCTGAGCATCCATACTCCCGTGCTGTCCGGATTTCCGTCCGGCACAACCTATGCCCCGGGAGGGGACTCCAGGAAAGCGGCGGCTTCGATGGCGGCCCGCTCGGGATCGCCGGCCCGGATCGCGTCCACCAGTCGGGCGTGGTCGACGTGCCGCTCCGGCGCGTCGCCGATCGCCTGGGCCAGCGTGCTGCGCAGGGCGGCGCCGACCGACGCGTACAGCTCGGCGAGCATCGGGTTGTGCGCGGCGGCCATCACCGCGTCGTGCAGCAGCGCGTCGGCGGCCACGAACTCGTCGACCCGGCCCGCGTCCCAGGCCGCCTCGCGAGCGGCGAGCGCGTCGTCGAGCGCGGCCAGGTCCTCCGGCGTACGCCGTCGCGCGGCGAGCCGGGCGGCCTCCACCTCGAACGCGCGCCGCACCTCGATCACCTCGGCCATCCGGTTGTCGCTGAGCCGGCGGGCCACGACCGGGGCGAGCTCGTCGGTCGACACCACGTACGTCCCGGAGCCCTGGCGGCACTCCAGCACGCCGGCGTGCTGAAGCGCCCGGACCGCCTCGCGGACCGTGTTGCGGCCCACCCCGAGGGCGGCGACGAGTTGTGGCTCGGTCGGGATCCGGCCGCCGACCGGCCACTCACCGGCGAGGATCCGCTCCCTGAGCTGGGTGATCGTCTGCTGGACGCGGCGGCCGCGGGGCGGCACCGACACAGAATCAACCGACGGTGGCACTGGTTACATCACCGGCCCGAAATTCATCCCATGATTGTAGGTTCAGCAGCATGACACCGCCACCGACCGCCGCCACCGTGGAACCGACCCTCGCCTCCGCCGACGGTCCGGCGCCCGTCGCGGGCTCGGCCTCCCGCGCGGTGGGACCGCTGGCCGGTGGCGCGCTGGTGCTGGTCGGGATGCTGCTCGTCGCGCTCAACCTGCGCGTCGCGATCACCAGTCTCGGCGCCCTGCTCGACGACGTCCGGAACGGCCTCGGGCTCTCCGGCACGATGGCCGGCGTCGTGACCACGCTGCCGACGCTGGCGTTCGCCGTCTTCGGGGCGGTCACCCCGCGGCTGGTCCGGCGGCACTCCCCGGCCCGTCTGCTGGTGGTGGCGATGGCCCTGCTCACCGTCGGGCAGCTCATCCGGGTCGCCGTGGACTCCGCGGCCGTCTTCCTGGTCGCCAGCGCCCTGGCCCTGGCCGGCATCGCGGTGGCGAACGTGCTGCTGCCGCTCCTGGTCAAGCAGCACTTCCCGCACCGGGTCGGGTTGATCACCGGCGCGTACTCGATGGCGCTCACCGTCGGCGCCTCGGTGGCCGCCGCGTCGGCGGTGCCGGTCGCCCACCTGCTCGGCTCCTGGCAGGCCGGGCTGGCCGTCTGGGCCGGGCTGGCCGCGGTGGCCGTACTCCCGTGGGTGCCGCTGGCGCTGCGGGCGCGGGCGGAGCGGCGAAGCGCGACCACGACGGCGGCCGGGGCCGAGCGGCCGACCGTCCGACCCGCGCGCACCCGGCTCGGGTGGGCGATGGCGATCTACTTCGGGACCCAGTCGCTCGGCGCGTACGCGATCATGGGCTGGCTGGCCCAACTCTTCCGCGACGCCGGGTTCACGCCGCAGACCGCCGGTCTGCTGCTCGCCGGAGGGACCGCGCTGGGCGTGCCGATCGCGCTGCTGATGCCGACCCTCGCCGGCCGGCTGCGCTCCCTGCGCGGGCTGATGCTGACGCTCTCCGCCTCGCTGGCGCTCGCCTACGTCGGGATGGCGCTCGCGCCGCACGGCGGTGCGCTGCTCTGGGTGCTGCTGCTGGCGATCGGGCAGAGCACGTTCCCGCTGGTCCTGGCGATCATCGGGCTGCGGGCCCGGACCCACGAGGGGACGGTGGCGCTCTCCGCGTTCACGCAGAGCACCGGGTATCTGATCGGTGGGCTCGGCCCGCTGCTGGTCGGGATCCTCTACGAGGCCACCGACGGCTGGACCCTGCCGATCGGCTTCCTGCTGGTCGCGCTCGCGGTGCAGACGGCCATGGGAATGGTGATCGCTCGTCCCCGGCACATCGAGGACGAGGCGTGAGCCGAACGGGTCAGGAAGAGGCCGGTGACGGGTCGCCGGCCACGGCCTCGTCCACCGTCGGGTACGTGTGCAGCACCTCGACCAGGCCACTGACCTCGAGGATGCGCAGCACACCACGCTGCGGTGCGGCCAGCCGGACCACGCCGTCGGCCTCGTCGGTGCTGTTCTTGGCGCGGACGAACACCGACAAGCCGGTGGAGTCGCAGAACGACAGCTCCGCCAGGTCGAACACGAGGCGGCTGCGGCCCTTGTCGAGCAGGTCGGTGATCTGGTCCTGCAGCTGCGGTGCGGTCGCCATGTCCAGCTCGCCCGCGACCGACACGACGACCACGTCGCCGCGTTGTTCCGTGTGCACCGTCAAGGACATTCGCCAGACCTCCTGTTATCGGAGGAACGGTATCCCACGACCGGGGTGGAACGCAGAACGGGAGCCGGTATCCGGTGGCGACGATCATTCCTTTGCCTCGCGACAAGTAGTTGACCGGGCCCCGGTGATAGAGTCCGGCCGGTCCTGGTCGAGGGGGGTTTGGTAATGGCGTTGAACGCCGAGGAGAGTGGCCGGCTCACCGCCCTGCTGGGTGAGCGCGCGGAACAGATCACGCAGCGCTGGACGGAGCGCGTCGCGGAGTCGTTGCGCGGCCGGCTCAGCCACGCGGAACTGCGCCGACAGTTCCAGGAGCTGCACCGGGCCCTGATCAGCACGGGTCAGCAGGGGATCCTGGACCTGCACGCCGAGCACGCGGGTGAGCTGCGTGCCGTGCTCGCCGAGCTGTCCCGGGGACGGGCCCGCCAGGGCTTCTCCGCGACCGAGACGGCGGTCAGCGTCTTCGCCCTCAAGGACGTCGTGCTGGAGCTGCTGGAGACCGCGGGCGGCGAGCGGACGCTCCGCGACTACGTGGCGTTCTCCTCGCTCGTCGACGACATGGGGCTGTTCACCTTCGACTCCTACGTCCGCACCCGCGAGAGTCTGATCGCCGACCAGGCCGAGCAGCTCCTGGAGCTCTCCACCCCGGTGGTCAAGCTCTGGGAGGGCGTGGTCGCCGTTCCCCTGGTCGGCACGCTCGACTCGGCCCGCGCCCAGGTGGTGATGGAGCGGCTGCTGCAGACGCTGGTCGACACCGGCTCGCCGTACGCGATCATCGACATCACCGGCGTCCCCGCGGTGGACACGCAGGTCGCCCAGCACATCCTGAAGACGGTGGTGGCGGCCCGGCTGATGGGCGCCGACTGCATCATCTCCGGCATCCGGCCGCAGATCGCGCAGACGATCGTGGCGCTGGGCATCGAGTTCGGCGACATCGCCACCAAGGCGAGCCTCGCCGACGCGCTGCGGCACGTGCTGCGGCTCTCCGGTGTCGAGACGGCGCGCCGCCAGTCGCGCCGGGAGGCCTGATGGACCGGGTGCCGATCCTCAAGATCGGCGACATCCTGCTGGTCTCCATCCAGGTCGACATGTCCGACCAGACCGCCGTGCAGCTCCAGGAGGACCTCGCCGAGCGGATCGTGGCGACGGGCAGCCACGGCGTGATCATCGACATCACGGCGCTGGACATCGTCGACTCCTTCGTGGGCCGGATGCTCTCCACCATCGCCTCGATCTCGAAGGTGCTGGACGCCGAGACCGTGGTCGTCGGGATGCGGCCGGCGGTCGCGATCACCCTGGTGGAGCTCGGGCTGTCGCTCAACGGCATCCGTACGGCGCTCAACGTCGAACGGGGCATGGAGTTGATCGCGGCCGCGCGCGCCGACGAGCACGACCCGGACGAGCTCGACGACGAGGCGGACGCCGAGACGACGGCGTCGCCATGACAGCCGGCGTCGACCTGGGCCACCCGCAGGCGCAGGCGATCCAGAGCGACGAGGACGTGGTCCGCGTACGGCAGCTGGTGCGTACGGTCGCGGTGGCCGTGCAGCTCTCGCTGGTCGACCAGACCAAGCTGGTCACCGCGGCCAGCGAGCTGGCCCGCAACACGCTGGTCTACGGCGGCGGGGGCAACGTCGAGGTGGTGACCGTGGACAACGGGCGGCGGCGGGGCGTCCGCATCGTGTTCGCCGACGACGGCCCGGGGATCGCCGACCTCGACCTGGCGCTGACCGACGGCTACACCACCGGCGGTGGCCTCGGCCTCGGGCTCAGCGGTGCGCGCCGCCTCGTCGACGAGTTCGACATCCAGACCGGACCGGGCCTCGGCACCCGGATCACGGTCACCAAGTGGTCCCGGTGACCGGGGACGCGGTCGCTGACCGCGGGGTGTGGTTCCGGGTCGAGTCGAGCAGCACCGGCAGCACCGTACGGCGGGCCACCGAGCGCCTCGCCGGGGAGTTGGAGCTGGGCGAGGCCCGCACCGCCGACCTGGCCATCGTCGCCGCCGAGCTGACCAGCAACCTCGTCAAGCACGCCGAGGACGGGATGCTGCTGCTGCGCCCGGTGCGCCGGCAGCGGGACGCCGGCGTCGAGCTGGTCGTCATGGACTCGGGGCCGGGCATGGCCGACCTCACCCTCTCCTCCCGGGACGGGCACTCCACCGCCGGCACCCTCGGCATCGGGCTCGGCGCCATCGTCCGGCAGGCCAGCTGGTTCGACGGCTACTCGCTGCCCGGCCGGGGGACGGTCCTCACCGTCCAGCTGTGGCCCTCCGGGCCGCCCGAGCCGGACTGGGCGGCCGGGTTGACCCGGCCGATCACCGGCGAGGCGGTCAGCGGGGACGGGTTCGCCGTCCGGGTCGCCGAGGGGCGTCGGCAGGTGCTGACCAGCGACGGGCTGGGCCACGGGCCGCTGGCGTCGGCCGCCACCGACGCGGCGATCGCCGCCTTCCACGCGGCGCCGGCCGGGCCACCCGGGGTGGTCGTCCAGCACCTGCACCGGGCGATGTCGCACACCCGGGGCGCCGCGCTGGCCGTGGCCGAGCTGGACCCGACGGCGGGTGTCGTGCGCTTCGCCGGGCTGGGCAACATCGCCGCGCACCTCGTGGCGCCGGACGCACGGCGGCGCGGCCTGGTCTCGCTGCCCGGCATCGCCGGGCACCAACGACCGACGGTGCGGGAGTACGACTATCCGTTCGAGCCGGGCACCCAGCTGGTGATGCACAGTGACGGTGTGTCCGACCGGTGGCAGCTCGACGACTACCCGGGGCTGGCCGAGCGGTCCCCGCTGGTGGTGGCGGCGACCCTGCTCCGGGACGCCGGGGTCCGGCGCGACGACGCGTGCGTGGTGGTGGCGAGGGCATGACCGGGGCCACGGACCGTCAACCGCTGCTCCAGATGGCGCTGCGGGTCGAACACGACATCTTCGTGGTCCGTCAGCGGGGCCGGGAGGTCGCCGCGGCGGTCGGGCTGGAGCACCAGGACCAGGTGCGGATCGCCACCGCGCTCAGCGAGGTGGCCCGGGACCTGCTGCGCGCGGTCGGCGGGGCGGACGTGGCCTTCCACGCCGTCGACGGGCCGGACCGTCGCTGCCATCTCCAGGTGGAGCTCGTCCCGGTCGCCCCGCTGCCCGGGGACCGGTACGAGCCGCAGTCCGGCGCGGTGGCACGGCTGGTGGACAGTCTGGGCGCGGTACGCGTCGGGCGGGATACGGTCGTGAGGATGTCCCGACGCGTCCCCGCCACCGCGCAGGCGCTGACCCCGGAGAGGCTCACCGAGCTTCGTACGCTGCTCGGTCACAACGCTCCGGGCAGCGCTCTGGACGAGTTGGCGGCGCAGAACGAGCAGCTGATCGCGGCGCTGGACGAGGTGCGCAGCCAGCGGGACGAGCTGGCCGTGCTGAACGAGGAGCTCCAGGAGACCAACCGGGGGGTGCTGGCGCTCTACGGGCAGCTCTCCGAGGAGTTGGAGGAGACCAACCGGGGTGTGGTGGCCCTCTACGCCGAGCTGGACGAGAAGTCGGCCCAACTGCGGGCGGCGAGCGAGTCGAAGAGCCGGTTCCTGGCCAACGTCAGCCACGAGCTGCGGGCGCCCGTGACCGCCATCATGGGATTGGGTCGGCTGCTCGCCGACGACTCCTCCGATCCGCTCACCCACGAGCAGGCCGAGCAGGTCGAGCTGATCCGCTCCTCGGCGGCCGACCTGCTGACCCTCGTCAACGAGCTGCTCGACCTGGCGAAGGCCGAGTCCGGTCGGATCGAGCCGGAGTGGGCGGAGGTGGACCTCCGGCCGGTCTTCGGGCAGCTGCGGGGCACGCTGCGCGCGCTGGCCACCCGCCCCGGCGTCGAGCTGGTGGTGGAGGAGCCGCCGAGCCCGGCCATGCTGCGCACCGACGAGGTGCTGCTCGGCCAGGTGTTACGCAACCTGGTGCACAACGGGCTGAAGTTCACCGAGCGGGGCGAGGTCCGGTTGCGGGCCAGCCGGCGCGACGGGCACTGGACGCTGGCCGTCTCCGACACCGGCCCCGGCATCGCCCCCGAGCTGCACGAGCGGATCTTCGAGGAGTTCTACCAGGTGCCCGGTGCGACCCGGGTCGGTGGCACCGGTCTCGGCCTGCCGTACGCGCGGCGGCTGGTCACCCTGCTCGGCGGCACGCTGGAGCTGGCGAGCGAGCCGGGCCGGGGCAGCACCTTCACGGTCACCCTGCCGGTGGCGGGAGCCTGAGGTGGACGCGCAGTCGACGGTGCTGGTGGTCGACGACAGCCGGACCAAGCGCTACCTCCTGGTCAACTGGCTGACCCGGGCCGGGTTCCGGGTGCTGGAGGCGGAGAACGGCGCCGAGGCGTTGGCCCGCGTCGACACCGACCGGATCGACCTGGTGGTGCTCGACGTCCGGCTGCCCGACGTGAGCGGGTTCGAGGTCTGCGAGCGGATCAAGGAGGCGCACCCGGCGATGCCGGTGATCCACGTGTCCGCGCACGCGGTGGACGTGGTGGACCGGGCGCAGGGGCTGACCCGGGGCGCGGACGCGTACCTCACCGAGCCGATCGAACCGGACGAGCTGGTGGCCACCGCGCACGCGGTGCTGCGCTACTACCAGGCCCGGCAGCGGGCCGAGTTCCTCGCCGAGCGGCTGCTCGGGCTGGCCGACACCACCGTCGCGGTGCACACGGCGCCGAACTTCACCCGCCTGCTGGAGGAGGCGGCGGCCGGCGCCGCGGAGATCTTCAAGAGCCCGGCGGCGGTGGTGGCGGAGACCTTCGACGGCGACTGCCTGGCCGGGATCGCCGCCGGCCCGGGCCGGGCGGCCGGCATCGTGCCGTGGGTCGTCGACGACACCGGCGTCCCGATCGGCGCCACCGTCCGGGTCACCGATCCGGGCGAGTGGGCGCTGCTCGACTGGCCGGCCGACGACACGGTGACCGTGGCCGCCGCGCGGCTGCGCGACGACCGCGCACCCCTCTACGTCGTGGTGCCGACCAGCACGCAGACCGCGCGGACGCCGGTGTTGGTGCAGCTGGCCCAGGCGGTCGCGGCGGCGGTGGAGGCCCAGCGCTCCTTCGACGAGGAGCACCGCATCGCCGTCACCCTCCAGCGCAGCCTGCTGCCGCGCCGGATCCCGCAGATCAACGGGCTGGACCTGGCGGTGCGCTACGAGCCGGCCAGCGCGCAGACCGAGGTGGGCGGGGACTTCTACGAGCTGGTGATGCTCGACGGGCACCTGCTGCTGGCGATCGGCGACGTGGCCGGGCACTCGCTGCACGCGGCGACGGTGATGGCCGAGCTGCGGCACGCCGTCCGGGCGTACGCGGTGGAGGGGCACCAGCCCGGGGCGATCCTGCACCGGGTCAACGAGCTGATGCGGACGCTGCTGCCGACCGAGCTGGCCACGCTCTGCGTGCTGCTGCTGCACCCGCCGAGCGGACGGGTGCGGATGGCCAGCGCCGGTCACCTGCCGCCGCTGCTCAGCGTGGCCGGCGAGGTCGAGTTCGTGCAGCATTCGGCGCCGCTGCTCGGCGTGCGGGCCGAGCGCCCGGAGGATCTGGAGTTCGTGCTCCCGGCCGGTGCGACGCTGGTCTTCTACACCGATGGTCTGATCGAGCGGCGCGACGCCACGATCGACGACGGGCTCGCCGCGCTGGCCCGGGTCGCCGGGCAGGTGGACGACGACCTGGACCGGTTCTGCGAGCGGCTGCTGGTGGAGCTGGCGCCGCCGGAGATCCAGGACGACGTCGCGGTGGTCGCCCTGCGCCGCCGCTGAGCCGGGCCCGCGCATCCGCCGCCAGGTGGCGCCATTAGGCGAGTGAGCGGGCGTACGCCGCGGGCGAGGTGCCGGTGACGGCGGTGAACTCCCGGACGAGGTGGGCCTGGTCGCTGTAGCCCAGGTCGGCGGCGAGTGTCGCCCAGTCCGGTGGCGGGCCCTCGGCGGCCTGCTCGATCGCCTCCTGCAACCGGTAGCGCCGGATCACCCACTTCGGTCCGACGCCCACCCGGTCGAGGAAGAGGCGTTGCAGCCGGCGGGTGGACAGCCCGTGCCGGTCGGCGAAGGCGTCCACCCGCAGCACCGTCCGATCCGTACGGATCTCCTCCACCAGCCGGATCACCTCGTCGGTGACCGGATCCGGCTCGGGCGCCCAGCCGGTGAGCAGGTCGTCCAGGGCGCGGCGTCGCTCGGTGTCCGTACCGTCGCAGATGCCGCCGTGGTGTGCGGCGGCCGGCGGCCACGACGCGGCGAGGTCGGCGAGTGGCCGGCGGTGGCCGGTCAGCTCGGCGACCGACCGCCGCCAGAACGGCCGGAAGCCGCCGGGCCGGAACTGCACCCCGCAGACCCGACCCCGACCGGACAGGGTGATGGAGAACAGCTCCCGCCCGACGCCGGACACCTCACCGGTCTCGGGAGCGTCACCGTCGCGCTGGAACACCACGTTGACCGCCGGGTGCGGCACCACGTGCTGGGTGAAGGGCTCAGGCAGGTCCCAGTCGATCAGCCAGTAGTGCTCGACATAGCGGCGCAGCGGCGCGGCGGGCAGGTGGCGCCGGAAGTGGACCTGACGCAGCAACCGGCCGGGGTCGAGGATGCCCCGACTGTCGCCGCGCGGCTGCTGTCGCATTTCTCCAAGACCACCCTCATACGCTGGCCCTATGGCCACTCAGACTAGCGATCTGCTCGCGGCCGCGGCGCCGCGTACGGTCGCGGTGGTGCGCGGCATCGCCGACGACCAGTTGGACCTGCCGACGCCCTGCCGGGACTACGCGGTACGCGACCTGTTCAACCACCTCTTCGAGGTGGTGGTCAACTTCCAGGAGCTGGCCGCCCGGCGGCCGGTGGACTGGGCGGACAAGCCGGACTTCCTCGGGGAGGGCTGGCGGGACCGCTTCGAGGCGGAGACCGGCCGGTTGATCGCGGCCTGGTCCGACCCGGCCAGCCAGGAGGGTGTCTCGCCCGGCATGGGCATGCCGCAGACCACGGTCGGCGGGATGGCGCTGCTGGACCTGACCGTGCACGGCTGGGACCTCGCCACGGCGACCGGCCAGCCGTACGCGCCCGCGCCGGAGGTGACCGTCGCCCTGCACGAGCTGGCCGAGCAGCTCGGCCCGACGGCCCGGAAGATGGGTGTCTTCGCGGAGCCGGTGCCGACCGGCCCCGCCGTTCCCGACCTGCACCGCCTGCTCGGCCTGACCGGCCGCGACCCCGCCTGGGCCGCCACCCGCTGAGACCCCGCGTCGATCTCCCCTGGGGAGGCCTCCGGGGGAGATCGACGCGTGCGCCTGCTTGACTCCAGCTATTCACCCGGTGAATAGTGGCGGGGTGTCCACACCGCACGTGCTGCTCGGGCTGCTCGCCACGGGCAGCAAACACGGCTACGAGCTCAAGCGGGCACACGACGAGCGGCTGCCCCGGGCCCGGCCGCTGGCCTTCGGGCAGGTCTACGCCACGCTCGGCCGGCTGCAACGGGACGGGCTGGTGGCCGCCGCCGGGCAGGACCGCGACGCCGGCCCGGACCGGACGACCTACGCGCTCACCGGTGACGGGCGCGCCGCGCTCGACCGCTGGCTGTCCACCGTCGAGCCACCCATGCCGTACGTGGCGAGCACGCTCTTCGCCAAGGTGGTCGTGGCGCTGCTCGTCGCCGACGTGGACCGGGCCCGGTCCTACCTGATCGACCAGCGCCGCGCGCACACCACACGGCTGCGCGAGCTGACCGCGCTCAAGACCGACCCGGCGGCCCGGCTCGACGACGTCGTCGCGGCCGACTTCGCCATCGCACACCTCGACGCCGACCTGCGCTGGCTGCACACCACGCTGGACCGGGTCGCCGACTGGCACCGGGAGGTGCACGCATGACCGAACTCCAGGCCCGTGGCGTGGTCAAGGCGTACGGGCGGACGCCCGCGCTGCGCGGCGTCACGCTGGACGTCGCCGAGGGGGAGATCGTCGCGGTCACCGGGCCGAGCGGCTGCGGCAAGTCCACCCTGCTGCACTGCCTCGCCGGGATCCTGCGCCCGGACGCCGGTGAGGTGCTCTGGCAGGGCCGGCGGATCGACGGCTGGTCCGAGGCGACCCGGTCCCGGCTGCGCCGCACCGAGTTCGGGGTGCTGTTCCAGTTCGGTCAGCTCGTCGCCGAGCTCACCGCGGCGGAGAACGTCGCGCTTCCGCTGTTGCTCGCCGGCACGGGGCGGCGAGAGGCGCGGACCGCGGCGCTGACCTGGCTGGAGCGGTTCGGTGTGGCCGACGTGGCCGACGTGCGTCCGGGGGAGATGTCCGGCGGCCAGCAGCAGCGGTGCGCCACCGCCCGGGCGCTGGTGACCGAGCCGCGGGTGCTCTTCGCCGACGAGCCGACCGGCGCGCTGGACACGCTCACCGGCGAGCAGGTGCTGGGCGCGCTGGTCCGGCTCGCCCGGGAACAGCGCACCGCGATCGTCCTGGTGACCCACGAGCCGCGCATCGCCGCGTACGCCGATCGCGAGGTGGTTCTCCGCGACGGCATGGTCGACCACACCGGGCTGGGCCTGGACACGCCGCTCGCCGGCGGCCACCGGTGAGGCCGGGCACCCTGCTGCGGCTGGCCCTGGCCGGCACCCGCACCGACACGGCCCGGGTGCTGCTCACCGCGCTGAGCGCCGCGCTCGCCGCGTCGGCCGCGCTGGCGGCGTTGACCGTGCTCGCCATCCCGGAACCGGTCGGTGACCCCTACGCCCAGGCCGAGCAGTACCGCAACGCGTTGCTGCGCGAGCCGGGCCTGCGCGGCGGCACCGCGTTCGCCCTGTTGCTGCTCATGATCCCGGTGCTGGCGCTGGCCGGGCAGTGCGCCCGGCTCGGCGCGCCGGCCCGCGACCGGCGGTTGGCGGCACTGCGGCTCGCCGGCGCCACCCCCGGCCAGGTCGGCCGGCTCGCCGTGCTGGAGACCGGGGTGGCCAGCCTCCTCGGCACCCTCACCGCCCTGGGGCTCCACCTGGGCGGCCGGGTGCTGCTGGGCCGGCCCGACGCACGGGGTCAGCTGGCCCTCCCCACCGACGTGCTGCCGGCACCCGGCGCGCTGGCTGCCGTCGTGCTCGGGCTGCCGGTGGTGGCCGCGCTCGCCACCGCGGTGCTCCTGCGCCGGGTCACCACAAGTCCGCTCGGGGTCACCCGCCGGGTCGAGCGGGAACGAGGGCCGCGGCCGTGGTCGGCGATCCTCATCGCGACCGGGCTGGCCGCGTTCGCGTTCGGCGGGCTGACCCTGCGCTCGTACGACGACGGCACCGCCCCGCCGGTCGGGCAGGTGCTGGGGCTCTTCGCCGGCGGTGGGCTGGTGGCGATGGCCGGCGTGGTGACCGGCACCGGCTGGATCTCCCACACCGCCGGTCGGCTGCTGCACCGGCACGCCCGGGGCCCCGCCGCGCTGCTCGCCGCCGGGCGGTTGACGGCCGACCCGTGGGCCGGCAGCCGCACCTTCGCCGCGCTGCTGGCGGCCGTGATCTTCGGGGCCGGCGCGGCCGGGATGCGGGCGTACTTCGTCGCCCAGGACGAGATCGAGCGCCGGCAGAACCGCCTCGCCGGTGTCGACCAGGGGGCCAACCCCTTCTACCTGGCCACCATGGATCTGGTCGACCTCGCGGTGGCGGTGGCGGTGGGGATCGCCGCGGCGGGCCTGCTGGTCGCCGTGGTCGAGGGCATCGTCGCGCGGCGCCGGGCGTACGCCGCGCTGGTGGCGACCGGCGTTCCCCGGGGCACCCTGGCCCGGTCGATCGTCTGGCAGTCGGCACTGCCCGCGGTTCCCGCGATCCTGCTGGCGCTGGGCGTCGGCCTGTTCCTGTCTCGAGGGCTCTTCGCCGGCGCCACCCAGGGCGCGTCCTCGTACGAGGTCTGCGAGGCCGGCGCCGACATCTGCGCCGACGCGGTCGCCCGCCAGCAGCACACGCGCATCGTGCACACCCCGGAGGTGCGGGTCACGCCGGACGTACCGATGGAGCACCTGGCGCTGCTCGGGGCCGGCGCGCTGGCCGCGGTGCTGGTCACCGTGGGGATCGGCCTGCTCTTCCTGCGGGCGAGCACCGCGGTCGAGGAGCTTAGGACGACCTGAGGCCTGTAACGCCCCGACGCGGTCGGGCGCTGTCCGTGCCGGAGGCCCGGCGGTCGGGCCCTCGCCGGGCCGCGCGGCCCGGCGGCCCTGGCGGCGGGAGTTCGACAGATGCACAACCAGCCCGGTGGGAGCCCGCCGGTGTTCGTCGACCGCACGGGCCGGCGTCGCCGCCTCGCCGTGATCGGCGGCACCGCGATGGGGCTGGGTCTCCTCACCAGCTTCGCGCTGATCCTCGCCGGTCTCTTCTTCGACTCCCCCGTGCCGCTGCCCGGCTGGTCGGACGACCGGCCGGCGCAGCCCATCGAGGCGGGCCTCGACGGGCGGGAGGGCAGCGGCGACGCACCCTCCCGGGTGCCGTCACCGACCACCACCCGCACGTCCGGCCCGACGGCCGGCGGCTCCCCGACGGCCGTCCCGTCGGCCGTCCGCCCCACACCGGCCGCACCCGCCACCGCCCGCCCGTACGGCACGGACCAGCCGGGCCTGGGTGACGAACGGCGCAACACGGCGAGGCCCAGCAAGTCGCCGGGCAAGCCGAAGTGACACAGCCACGGCACGTCGCGCGACGCGACCCCCGGGCCCACTGGCTCCTGCTCCTGCTCGGTCTGGTGCTGCTGCTCGCCGCGCTCACCCTGCACGGCCTGGTGACCGGGCTGGGCGGGGGCTCCGGCCCGGCGGCCGCCGACGGGACCACCGGTGTGCACCACACCGGTGTGCCGAAGGCCGTCGCCGCCGGTGGGCCGGTGCTCCGGCTCGACGGTCCCGACCCGATCAGCCGGGCGATGCCCGAGCGGACGGTCGCGCTCACCTTCGACGACGGGCCGGACCCGCGCTGGACCCCGCAGGTGCTCGACGTGCTCCGTCGCCACCACGCCCACGCCACGTTCTTCGTGGTCGGGGCCCGGGTCAACGAGCACCCCGAGCTGGTGCGGCGGATCCTCGCCGAGGGGCACGAGATCGGCTCGCACACCTTCACCCACGCCGACCTCGCCGGCCTTCCCGGCTGGCGGCGCGACCTGGAACTCGCGCTGACCCGCAAATCGGTCGCCGGGGCGACCGGGCGGGAGGTCACCCTGTTCCGCCCACCCTTCTCGTCGCTGCCGTCCGAGCTGAGTGAGGCCGACTACGACGCGCTCCGCGGCGCGGCCGGCAGCGGTCACATCGCCGTGCTCGCCGACCGCGACACCCGGGACTGGGAGCGCCCCGGCGTCGACCGGATCGTCGGGGCGGCCACCCCGGCCCGCGGCGCGGGCGCGGTGGTGCTGATGCACGACGGCGGCGGCGACCGGGCGCAGACGGTCACCGCGCTGGACCAGCTGCTGGCGAAGCTCACCGGGGACGGGTACGCCTTCACCACCGTCTCGGCCGGTGTCGGGGCGCCGGAGTCCGCGCTGCCGGCGAGCACCGGCACCCGGCTGAGCGGCACCGCGCTGCGCTGGACCCAGCTGGGTGCGGCCGGGGTCGCCGGCGCCATGAACCTGCTGCTCGGCGTCGCGCTGGCGCTCGGCGTCGCCCGCCTGGCGGTGCAGGTGGTCTGCGCCCGACGACACGTCCGCCGGGTCCGCCGACCCGCCACCCACCGGCCGGTGGTGCGCGCCCCGGTCTCGGTGATCGTGCCCGCCTACAACGAGGCGGCGAACATCGCGGCGACCGTCCGGTCCCTGGTGGCCAGCGCGTACCCGGCGATCGAGGTGATCGTGGTGGACGACGGCTCGACCGACGGCACCGCCGACATCGTCGAGCGGATGCGCCTGCGCGGGGTCCGGGTCATCCGCCAGGCGAACGCCGGCAAACCGGCCGCCCTGAACACCGGCATCCGGGCCGCCCGCGCGAACCTGCTGGTGCTGGTGGACGGCGACACGGTGTTCCAGCCGGACACCGTCCACCGGCTCGTGCAGGGCTTCGGCGACCCGACCGTGGGCGCGATCTCCGGCAACACGAAGGTGGCCAACCGGCGGCGGCTGCTCGGCCGCTGGCAGCACCTGGAGTACGTGATCGGCTTCAACCTCGACCGCCGCATGTACGACGTGCTGGAGTGCATGCCGACCATTCCCGGCGCGATCGGCGCGTTCCGCCGTGAGGTGCTGCTCGGCGTCGGCGGGGTGCCGGGGGACACCCTGGCGGAGGACACCGACCTCACCATGCGGGTGCTCCGCGCCGGCTGGCGGGTGGTGTACGAGGAGTCGGCGATCGCCTGGACCGAGGCGCCGTCCTCACTGCGGCAACTGTGGCGGCAGCGCTACCGCTGGTGCTACGGGACGATGCAGGCGATGTGGAAGCACCGGCACGCGCTGCGCGAGGCGGGCGCCGGCGGCAAACTGGGCCGGCGCGGCCTGCCGTACCTCACGGTGTTCCAGATCGTCCTGCCGCTCACCGCGCCGGCGGTCGACGTGTTCGCCGTCTACGGGCTGTTCTTCCTGCCCTGGTCGACGCTCGTGCTCGGGTGGCTCGGGCTGCTGCTGCTCCAGGTGCTCACCGCCGGCTACGCGCTGCGCCTGGACCGGGAACGGCCCGGCCCGCTGTGGACGCTGCCGCTCCAGCAGCTCGTCTACCGGCAGGTGATGTACCTGGTGGTGGTCCAGTCGGTGGTCACCGCGCTGATCGGCAACCGGCTGCGCTGGCACCGGATGGTCCGCACCGGAGAGGCGGCGGCCCTGGTCACCGCGGGCCGCGTCGGCTGACGCCCGGCGGCGGCCCGGGTCACCGTGGGCCGCGCCGGCTGGTCCAGCGCAGCGCCACCGGCCGTTGGCTGGTCCAGCACAGGGCCACCGCCGTTGCTGGTCCAGCGCAGCGCCACCGCCGGCCGGCCGGGCGCCGCCCTCAGCAGCCGCCGGGGTCAGCCGGCGCCGAGCAGCCCGCCGGACCAGGAGATCGCCAGGCCGACGGCGGCCGAGCAGCAGCAGACGAGCACCGCGGCGACGATCCCGAGGATCGCCCACACCCGCCGGTCCCGCGCGACCACGCGCAGGCTCGGCCGGCCGGTCGGCTCCTCGGGCTCGCCGTCGTCGGTGGTCACCGCGCCCGCGCCCCGGTCACGCCCGGCCGAGGCGGTCGAGGATCCAGGCGTTGATGAACGCCTCCTCGCGCCACGAGTCGTACCGGCCGCTCGGGCCGCCGTGGCCCGCGCCCATCTCGGTCTTCAGCAGGTAGTCGCCCTGCGGCGCGGTGGCCCGCAGCCGCGCGACCCACTTGGCCGGCTCGTGGTAGAGCACCCGGGTGTCGTTCAGGCTGGTCACCGCGAGGATCGCCGGGTAGTCCACCGCCCGCACGTTCTCGTACGGCGTGTAGGACTTCATGTACGCGTAGACCTCGGGGTCGTCGAGCGGGTTGCCCCACTCCTCCCACTCGGTCACCGTCAGCGGCAGCGACGGGTCGAGGATCGAGGTGAGCGCGTCCACGAACGGCACCTGCGCCACGATTCCGGCGAAGGCGTCCGGGGCCAGGTTGGCGACCGCGCCCATCAGCAGCCCACCGGCCGACGCGCCCCGGGCCACCAGCCGGTCGCCGGCCGTCCAGCCCGCCTTGACCAGGTGTCGGGCGCAGGCCACGAAGTCCGTGAAGGTGTTCTTCTTGGCCAGCAGCTTGCCCTGGTCGTACCAGCGCCGCCCCAGTTCGCCGCCGCCGCGGATGTGTGCCACCGCGAAGATGACCCCCCGGTCCAGCAGCGACAGCCGGGCCACCGAGAACCACGGATCCATGCTGGCCTCGTACGAGCCGTAGCCGTAGAGCTCGCAGGGGGCCGAGCCGTCCTGCGGGGTGCCCTTGCGGAAGACCAGCGAGATCGGCACCCGGGTGCCGTCGTCGGCGAGCGCCCAGTCGCGGTGCTGCTCGTAGTCGTCCGGGTCGTACGGGCGGCCGTCCGGCCCGGGCAGCACCGGCTTCTGCTTGCGCAGCACCATCTGCCGGGTCACCAGGTCGTAGTCGTAGATCGAGTCCGGGGTGACCAGCGAGGCGTAACGCAGCCGGATCTGGCCGGTCCGGTACTCCGGGTTGGCCTCCAGGCCCACGCTGTAGAGCGGCTCGGGGAAGTCGATGTCGTACGCGTCGCCGCCGCCGATCGGCAGCACCCGCAGCCCGGTGAGCCCGTCGGTGCGCAGCGAGACGACCAGGTGGTCGGCGAACGCGTCGACCGCCTCCAGCCGGGTGCCCGGGGTGTGCGGGATCAGGGGCACCCAGTCACCGGGCGCGTCCGCCGACGTGTACGCGAGCGCGAAGTCCTCGGCGTCGTCGTTGTGCAGGATGAGGAAGCGGTGGCCGTGGTGCTCCACCGTGTACTCGACGCCCTGCCGCCGGGGCGCGATCACCGCCGGCGCGCCGGTCGGGTTGCCCGCCGGGATCACCAGCACCTCACTGGTGATCTTGCTGTGGATGTCGATCACGATGAACTTCTCGGAGCGGGTCAGCTCGACGCCCACCCAGAACCGCTCGTCGTCCTCCTGGTGCACCACCACGTCGTCGGCCGCGGCGGAGCCGATGGTGTGCCGCCACACCCGGTTGGGGCGCCAGGCCTCGTCGACGGTCACGTAGAACAGCACCGAGGCGTCGGTCGACCAAGCGGTGCCGTAGAACGTGTCGGGCACCTCGTCGGGCAGCAGCTCGCCGGTCTTGAGGTCCTTGACCCGCAGGGTGAACCGCTCGTCTCCGGAGAAGTCCGTGGAGTAGGCCAGCCAGCGTCCGTCGGGGCTGACGTCGAACGCGCCGAGGGAGAAGAAGTCGTGCCCCTCGGCCAGCAGGTTGCCGTCGAGCAGCACCTCCTCGCCGTCCAGCGGGGCCCCGTCGGCGCTGACCGGCGGCTCGGTCTCGCCGTCGCGGACCGCGCGCCGGCAGTGCACGCCGTACTGCTGCCCCTCGACCGTCCGGGTGTAGTACCAGTAGCCGTCCTTGCGGGTCGGCACCGACAGGTCGGTCTCCCGGGTGCGCCGACGGGTCTCCTCGAACAGCTCGGTGCGCAGCTGTGCCAGGTGAGCCGTGCGGACCTCGGTGTACGCGTTCTCGGCGGTCAGGTAGGCGATCGTCTCCGGGTCGTCCTTGGCCGCCAGCCAGGCGTACTCGTCGACGACGGTGTCGCCGTGGTGGATCCGCTCGCTCGGCACCCGCTTGGCGGCGGGCGGGGAAGTCTCGGTGGTCACGGCGCCACGTTACCGGCCGGACGCTGCCCGCCGCCCGGTGTGCGCGGGCCCGATCGCGGTAATCGCCACCACCGCCGTTCGAACATATGTACGATGACTGCCATGGCGGCTGCAGCGAGTTCCATCGACCGGTCCGGTGCCCTCGAGATAACCCAGCGGTTGACGGAGATCTGCGGCCCGCCCTTCGCGCGTTTCGCCGGCCCGGCCGACGAGGTCGCCGGGCGGGCCGCCCGCTGGGTCGCGGTGCCGGGCGCGCCGGCCGCGGCCGCACGGGTGCTCCGGCTCGCGGCCGCGCACGGTCTGACGGTGGTGCCGCGCGGCGCCGGCACGAAGATCGACTGGGGAGCCGTCCCGGAGCAGGTCGACATCCTGCTCGACACCGGCCGGCTGGCCGGCATCGGGCACGAGACGGTGGGCGCGCCGACGGCCGAGGTCGGCGCGGGCACGCCGCTGCGGGCGGTGCAGGCGACGCTGGAGCGCACCGGCCAGCGGCTGGCGGTCGACGCGCCGTCGCCGGGCGCGACGCTGGGTGGCGTGCTCGCCGCGGGCGAGGCCGGCCCGCTGCGGCACCGGCACGGCAGCCCCTGCGACCAACTGGTCGGCGTCCGCTACCTCACCGCCGACGGTGAGCTGGTCGACGCGGGCGGCGGCGCGCCGGGGCTCGACCTGGCCCGGCTGCTGTGCGGCTCGCAGGGCGGGCTCGGGGTGCTGGTCTCGGCCACCCTGCGGGTGCAGCCGGTGCCGGCGAGCCGGCTGTGGATCTCCCGTCCGGTGTGGACGCCGCTCGAGGTCAACGATCTGGTGCGCGCCATCCTCGCCGCGCGTCTCGACCCGGCGGCCGTCGAGCTCGACCTCACCGCCACCCGGCCCCACCGGCCGCCGCGCCCCGACGACCCGTCCGCCGCGGCCCGCGCCCGCCACCCGTCGATGGCCGGCCGGGCCCACGCCCCGGCCCGCGCCGGCAGCCTCGTCGTGCTGCTGGAGGGCGGCCCGGCCGACACCGTCGAACGGGCCGAACGCCTGGTGGCCCTCCTGGACGGTCACGCCACCGTCACCCACTCCCCACCGACGTGGTGGCGGCGCTACCCGTTCGCCCCGGGCGACACCGCGCTGCGGATCGAGGTGCCGATCACCGACCTGCACGCGGCGGTCTACGCCCTGCGCGACGCGGCGGGCGCTCCGGTGCCCGTCCGCGGCTCCGCCGGGCTGGGCGTGGTGCACGCCGCGCTGCCCGGGTCGCTCCCGGCCGAGCGGGTGGCCTCCATCCTGGCCGCCGTGCGTGGGGTGCTGCTCGCCCGCAAGGGGCGGTGCGTGGTGCTCGCCGCGCCCCCGCAGGTGCGCCGGGCGGTCGACCTGTGGGGCGAGCTGACCACCGTGCCCCGGCTGCGCGCGGCCAAGGAGCACCTCGACCCGCACCACCGGCTCGCCCCCGGCCGCCTGCCCGGCGGCCTCTGACCCGGCCGGGCCCTCGGGGCGTCGCGGCGACCCCGCCGCGACGCGGCTGCGGGCGGGTCGATCAGTCCAGCCACCAGCGGTGCATGTCGGCGGCGGCCGGTGTGAACCGGGCGAGCAACAGCAGCAGGCTGGCGCCGGCGCCCACCAGCAGCAGGGCCCGAATGCGCCGGGAGAGGTGGTCGCCGTCGCGGGCGACCACCGCCGCGGCATAGATCGCCATCGGCACGGTGAACAGGCCGCCCATCAGATAGACGACGGCGATGACGGCATAGAGCCAGAAGAACGGGTTCGCGGCATGCACGCCGAACGGGACGAGGTCCTTCGGGTCGTACGCCCCGGTGAGCATCTCGGCGGGGCCGACGCGGGCGGTCAGCATCCGCCCGACGTAGAGCGCCGCGACCACGACGAAGCCGGCGATCACCGCGAGCTGGGTGACCAGGACCGTGCGGACCAGGCGTGGCAGGTCGGCGACCGCATCCACGGTGGTCGACATGCGGCTCAACCTACCGCCTCGGCGTGCGCCGCGTGATCCACCCGAGATCCGTGATGCCGGGGTGCCGGAGTCGTCCGGACACCCCCGACGTCACCAACGTCGAGCCGACCGAGCGGCGTGGATCGGTGGTCGAGCGGCGCAGGTCGGTGACCGGTCAGGTGGCGTCGTTGCGGACGACCAGGATGGCGATGTCGTCGCGGGGCGGCTCGGCCGAGAAGCCGATCGCGGTGGACCGCAGCCGCGCGGCGACCACGTCCGCCGAGTAGCCGGCCAGCGGCGTCGCGGCCGCACGCAGCCGGTCGGTGCCGAAGAGTTCCCGCCCCCGGCGCCGCTCGGTGACCCCGTCGGTGTAGAAGACCAACGCGTCGCCGGGTGCCAACCGCACCTCGGCGGTGGGGGTGGCGATCGTGTCGAGCAGCCCGAGGGCCGTGCCCCCGGCACCGACGAACGCGCCACCGCCGGCGCCCGGCAGCAGCACCGGCCGGTCGTGCCCGGCCAGGTGCAGCGAGACGGTCAACCGACCGTCGGCGTCGGGGGTGACCGCGGCCAGGGCCAGCGTGCAGTACCGGCCGCCGCCGCGCTCGACCAGCGTCTCGTTGAGCCGGGCGAGCACCTCGGGCAGCGGCTTGCCGTCGCCGACCAGCACCCGGATCACGTCCCGGACGAGCCCGGTGACCGCGGCGGCCTGCACGCCCTTGCCGGAGACGTCCCCGATCACCACCAGCCACCGCCCGTCGGGCAGGGCCAGCACGTCGTAGAAGTCGCCGCCGACGTCGGCGTCGCCGCCGGTCGGGACGTACTCGGCGGCGAAACCGATGCCCTCGACCACCGGCAGCACCGGCGGCAGCAGCGACTGCTGGAGCGCCTGGGCCACCCGGCGGCGCTCGGCGTGGATGCGCGCGTTCTCGATCGCCAGCGCGGCCCGGCGAGCCACGTCCTCCAGCACCGCGACCTCGTCGGGGTCGTGCCGGTGCCGCTGGTGCCGGCCGACCGCCAGGGTGCCGAGGCGCTGGCCGCGGGCGATCAGCGGCACCGCGAAGCCCTCCATCGGCCCGCCGAGCGGCACCTGCGCCGCGCTGCGCGACGCCTCCCGCAGCCGCGCCTGGACCGAGTCCGGGCCGGTCTCGGCGAGCACCTTGTGCAGCTGCGGCAGGACCGACTCATCGGCGTGGCTGGCGGCCGCCAGGCGTAGCCGGCCCCACTCGTCGGTCGTGTGCACGGCGCACCACTGCCCCAGCCGGGGCACCACCAGCTGGGGAATGAGCGCCATGGTGAGTTCGACGTCCAGCGACTGGGCGAGCAGCTCGCTCGCCTCGGCCAGGAACGTCAGCCAGGCCTGCCGTCGGACGTCGGCCCGGCGTAGCCGGTCGTTCTCCAGGTGCAGGGAGAGCCGCTCGGCCGTGAGGACGGCCAGCGGCCGGGCGTACGCGGACGGTGCCGCGTCCAGCTCCAGCTCACCGGCGTACGGGCGGTGCACGGTCAAGGGCACCCGGAGCAGCTCGTTGCCGGCCCGGGGTTGCCGGCCGAAGCGGGCCAGCACCTGCGGGCCGGTGCCGTCGCCCCGGTCCAGCCGGATCACCCCCCCGGCCGCACCGACCATCTCGGCGACCCGGGTGAGCAGACCGGTGGCGAAGTCGGGCAGCGGGTCGTCCGCGTACGGGTCGGGGCTGATCTGCATCAGCTCGCTCATCGCGCCGGCGCTCGGCGCGGAGCTGGACCCCTCCGTGGCGCCCGCCTCCGGGCCGGCGCCGGGCGTGCTCCGGACCCGGGCGACGCCCTCGGGCTGGGCGGCGGTGGCACCCGAGCGGTCCAGCCGGAACCAGACGCCCTTGCCGGTGGGCAGGTACGTCGTGCCCCAGCGGCTGGCGAAGTGGTCGACCAGCAGCAGCCCGCGACCCCGCTCGGCCACCTCGGTGATCTCGCTGGTCTCGTTGCGGACCCCGACGATCAGCTCCTCAGTGGGGCCGGAGGCGAAGTCGGAGACGGTGACGGTGAGCCCGAGATCGTCCGCGACGACCTCGATGTCCAGTTCGGTGCGGGCGTGCTCCACGGCGTTGGTGCTGAGCTCGGTGGTGAGCAGGAGCGCCTCGTTGAGCAGTTCGTCCAGGTGCGCCTCGGCCAGCACCGAGCGGACCAGGGCGCGTGCCGCCGCGGGCGTACGCCGGTCGGCGGGAAGGCGGACGCGCCGGACGTGCCCGTCCGGGCCGCCGGCCGACGCGGGCCTCGTCTCCGCCGACACCCCCGTATCCTCCATCGCCGCCCCGCCGGGTGCCAAGCCGCCCCGGCCGGTCGGTCCCCGCCGCGAAGGTTCGGCGGGCACGGCGAGCGGTCGCGTACCTGGCGTGCGGCGTCGGCGCGGGCACAATATGGGATGGCCGGCGAGTCGGCAGCGCCGGTGGCCCCGAGCTGAGACGAGGAACAATGACCACGGCGAAGCAGTCGGTGGCGGATCCGTCCGCGCCGGACCACGAGGCGCTCCTCGGTGAGTTGACCGAGGCGCTGCGGCGGGTGCGCCGCGGCGATCTCAAGGTCCGCCTGCCCCGGCGTTCCGGGCAGGCGGGGGAGGTCGCGGACGCCTTCAACGAGGTCGTCTCGATGCAGGAGCGGCACCACCTCGACCTGCGGCGGATCAGCCGGGTCGTCGGTCGGGACGGGCGGCTCACCGAGCGGCTGGACCACGAGGGCCTGGACGGCTCGTGGGCCGACGGGCAGCGGGCGGTCAACTCGCTCATCGACGACCTGGGCCGGCCGACCACCGAGATCGCGCGGGTCATCGTCGCGGTCGCCGACGGCGATCTCTCCCAGCACATGGCGTTGGAGATCGACGGCCGGCCGCTGCGCGGTGAGTACCTGCGCATCGGGCGCACCGTGAACACGATGGTGGACCAGCTGTCGTCGTTCGCCGACGAGGTGACCCGGGTGGCCCGTGAGGTGGGCACCGAGGGCAAGCTGGGCGGCCAGGCCGACGTACGGGGTGTGGCCGGCACCTGGAAGGACCTCACCGACTCGGTGAACACCATGGCGTCGAACCTGACCGGGCAGGTGCGGTCGATCTCCCAGGTGGCGACCGCGGTGGCGAAGGGCGACCTGTCGCAGAAGATCACGGTCGGGGCGCGCGGCGAGGTCGCCGAGCTGGCGGACACGATGAACTCGCTCACCGACACGCTGCGGCTCTTCGCCGAGCAGGTGACCCGGGTGGCCCGTGAGGTGGGCACCGAGGGCAAGCTGGGTGGCCAGGCCGACGTGCCGAACGTCGCCGGCACCTGGAAGGACCTGACGGACAGCGTCAACTCGATGGCGTCGAACCTGACCAGTCAGGTCCGCAACATCGCGCAGGTCTCCACGGCGGTGGCCCGGGGTGACCTGTCGCAGAAGATCACGGTGGCGGCGCAGGGCGAGATCCTGGAGCTGAAGGACACCGTGAACACG
Source organism: Micromonospora sp. NPDC049366 (assembly GCF_044466625.1). Classification (NCBI taxonomy): domain Bacteria; kingdom Bacillati; phylum Actinomycetota; class Actinomycetes; order Micromonosporales; family Micromonosporaceae; genus Micromonospora; species Micromonospora sp. NPDC049366. The sequence goes on from NZ_JBITMV010000003.1 coordinate 56,426, forward strand.
ATGGTGGATCAGCTGTCGTCGTTCGCCGACGAGGTGACCCGGGTGGCCCGTGAGGTGGGCATCGAGGGCAAGTTGGGCGGCCAGGCCCAGGTGCGCGGCGTCTCCGGCACCTGGCGGGACCTCACCGAGAACGTCAACCAGCTGGCCGGCAACCTGACCAGCCAGGTCCGCAACATCTCCCAGGTCTCCACCGCCGTGGCGAAGGGCGACCTGTCGCAGAAGATCACGGTCGACGCCCAGGGCGAGATCCTGGAGCTGAAGAACACCGTGAACACGATGGTGGATCAGCTGTCGTCGTTCGCCGACGAGGTGACCCGGGTGGCCCGTGAGGTGGGCACCGAGGGCAAGTTGGGCGGTCAGGCGCAGGTCAAGGGGGTCTCCGGCACCTGGCGGGACCTGACCGACAACGTGAACTCGATGGCGTCGAACCTCACCAGCCAGGTCCGCAACATCGCCTCGGTCACCACCGCCGTCGCCAAGGGCGACCTGTCGCAGAAGATCACCGTCGACGCCCGGGGCGAGATCCTGGAGCTGAAGTCGACGGTGAACACGATGGTGGATCAGCTGTCGTCGTTCGCCGACGAGGTGACCCGGGTGGCCCGTGAGGTGGGCACCGAGGGCAAGCTCGGCGGTCAGGCGCAGGTGCGCGGCGTCGCCGGCACGTGGCGGGACCTGACCGACAACGTGAACTCGATGGCGTCGAACCTGACCGCCCAGGTGCGGAACATCGCGCAGGTCTCGACGGCGGTGGCGAAGGGCGACCTGTCGCAGAAGATCACGGTCGACGCGCAGGGCGAGATCCTGGAGCTGAAGTCGACGGTGAACACGATGGTGGATCAGCTGTCGTCGTTCGCCGATGAGGTCACGCGGGTGGCCCGTGAGGTGGGCACCGAGGGCAAGTTGGGCGGTCAGGCGCAGGTCAAGGGGGTCTCCGGCACCTGGCGGGACCTGACCGACAACGTGAACTCGATGGCGTCGAACCTGACCGGTCAGGTCCGCAACATCGCCTCGGTCACCACGGCGGTGGCGAAGGGCGACCTCGGCCAGAAGATCACGGTGGACGCCCAGGGCGAGATCCTGGAGTTGAAGAACACCATCAACACGATGGTGGATCAGCTGTCGTCGTTCGCCGATGAGGTCACGCGGGTGGCCCGCGAGGTCGGCATCGAGGGCAAGTTGGGCGGTCAGGCGCAGGTCAAGGGGGTCTCCGGCACCTGGCGCGACCTGACCGAGAACGTCAACCAGCTCGCGTCGACGCTGACCACCCAGCTGCGGGCCATCGCGCAGGTCTCCACCTCGGTGACCCGCGGCGACCTCACCCAGCGGATCAACGTCAAGGCGCAGGGCGAGGTCGCCGAGCTGAAGGACAACATCAACCAGATGATCGTCACCCTGCGGGAGACGACCAAGAAGAACGCCGAGCAGGGCTGGCTCGACTCCAACCTGGCCCGCATCAGCGGTCTGTTGCAGGGTCAGCGCGACCTCGGCGAGGTCTGCCGCATGATCATGCTGGAGGTCACCCCGCTGGTCGACGCGCAGCTCGGCGCGTTCTTCCTGGCCGACACCTCCGACGGCAGCATGCGGCTGCGGCTGACCGCCTCCTACGGGTACGTGGCCCGCGGCCACGACGTCACCTTCGGGCCGGGGGAGGGCCTGGTCGGCCAGGCGGCGCTGTCCCGCCGGACCATCCGGGTCAGCGCCTCCCCGGACCGGGCGCTGACCGTACGATCCGGGCTCGCCGACACGCCGCCCGCCGACCTGGTGGTGCTGCCCGTTCTCTTCGAGGGCGAGCTGCTCGGCGTGATCGAGTTCGCCAGCGTGGTGCCCTTCTCCGAGCTGCACCTGTCGTTCCTGGAGCGGCTGGTGCTCACCATCGGCATCGCGGTCAACACCATCCAGGCCAACCGGCGTACGGAGGAGCTGCTCGCCCAGTCGCAGCGGCTGGCGCACGAGCTGCAGGAGCAGTCGGCGGAGCTGCAGCGCACCAACGCCGAGCTGGAGGAGAAGGCCACCCTGCTGTCGGAGCAGAAGGGCAACATCGAGACGAAGAATCGCGAGATCGAGCTGGCCCGGATCGGCCTGGAGGAGAAGGCGCAGCAGCTCACCCGGGCGTCCGCGTACAAGTCGGAGTTCCTGGCCAACATGAGCCACGAGCTGCGTACGCCGCTGAACTCGCTGCTGCTGCTGGCCCGACTGCTCGCCGAGAACTCGGAGGCCAACCTCACCCCGAAGCAGATCGAGTTCGCCCGGACCATCCACGGCGCCGGGTCGGACCTGCTCTCGCTGATCGACGACATCCTCGACCTGTCCAAGATCGAGGCGGGTCGGATGGACGTCGAGCCCAACGAGGTGCGGTTCGCCGAGATCCGCGGCTACGTCGAGCAGGCGTTCGCGCCGCAGGCCGAGGAGAAGGGCCTGGACTTCCAGGTGCGGGTCAGCAAGGATCTGCCGCCGGCGCTGGTCACCGACGCGCAGCGGCTCCAGCAGATCCTGCGCAACCTGCTGTCGAACGCGGTGAAGTTCACCGACAACGGCGCGGTCACGCTGCGGATCGCCCCGGCGGCCGACAACGCGGTCTTCGACGTGCCGGCGCTCACCAACGCCCGGCAGGTCATCGCGTTCACCGTGATCGACACCGGCATCGGCATCTCCGACGACAAGCTGTCGATCATCTTCGAGGCGTTCCAGCAGGCCGACGGCACCACCAGTCGTCGCTACGGCGGCACCGGCCTGGGCCTGTCGATCAGCCGGGACCTCGCCCGACTGCTCGGCGGCACCATCACGGTCTCGTCGGCGCCGGGGCAGGGTTCGACCTTCACGCTCTTCGTGCCGGACGTGCTGGCGCCGGACGCCGTGGTGGCGCCGCTGCCCCCGTCGCCGACCCGGGCGGGCTTGCCGTCTTCCCTGCTCATGCCGCCGGTGGAGCTGCCGACGCCGGCCCCCGGCCCGACCACCCGACGGCTCGACGGGGCCACCGTGCTGATCGTCGACGACGACGTCCGAAACGTCTTCGCGCTGACCTCCGCGTTGGAACTGCACGGTATGACCGTGTTGTACTCGGACAACGGGGCGGACGGTGTCCGCCTGCTCGCCGAGCATCCGGAGGTGGACATCGTCCTGATGGACGCCATGATGCCGGACCAGGACGGGTACGAGACCACCCGCCAGATCCGCCGTAACCACCGCTTCGCGGACCTGCCGATCGTCTTCCTGACCGCGAAGGCGATGCCGGGCGACCGGGAATCGGCGCTCGCCGCCGGAGGCAGCGACTACATCACCAAGCCGGTGGACCTGGACGAGTTGATCGAGCTCATGTCGTCCTGGATCAGCGGCAGCCGCACCGAGGAGAACTCGTGACCCAGATGGCCAAGGCGCTGCTCGTCGACGACCGCCGCGAGAACCTGATGGCCCTGGAGGCGATCCTCCAGGGCCTCCCGGTCCAGTCGGTGGCCGTGGAGAGCGGCGAGGCGGCGCTCAAGCAACTGTTGGTGGACGACTTCGCGGTGATCCTGCTGGACGCGCAGATGCCGGACATGGACGGTTTCGAGACCGCCAGCCACATCAAGCGCCGTGAGCGTACGCGACACGTGCCGATCATCTTCCTCACCGCCGCCGACCGGGACGCCCAGTTGGCGCTGCGCGGGTACGCGGTCGGCGCGGTCGACTACCTCACGAAGCCGTTCGACCCGTGGGTGCTGCGGGCCAAGGTGTCGGTCTTCGTGGAGCTGTGGGTGAAGACCCGGCAGCTCGCCGCCCAGTCCGACCTCGTACGTGAGCGGGACGCCCAGTTGCGGGTGCTGACCGACGCGGTGGACGAGGCGACCGCGCTACTGCGTACCGACGAGGCGGACGCCCGCGACCGCACGATCGACCTGCTGGAGCAAGCCCGCTGGGGCAACCCCACCTGACCCACCCCACCCGCCCGCGCCCCCACCCGCCCGCCAAGGGGGGGCGAGGGCCGGGGGAGGGGGGGTGGGGGTTAGCTGGCCGGTTGGTCGTTGCGGATCATCAGGGCCGAGCGGAGGCCGGTGATGTCCAGGACCCGGAGCAGGAAGTCGCCCACGTGGGTCAGCACGAGCAGGCTCTGGGAGTGGCTCGCCTTGCGGCTGAGGACGACGAGGGTGCCCAGCCCCTGCGAGTCGCAGAAGGTCACCCCGCCGAGGTCGAGCACGATCCGTGGTGGCGGGTCGGTGAGGACCTCGTTCACGACGGTCGACAGCTGGGCGGCCGTGAGCATGTCGATCTCACCGGCGAGGCGCAGCACTGCTTCGTCACCCGTCCGGTGTACCGTGATGGACAGTTCGGCACGATCCACCCGGTCAGCCTAACGCGATCCGGTCGACCCGGCCTGTCGAGGCGCGGCTTGCGATCAACTTCCGACTCCGACGAGCGTCGATCACCGGCACGCGGCCCCGATCGATCCGCCGGGCGTGACGTCCGGAGGCGGATGAGCCGACGTCCCGAGGTTGGGTGAGCCGGGTAACCCCAGCCAGGGGTCATTGCCGCTGTCCCCGCGGGCGCTGACACAATGGCGTCATCGTGACCGACACTTCTTCCGCCGGGTCCGGCCGCTACCCGACCGACGCCCCGGCCTCCGAGGCCCTGTTCGACCGCGCCCGCGCCATCGTGCCGGGCGGGGTGAACTCGCCGGTCCGCGCCTTCCGCGCGGTCGGTGGCACCCCGCGCTTCATGGTCCGGGGCGAGGGGCCCTGGCTCTACGACGCCGACGACCGGCGCTACGTCGACCTGGTCTGCTCGTGGGGCCCGCTGATCCTCGGTCACGCGCACCCCGAGGTGGTCGCCGCGGTGCAGGCCGCCGCCGCCCGGGGGACCAGCTTCGGCACCCCGACGCCGGGCGAGGTGGAGCTGGCCGCCGAGATCGTCGACCGCACCCCGGTCGAGCAGGTCCGGCTGGTCAACTCCGGCACCGAGGCCACGATGTCGGCCATCCGGCTGGCGCGCGGCTACACCGGCCGATCCAAGATCATCAAGTTCGCCGGCTGCTACCACGGCCACGTCGACGCGCTGCTCGCCGCCGCCGGCTCGGGCGTCGCCACCCTCGGCCTGCCCGACTCGCCCGGCGTCACCGGCGCCGCGGCCAGCGAGACGGTCGTCCTGCCCTACAACGACCTGCGGGCGGTGGAGGAGGCCTTCGCCGCCGAGGGGCCGCACATCGCCGCGGTGATCACCGAGGCCGCCGCCGGCAACATGGGCGTGGTGGCCCCCCGCGACGGCTTCAACCAGGAGCTGGCCCGGATCGCGCACGCGCACGGCGCCCTGCTCATCGTCGACGAGGTGATGACCGGGTTCCGGGTGTCCCGCTCCGGCTGGCACGGCCTCGACCCGTCCGACGCCGACCTCTGGACGTACGGCAAGGTCATGGGCGGTGGCCTGCCCGCCGCGGCGTTCGGCGGGCGCGCGGAGATCATGGCGCGGCTCGCGCCGGCCGGCCCGGTCTACCAGGCGGGCACCCTCTCCGGTAACCCGCTGGCCTGCGCCGCCGGCCTCGCCACCCTGCGGCTGGCCGACGACGCGCTCTACCGGCGCCTGGACGAGACGGCCGCCGTCGTGGGCAAGCTCGCCGCCGACGCGCTCGCCGCCGCGGGTGTCCCGCACAAGCTGTCGTACGCGGGCAGCATGTTCTCGATCTTCTTCACGGACGCGGACGTCGTCGACTACGACAGCGCCCGGACCCAGCAGGTCCCCGCGTTCAAGGCGTTCTTCCACGCGATGCTCGCCGCCGGCGTCTACCTGCCGCCGAGCGCGTTCGAGTCGTGGTTCGTCTCGGCGGCGTTGGACGACGCCGCCCTGGAGCAGATCGCCACCGCCCTTCCGGTGGCGGCGCGAGCAGCGGCAGCGGCAGGTCACGGGGGGTAGCGTGCGCGCGAGGAGTGAGCCGGGTTTGCGAGCCCCGCAGTCGCGAACGAAGGGGGCGCAACGGTGAGCGCGAGGAGTGAGCCGGGTTTGCGAGCCCCGCAGTCGCGAACGAAGGGGGCGCAGCGGTGAGCGAGACGGTGGTCCACGTGCTGCGGCACGGCGAGGTGCACAACCCGGACAGGATCCTCTACGGGCGGCTGCCCGGTTTCCGCCTCTCCGAGCTCGGTGTGCAGATGGCCAAGGCCGCCGCGCAGGGGCTCGCCGAGCGGACGGTGGTGCACGTCGTGGCAAGCCCGCTGGAGCGCGCGCAGCAGACCGCCGAGCCGATCGCCGCGCAGTTCGGCCTGCCGGTCGGGGTCGACGAGCGGTTGATCGAGAGCGCCAACTGGTTCGAGGGCAAGAAGGTGTCGCCGGGCGACGGCTCGTTCCGCGACCCGCGCAACTGGTGGGTGCTGCGCGACCCGATGACCCCGTCGTGGGGCGAGGCCTACCGGGCGATCGCGGAGCGGATGTTCGCCGCGCTGCACGCCGCCCGGATCGCCGCCGAGGGCCGCGAGGCCGTGCTGGTGTCGCACCAGTTGCCGATCTGGACCCTGCGCCGGTACGTCGAGCGCAAGCGTCTCTGGCACGACCCGCGCCGGCGCCAGTGCGGCCTGGCCAGCCTCACCTCGTTCCACTTCGACGGCGCCAAGGTGGTCGGCATCGGTTACTCCGAGCCGGCCGCCCACCTGATCGCGATGTCGCCGACCGCCCGGACGGCCAAGGGGGCCTGATGCACACCCGGAGGTGGACCGCCGGTCTGCTCGCCGTCGTCGCCGCGGTGGGGCTGGTCGGCTGCACGTCGAAGAGCCAGGAGAAGTCCTGCAGCACCTCCCCGGAGGGTGTGATCGAGTGCGCGCCGGAGCAGCGTTCCGCGCCACCGAAGATCGCCGGTGAGCTGCTCACCGGCGGCGCGTACGACGTCTCGCAGGCCCGTGGCCAGGTCGTCGTCGTCAACTTCTGGGGCTCCTGGTGCGCGCCCTGCCGCGCCGAGGCGGACGACCTGGAGGCGACCTACCAGGCGACCAAGGCCTCCGGCGTGACGTTCCTCGGCATCAACGTGCAGGACAGCAAGGACAAGGCGATCGCGTTCGAGGAGGGCCGGGTGACCTACCCGAGCCTCTTCGACCCACCGAGCCGGCTGGCCCTCGCCCTGGACATCCCGCCGAACACGATCCCGGCCACCGTGGTGCTCGACCGGGACGGCCGGGTCGCCGCGGTGATCCGCGCCGCGGTCAAGCAGGCCGGGCTGCAACCGATCGTCGAGCGGGTCGCCGCCGAGCAGCCCGCCGCCGGTTCCCGCTGATGGGCGAGACGTTCCGGCAGGTCGCCCTCTCCGGCCCGCTGCTGCTCGCCATCGGTGCGGCGGCCCTCGCCGGGCTGGTCAGCTTCCTCTCCCCGTGCGTTCTGCCGCTGGTTCCCGGCTACCTCTCGTACGTCACCGGTCTGGCCGGCGCCGACCTGGAGGGGCGCGGCTCCCGCCCGCGGCCGACGGAGCCGGCCGGCGGGTCCGGCGGCGGCACGGCCGTCGCGGTGCGGGAGCGGGCCGCCCGGACCGGGACCGCCGCGGTCAAGGGCCGGGTCCTCGCCGGGACGTTGCTCTTCATCGCCGGGTTCACCGTCGTCTTCACCGCCACCGCGGTCCTGTTCGCCAGCGTCGGGAAGGTCTTCTTCCAGTACGAGCGCACGCTGGAGATCGTCATCGGCTCGTTGATCGTCCTGCTCGGGCTGGCCTTCGTCGGTGTGGTCCCCGGCATGCAGCGCGAGTTCCGGATCCACCGACTCCCGGCCGCCGGCCTGCTGGGTGCGCCGGTCTTCGGTGCGGTCTTCGCGCTCAGCTGGGTGCCGTGCGTCGGCCCGACCCTCGCCGCGGTCACCGGCATGGCCACGGTCAGCGGGCAGATCGACCGGGCGGTCGTGCTCGCCGTGGCGTACTGCCTGGGGCTGGGGATACCGTTCGTCGTCTTCGGGCTGGGCTTCCAGCGTCTGCTCGGGGTCTTCCGCGCCATCCGGCGCAACAGCCGCTGGGTCACCCGCGTGGGTGGCGCCCTGCTGATCGTGATCGGCCTCGCCCTCGTCACCGGCGGCTGGACGAACGTCGTGATCTGGCTGCAGACCACCGTGGGAGTGGGCGAGGTGAGCATCTGATGACCGCCGTGGACGACCGCCGCGCGGCACCGGCCGAGGCGCCCCGCCGCCGGCCGAACCGGGTGCTGGCCCTGCTGCGCAACTCGTGGCGGCAGCTCACCGCCATGCGTACGGCGCTGGTGCTGCTCTTCCTGCTCGCGATCGCCGCCATCCCCGGCTCGGTGCTGCCGCAGCGGAACATCAGCCCAGAGAAGGTCAACGAGTACTTCGTCGACCACCCCGACCTGGCCCCCCGGCTGGACCGGATCGGCGGCTTCGCGGTCTTCAGCTCGGTCTGGTTCTCCGCCATCTACCTGCTGCTCTTCATCTCGCTGATCGGCTGCATCACGCCACGGCTGCGCGACCACGTCCGGGCCCTGCGGGCGAAGCCGCCGGTCGCCCCGCGGCGGCTGGACCGGCTGCCCCAGCACGCGGTGCTGGCCGCGCCCGAGGGCGGGGCGGCGGCGATCGCCGAGGTGCTGCGGCGGCGGCGCTGGCGCGTGGTGGTGCGCGGCGACGAGGTGTCCGCCGAGAAGGGCTACCTCAAGGAGAGCGGCAACCTGCTCTTCCACTCCTCGCTGGTGGTCGTGCTGATCGGGGTGGCGCTCGGCTCCTGGTACGGCTGGAGCGGCAACCGGCTGCTCGTCGCCGGCGCGGACAACGCGTTCTGCAACACCCGTCAGCAGTACGCCGAGGCGAAGCTCGGCGCGCGGGTGGACACCGCCCACCTGCCCGCCTTCTGCCTGACCCTGGACCGGTTCGACGCGCGGTTCCTGGAGTCTGGGCAGCCGGAGTACTTCAACGCCACGGTGACGGTGGAGGAGCGGGGCCGGGCGACCCGTACCGCCGACTTCTCGGTCAACTCGCCGCTGCGGCTCGACGGCGCCAGCGTCTACCTGCTCGGTCACGGCTACGCCCCGGTCATCCGCTACACCGACCGCTTCGGGCGCAGCCAGACCAGCGCCACGCCGTTCCTCACCACGGGGGACATGGGGCTGACCGGGGAGGGCCTGGCCGCCTTCCCGGACGCCAACGTCGACCCGGCCACCGGCACGCGCGAGTCGGACCTCCAGATGGCGTTCACCGGCATCTACCTGCCCACGGCGCCGGACTCGCCGCCGTTCGTGCGGTCGCAGTACCCGACCGAGCGCAACCCGGCCCTCAACCTCGTCGCGTACCGCGGCAACCTCGGCCTGGACGCGGGCATCCCCGGCTCGGTCTACGAGCTGGACCAGCGGCAGGTCCGCATGGGCAAGGTGAAGCAGGTCGGCGAGAAGGTGCTCAGGAAGGGCGAGAGCTGGAAGCTGGACGACGGCACCACCGTCGAGTTCCTGGGCACCGAGCGCTACGTGACCCTCTCCGTCCGGCACGACCCCGGGTCGACGTTGCTGCTGGTGAGCTGCGGGGTCCTGCTGCTCGGGCTGATGGGGGCGCTGTTCGGCCGACGCCGCCGGGTGTTCTTCCGGGTGCTGCCGCCCGGTACCGCGGCCCCCGGAGCCGAAACTCCGACGAGCGGTAGTAGTTTGGTCGAGGCCGGTGGGTTGCCGCGCACCGACCATCCAGGGTTCGCCGACGAGTTCGCGCAGCTCGTCGCCGCCGTCCGCGGTGACGAGCGACCGGATGAGCGGGCCGGCGCGGAACGCAGCGACCGGGCCGGGACGCGGGAAGGGACCGAGTGATGTCCGCACTCTCCGATCAGCTGGTGACGTTCGCGACCCTGGTGTACCTGATCGCGATGATCAGCCACGCGGTCGAGTACGCGCTGGGCAACGCCCGTACCCGGGTCGCCGCCGCACCCGCCCGCGAGCTGGTGGGCGCCGGCGTCGGCGCCTCCGGCGCGACGGTCGCCCCGCCGGCCGCGCCGGTCACGCCCGTGTCCCCGGTGGGCCGGTCCGCCGCCCGCGCCCGCCTGGCCGGCACGATCGCGGTGGCGGCCACCGCGGTCGCCGCCCTGCTGCACCTCGCGGCCCTGGTCACCCGCGGCGTCGCGGCCGACCGGATGCCGTGGGGCAACATGTACGAGTTCGTGCTCACGGTCTCGTTCATCGGTTCCGCCGCCTGGCTCGTGGTGCTCGCCAAGCGGCCGTCCCTGCGCCGGCTCGGGCTCTTCCTGACCCTGGTCATGGTGCTGCTGCTCGCCACCGCCGAGCTGGTGCTCTACGTGCCGGTGGTGCCGCTGGTGCCGGCGCTCAACTCGTACTGGTTCGTCATCCACGTGTCGACCATCGTCTTCTCCTCCGGCATCTTCCTGCTCGGCGTGGTGCCGGCGGTGGCCTTCCTGATGCGCAACGGCTACGAGCAGGGCCGGCGGAGCTTCCCCTACACGCTGGCCAAGCGGCTCCCGGAGGCGGCCGCCCTGGAGCGGCTGACCTTCGTGCTGCACGCCTTCTCGTTCCCGGTCTTCACGTTCGCGGTGATCGCGGGCGCCATCTGGGCCGAGGCGGCCTGGGGCCGGCCGTGGGGCTGGGACCCGAAGGAGACCTGGGCGTTCATCTCGTGGGTCGTCTACGCCGGCTACCTGCACGCCCGGGCCACCCCGAGCGTGAAGCGGAACGTGGCGACCTGGATCGCGGTGATCGGCTTCTTCACCGTGCTGATGAACCTGTTCGGCGTGAACATCTTCTTCACCGGCCTGCACTCGTACGGCGGCCTCAGCTGACGGCGCATTTTGTAGGACTACACTTCTAAGAACTGTAGTTCTACATTCTGAGGTGGCGGGTGGGGCCGACAAAGCCGGCGGGCATCTTCGACCGCGACTACGAGTGGGCGGAGTTGGCCCGCTTCGCCGCGCGGCGGTGCCGGAGCAGCTCGTCGACGCGCCGGGTGATCTGGTAGGCCACCTCGGGCACGTCGGCCAGCTCGATCCGTTCGGCCCGCAGTGCGAGCTGGGCGTGCAGCTCCCGGGCGACCGCGTCCCGCAGCTCGGCCAGCAGCGGTGACAGGCCGTCCGGGTCACCGACCACGTAGGCGTCCGACATGTCGTCCAGGCTGCGCCGCCCCCGGGGGTGTACGCCAGGGTTGGTGACTTTTCCCCGGGGCGCTTGACCGGCGCGGGCCCCCGTCGACGGCTGTCCGGGGTCAGCCGCCGAACCAGCCGGGCACGTCGAGGCGGAACCAGTTGATCGAGGCGCTACGGCGCTTCGTGCTGGCCGTGCTGGCGCACCGGGGTGCCGTCCCGGACGACGACGTGCGGGCGTTCCTGTCCGCCGGATACCAGCCGAGGCACGCCCTGGACGTGGTCCTCGGCATCGGGGCGTACACCATCTCGACGTTCGCCAACCGGCTCATCGCCGCGCCGGTCGACGCGCCACTCGCCGCGTACGCCTGGGAGCCGGCCGCCTGACCGGCTCCCTCGGCCCGCTCACCCCTCGGCGGCCACCCGGTCGAGCCACTCGCCCACCAGCGCGTCGAACAGCACCGGCTGCTCGATCTGAAGGTTGTGCCCGGCCACGTCGAGCACCGCGAACGTCGCCCGGGGATAGTGCGGCAGCAGCGCGAACTGGTCGAGATAGCCGGTGGAGTGGTCCTGCCGGCCGGTGAGGACGAGGGTCGGCCGGGTGAACGGCTCCCCGCCCTCCGGATCCTCGGAGAGCGTCCAGCGCTGCCTGATCCGGGCCATCGCCGTGGTGTCGGCCACGTCGAGGCCCGTCAGGATCTCCTCGCGGAAGCGGCGCAGCGTCTCCGGGGACTGCACGACCGCCAGGTCGGCGAACTCGGTGGCGGTCCGGGCGTCGACCGAGGCGAGCAGGTCGGGATCGGGCCGCAGCACCTGCGGCTGCGGCAACCGGCGGTCCGCCTTCTCGACGGCGGTGCCCATGGGACAGATCAGGGCCAGGCCGCGCACCTGGTCGGGCCGGGAATTGGCGAGGGCCCGGGCGAGGTAGCCGCCATAGGACTCGCCGAGAAGCAGGAAGGGCGCGTCGCCGATCCGGTCGTCGACGAGATCCTGCACGGCGTCGAGCACGTCGTCCGAGCCGGCGATCTCCGGCGGGGCCGGTGACTCGCCCATGCCCGGCAGGTCCGGGTAGAGCCGCCGGTAGCCCGGGCGCCCGGCGAACACCGGTTCGAGACAGCCCAGCATCAGTCGGTGGTCCGGCGTCCAGCCGTGCAGGGCCAGCACCGGAACACCCGTGCCGTGCTCGACCACGTTCAACGTCACCGGCGTGCGGCGTGCCATGGCGGACTCCTCGCCTCGGGGGTACGGCGCAGGGATCTTGCCGGGAGGCACCGACAATTTCCCAGGTGGCCGGCGAGCGCTGTGGCGGGGCTCATACTCCTCACCCCGGCCGGGTCGGCCCGACCGCGCCGCGCCGACCCGGCCGGGCAGTCCACGACGGTGGTGGGGGAGACTGGCGGGTATGGCGGCTCGTGGCTTCCCGTACACCGATCTGAAGGACTTCCTCGCGGCGCTGGAACGTGCGGGCGAGCTGCGGCGGGTGGACGTCCCGGTCGACCCCACCCTGGAGATCAGCGAGGTGGTCACCCGGACCGTCCGCGCGGGCGGCCCGGCGCTGCTCTTCGAGCGGCCGACCCGGGGTGAGATGCCGGTCGCGATCAACCTCTTCGGCACCGAGAAGCGGATGGCGATGGCGCTCGGGGTGGAGCGCCTCGACGAGATCGGCGAGCGGATCGGCGAGATGCTCAAGCCGGAGCTGCCGCAGGGCTTCGCGGGCATGATGGGCGGGCTCGGCAAAGTCATGCAGCTCAAGTCGATGCCGCCCAAGAAGGTCAAGACGGCCCCGTGCCAGCAGGTCGTCTACCGCGGCGACGACGTCGACCTCAACCGGCTGCCGGGGTTGCAGGTCTGGCCCGGCGACGGTGGGATCTTCCACAACTTCGGGCTGACCCACACGAAGGACCCGCAGACCGGCAAGCGCAACCTGGGGCTCTACCGGCTCCAGCAGCACTCGCACAACACCATCGGCATGCACTGGCAGATCCACAAGAACTCCACCGCGCATCACGCGGTCGCCGAGCGGCTCGGGCAGCGGCTGCCGGTGGCCATCGCCATCGGCGCCGACCCGGCGGTGGCCTACTCGGCCAGCGCACCGCTCCCCGCCGAGATCGACGAATACCTGTTCGCGGGCTTCCTGCGGGGCGAGCGCGTCGAGATGGTGGACTGCCTCACCGTCCCGTTGCAGGTGCCGGCGCACGCGCAGGTGGTGCTGGAGGGCTACATCGAGCCGGGCGAGCGCATGCCGGAAGGGCCGTTCGGCGACCACACGGGCTTCTACACGCCCGTGGAGCCGTTCCCGGTGATGCACGTCGAGTGCATGACCATGCAGCGCGACCCGGTCTACCACTCGATCGTCACGTCGCAGCCGCCGCAGGAGGACCACGGCCTCGGCAAGGCCACCGAGCGGATCTTCGCGCCGCTGCTGCGCTTCCTGATCCCGGACATCGTGGACTACGACCTGCCCGCCGCCGGGGTCTTCCACAACTGCGCGATCGTGTCGATCCGCAAGCGCTACCCGAAGCACGCGCAGAAGGTCATGAACGCGATCTGGGGCGCGCACATGATGTCGCTGACGAAGCTGATCGTGATCGTGGACGAGGACTGCGACGTGCACGACTACAACGAGGTCGCCTTCCGCGCCTTCGGCAACGTCGACTACGCCCGGGACCTGCTGCTCACCGAGGGCCCGGTGGACCACCTGGACCACGCCTCGTACCAGCAGTTCTGGGGCGGCAAGGCGGGCGTCGACGCGACCCGCAAACTCCCCACCGAGGGCTACACCCGCGGCTGGCCGGAGGAGATGAGCATGTCGCCCGAGGTGGTCTCGCTGGTCGACAAGCGTTGGAAGGAGTACGGAATCTGATGACGGCCGTGCTGGAGCCCGTGGAACGACCGGGCCGGGTCAAGTCCTTCCTCCGACTGGTCGCCATCGAGCACTCGGTCTTCGCGCTGCCCTTCGCGTACCTCTCCGCGCTGGCCGCGATGCAGGCGAACGGCGGGCACGTGCGCTGGCTCGACCTGCTGCTGATCACCATCGCGATGGTCGGCGCGCGGACGTTCGCGATGGCCGCCAACCGGATCCTCGACCGGCGGATCGACGCGCGGAACCCGCGTACCGCCAACCGGGAACTGGTGACCGGGGCGGTGAGCGTGCGGACGGCCTGGACCGGCGCGTCGGTCGCCCTGGTGGTCTTCCTCGCCGCCGCCGCTCTGCTCAACCCACTCTGCCTGGCGCTCGCCCCGCTCGCCGCCGTGCCGCTGGTCGTCTACCCGTACGGCAAGCGGTTCACCAACTGGCCGCACGCGATCCTGGCGATCGCCCAGGCGGTCGGGCCGGTCGGTGCCTGGTTGGCGGTCACCGGAACCTTCGCCGGCTCCGGGCCGGCCTGGCTGCTCGGCGCCGCCGTCGGGCTGTGGATCGGCGGCTTCGACCTCATCTACGCCTGCCAGGATTCCGAGATCGACCGGGAGATCGGCGTGCACAGCGTCCCGGCGCGCTACGGGCGGCGCTTCGCGCTGCACGCCTCCACCGTCGCGCACGTGGTGACCTTCGCGCTGTTCATCTGGTTCGGCGCGCTGCTCGGCTTCGGCTGGCTGTGGTGGATCGGCCTGGCGCTGACCGCCGTCGCCTTCGCCTACCAGCACCTGGTGGTCAGCCCGACCGACCTCAGCAAGGTCAACCGGGCGTTCTTCACCGCGAACGGCTTCGTGGGCATCGCGCTGTTCGTGTTCGCCCTGCTCGACCTGGTGATCCGCCTCCACCTGCGCGCCTGACCGCGCGCCTGCCGTGCGCGGCGCCCGCTGCGCGCGACGTTGTTCCGTACCGCGCCCCCGAGAGGGTCGCGGTGGCGCGGGTCAGGGGGTTACCGGGTAGCGGGCGCTCTCCATCGTCCAGTCGATCGTGCCCCGGACCGCGTTCGCGACCCCGTCGAGCAGGTCGGTGACCGCCTCGTCCAGCCCCGGGCCGAACGACGGCACCGTCGCGCGCAGCTCGACGAAGCGCCGCATCGACGCCCGCCAGCGGTCGGCGACGAGCACCACCGCCGCGTCGGTCGGCACGCCCCGCTCGCCGGCCACCGCGAGCACGAGATTGTGCCCGCCGGAAGTGGCCCGGTCCCGCTCCAGCGACGCCAGGTCGTTGTACCAGGAGAGCAGGTCGTTGCCCGTGTCGGCGATCTCCCGCAGCAGCGGGTGGTGGTAGACGGCATCCGGCAGCGGACGGCCGGTGACGAACTCGACCAGCGGAAACGAGACGTACGCCGCCGAGGTCGCCCGGCGCAGCTCGACGTACTCGGCGACGCCCGGCGCCCGACCCGCCGTCTTGTTGGCCGCCTCCCGCCAGGTGCCGGCCAGGTGGTGGGCGACCGCGTCGGCGAAGCGCTGCCGCCACCGGGCGGGCATCCGGCGGCGGGGCACGCGCCAGGAGCGCACCAGCAACCGACGGAGCGGCCCGGCCAGCCCGGTGTGCCGGTGACGCGGGCCGTCGACCAACAGCTTGACCGCACCGTCGCGCAGTGCCTGGATCTGCCCCGGGTCGAGTCGGCCCGGGCCGTCGCAGGCGTCGTCCACCAGGAAGAACCAGGTGAACAGCGCGGTCAGCACCCGCAGGTCGGGCTCCGTGGCGTCGGGGTAGAGCCGGCCGGCGTACCGGGCGAAGCCCGCGCCGGCCAGTCGCCGCGCCCCGGCCGCGTCGAGCGGCAGGCCGACGGTGGGCAGCAGGTCCGCCGCCAGCCACTCCTGCACCCCGTCGGCGTACGGCGACAGCCGGGGCGGGATGGGGCACTCGGACCGTAGCGACTCCAGGACCGCGCCGGTCATCCCCGACTCCTCCCCCGCGGGCGAACACGCCGCCGTGCGAATCGCTGCCGGCAGCATGGCAGGTCCACGGGAGCGTTGTGGGCCCGGCCGGACAAGGCGGGTGGTTTCGCACCGGCGCGCTTGACACCGGGGGCCGACGTCGGCCGGTCGGGGCGACCAGGCAGGCTGGTGGGTATGCGCGAACCATGGGTCGTCGGGGTCTCCGGTGCGTCCGGCACGCCCTACGCGGCAGCCGTCGTACGCGGACTGCTCGACGCCGGGCAGCCGGTGGACCTGGTCGTCTCCCGGGCGGCCCGGCTGACCCTGCTCGACGAGACCGGCCGTCCGTTCCGGGACGGGCACTGGGCCGAGGACCTGGCGGGGTGGCTCGACCGCGACCTCGCCGACGCCGACGTGCGGCACTGGCCCGCGGGCGACCTGGCGGCCGGGCCGAGCAGCGGCTCGTACCGGGCGCGCGGAATGGTGGTCGTCCCGGCGAGCACCGCGGCCTGCGCCGGAATCGCGATCGGCCTCTCCAAGGACCTGCTGCAACGGGCGGCCGAGGTCAACCTGAAGGAGCGGCGGCCGGTGGTGGTGGTGCCCCGGGAGACCCCGGTGACCCGCAGCCACCTGGAGCACCTGATCGCGTTGCACGATGCCGGCGCCGTGGTGTTGCCCGCCAGCCCCGGCTTCTACGGTGCCGGGGCATCGGCCTCCGCCCAGCAGCTCGTCGACTTCGTCGCCGGCAAGGTGCTGGACGCGCTGGGCGTGCCGCACACCCTGTTCGTACGCTGGTCCGGAGAGCTGGGCGCGGCCCGGGCCTGATCGGGCGGTGCGGGCCCGGTTTTGGCCCGGAACCGAGGCGATTCAGCGGGGCCGCGGGCCGGACCAGTCGCCCGGCCCGCGCGACGCGTCAGTACATCCCGGCGTTCGCCGGCCCAGGGCCGGTCGAGGCGGTCGGGCCGACGTTGCGTGCCTTCCCCATGTCGTCGGCCTCGTCCAGCATGCCCTCCCCCTCGAGCAGGGCTCGCACCTCGGATTCCCGAAACCGGCGATGCCCTCCTGGAGTCCGGATGCTGCCGATCCGTCCGGCCGCGGCCCATCTCGTCACAGTCTTCGGGTCAACCCGAAACAGCGCGGCGACCTCACCCGGTGTCAGCAGGCGATCTCCAGTGTCCACAGCCCCCTCCTCGCGTTCGACGAAGCCCCCGGCTGAACACACTGCCCCCGGCCGGTGCGAGCCCAGAGCCGTCATGAGGGACGTATGGCAATTACAGCACCAGCGACCTGGCCTGTCCGCCAAACGCGAAAAACGCACTGAGTGGGAAGTTAGTCAATGGTACCGGCGCTGCGCTCCTTTGACTCTGCGTACGTGAAGTGTTACCTGCTGTCATGTTCAACGGATGCCGGAGTCCGGGCGTTACGCCTCACCCGTTAGGGTCACAGTCCGTGGACGCCATCGACCTGAGCCTCGTGGAGCTGCTGCGCGGCAACGCCCGCCTCTCCTACGCCGAACTCGCCCGCCAGGTCGGCCTGTCCGCACCGGCGGTGCACGAACGGGTCGGCAAGCTGGAGGCCGGCGGGGTGCTGCGCGGCTACCGGGCGGACGTCGCGCCCGAGGCGATCGGCCTCGGCGTCACCGCGCTGATCGGCATCGTCGAGGACTCCGGCGCGGACACCGACGACGTCCTCGCGGCGTTCCGCGCGATGCCCGAGATCGAGTCCTGCTACTTCATGGCGGGCGTCGAGTCGTTCCTGCTCAAGGCCCGGGTGGGCACGATCGCCGAGCTGGAGCAGTTGATCGTCCGGCTGAACCGGACCCCGGGCGTGGCGTCCACCCGCACCAGCATCGCGCTCTCCACGAAGTGGGAGAACCGCCCCCAGCCGGTCACCCCGCCCGCCGGCTGAGCCGGCCGCCCCTGGTTGACGGTGACCCGAGACGGGCCGGGAGCGGGCGCGCGTCGTCACGGGCGGGGCCTGGTGCGGAGCGGCCGTCGGCGGTACGTTGCGCCGATGATCTCGCCAGCGAGCGGGGCGGCCGTCGTGACCGGCGCCGCGGGTGGCCTGGGCCGGGCGATCGCCGCCGCCCTGCACGCCGACGGTTGGCAGGTCCTCCTCACCGACGTGGACCCGGCGGCGGTGGCCGCGGTCGCGAAGCCGCTCGGCGGCTGGTCCTGCGCCCTCGACGTCCGGGACGAGATCGCCTGCGCCGAGGTGGCCGCCGAGGCGGCGGCGCGCGCCGGAGCCCTCGGGCTCTGGGTGAACAACGCCGGCATCCTGGTGACCGGGCCGTCCTGGGGGCACGACGCGGCGACCCGGCGTCGGGTGCTCGACGTGAACGCGCTCGGCGCCATGAACGGCACCCTCGCCGCGCTGGACGTGATGCGCGACCAGGGCCACGGTCACGTGCTCAACGTCGTGTCGCTGGCCGGGCTCGTGGCCGCCCCCGGCGAGACCGTCTACGCGGCCAGCAAGCACGCGCTGCTCGCGTTCAGCCTCGGCACCCTGGCCGACCTGCGGATGGCCGGTCACCGGGCCGTACGCGTCTCCTGCCTGTGCCCGGACGGTATCTGGACGCCGATGCTGCACGACCGGCTCGACGACCCGGGCGCGGTCGCCTCGTTCACCGGGTCGATGCTCACCCCCGAGCGGGTGGCGGCCCGGGTGGCGCGGCTGGCCCGGCGGCCACGCCCGGTGGTGATCCTGCCCCGGTGGCGTGGCGCGCAGGTGCGGCTGCTGGATGCCGCACCGCGCCTGGCGCTCGGGCTCACCCCGCTCGTCCGGGTGGTGGGCAGGGCCGGCCAGCGCCGGCAGCGCCGACGGACCGACGCGGGCTGAGCATCACGCCGTCGGGGCGGGCGGACTGCCGGCGGCGGTGCCGGGCTCGGGGGTCAGAGTGGCGCGGCGCGCTCCGCCAGCCCCGGGTAGCGCAGCACGTAGCCGTCGGAGTCCACCTCGATGTCGGCGGTGAACGAGTCGCTGGCGAAGCGCACCCGGCCCGGTCCCAGCGAGGTGTAGGTCTGCTCAGCCGGAACCACGGCGAGGCTCGGCACCAGCACCCAGGCGACGGTGATCCGGCGCGGCACGTCGGCCGGCCCGCTGGTCAGGCCGAGCCGGTGCACCGGCGGCGCGTTGAGCAGCGGGGAGCCGCCGAGATCCACGTCGAGCGCGTCGGACAGCCGATCCGGGTCGTCGGTGCCGGGCAGCCCGGCGGGCGGGTGCCCGGCGGCGGCCAGCGCCGCGTCCAGGTCACCCTGCTCGGCGGTGGTCACCCGCCACCGGTCGACGGCCCGTTCCAGGCGTACGCTGCGCAGCCAGCCCGACCCCTCCACCTCGATCTCGAAACGGGTGGTGGTCCAGTCCGGGGCGGTGGCCAGCCGGTAGCGAGCGGTCCACGGGATCGGGTCGACGGCGAGCATGGTGCCGCGCGCCGCCAACCCCTGGCCGTCGTCGAAGACGGCGTGCTCGCTGCCGGCGGTGTCGGTCCGGGTCCAGAAGAGCGACTTCGGCATGGTCGGCATGAGCCGCACGTTACGCGTACCAACGGTCAGACTGTGTAGATCTTGGTAGGTTTCGGCCCCTGGAGGGGCCGTTTCCTACCAAGATCTACCGGAGTCCCTCAGTGAGCGCGGGCCGGGGTACCGCCGTAGCGGCGCTCGCCGCGCGGGCGCTCGCCCTGCCAGCGGTCGCCGTCCCGCCGCTCGTCACGGCCGCCGGCGTGCCGCTCGCCCTGCGGGCGGTCGCTGAAGCGGCGCTCACCGTGCGGGCGGTCGCTGAAGCGGCGCTCGCCCTGGGGGCGGTCGCCGTATCCGCGCTCACCGTGCGGCCGGTCGCTGAAGCGGCGCTCGCCCTGGGGGCGGTCGCTGAACCGACGGTCGCCCTGGGGGCGGTCGCCGTAACCGCGCTCGCCCTGCGGCCGGTCGCCGAATCGGCGCTCGCCCTGGGGACGGTCGCTGAACCGACGGTCGCCCTGCGGGCGGTCGCCGTATCCGCGCTCGCCCTGGGGTCGGTCGCCGAACCGGCGCTCGCCGTATCCGCGCTCGCCCTGGGGACGGTCCCCGTAACCGCGCTCGCGGTAACCGCGCTCGCCCTGCGGGCGGTCGCCGAATCGGCGCTCACCGTGCGGGCGGTCGCCGAAGCGGCGCGGACCACCGGAGCGGGCCCCCTGCCGACGCGGCTCCTCCGGCTCCTCGCGGACCGGGACACCGCTCGGCTCCCGAGCGCCGGTCAGCTCGGTGAGGGTCGGGTCACCGGCCCGCACCCGGGTCTGCTCCGGCTCGACACCGGCCTTCTCCAGCATCGCCAGCGTGGTCCGGCGCTGCTTGGGCAGCACCAGCGTGGCCACCGCGCCCGACTCACCGGCGCGGGCGGTCCGGCCGGCCCGGTGCAGGTAGTCCTTCGGGTCCTTCGGCGGGTCGACGTGCAGCACCAGGGAGACGCCGTCCACGTGGATGCCGCGGGCGGCCACGTCGGTGGCGACCAGCACGTTCATCCGGCCCTCACGGAACTCGGCGAGCGTGCGGGTACGCATCCGCTGGGTCTTGCCGCCGTGCAGCCCACCCGCCCGTACGCCGACCGCGGCGAGCTGCGACACCAGCCGGTCCACGCCCAGCTGGGTCCGAGCGAACACCATCGTCCGGCCGTCCCGCGCCGCGATCGACGCCACCACCGGGAACTTGTCCTGCGGCGGGATCAGCAGCATGTGGTGATCCATCGTGGACACGGCGGCGGTCGGCGGCGCGGTCGAGTGCGTGACCGGGTCGGTCATGAACCGCTTGACCAGCGTGTCGACGTCACCGTCCAACGTGGCCGAGAACAGCAGCCGCTGCGCCGCGGCCGGGGTCTTCGCCAGCAGTTCGGTGACCTCCGGCAGGAAGCCCATGTCGGCCATCTGGTCGGCCTCGTCGAGCACGGTCACCTCGACGTCGTCGAGCTGGCACACGCCCCGCTCGATCAGGTCGCCGAGCCGGCCCGGAGTCGCCACGATGATCTCCACGCCACGGCGCAGCGCGTCGATCTGCCGGTCGTACGGCACCCCGCCGACAGCGGTCTTCAGGAAGACGCCGACCGCCTTGCCGAGCGGCAGCAGCGCGTCGTTGACCTGCATGGCCAGCTCGCGGGTCGGGACGAGGACCAGGGCACGCGGGTGCAGCGGACGGGCCGCGGCACCGGCGGCGACCCGGGCGAGCACCGGCAGGCCGAACGCCAGCGTCTTGCCGGAGCCCGTCTGCCCCCTGCCGAGCACGTCACGCCCGGCCAGCGCGTCGGGAAGGGTCGCGCTCTGGATCTCGAACGGGGTGGTGATGCCCTGGCGGGCGAGCGCGCGTACGAGTGGCTGGGGGAGGCCCAGTGCGGCGAAGTCGCGCGTCTCGGCGGAGGTCTCGCCCGCGGTCGCGGAGTCGTCCGTCGCGGCGGTCAGGGCCGACGCGTCGCCCTCCTGGGCGGCGGTGGGGTCGAGGGCGGACGGGAACGTGCTGGGGTCAGCAAAGGTGGTCAAGAAGTGCCTTTCAAGCGGGGCGCATCTTCGCGATGGCCTGCCACAGCTCAACGCCGCCAAGTCGCCCGCAAGACCGCCCAGGGGCGCGCGGATGGGCGCGCCAGGTCAGTGATCCACACAAGTGTACGGCGACGGCCGCCAGCCGCCACCCGGCGTGACCCGTAGTGGGCGGGCTCACCAGTCGGGCACCGGATCGTCGGGCACCGCGCCGCAGGCCACGGCCATCGGCGTGCGTCATCGTCGAGGCGGGTGGGTGACCCGACGGCCGGGCGCGTCAGCCGTTGAGGAGGTTGCCGATCAGGCCGCTCACGGCGTCGTCGGCGAGCAGCACGAGCAGCACGCTGACCAGCACCAGCAGGCCGAGCGCCACACCCAGTACGACCATCGCCCGAGCCGTCCGCGACCGTTGCTCGGGCGGCGCGTCCGCCCAGCCCTGCGCGAGGATGTGCCCGGTGAGCGAACCGGACGTTTCGGTGGTGTTGGTGGGCAGTGCCACGGTCGTGAACCCGGGTCCCTCGGTGCCCGCCCCGTAGACGGTGCCCTGGAGGTCGGGGCCGCCGTCGTAGCGAGCGGAGCGACCGCCGGCCGGGGTGCCGGCGTCGCGCGCGCGTCCGACCGGCGTACGGGCCGCCGGGACGGCCCCGAACGGCGTCGTGGACGTGGCGTCGCCAGAGAGCTTCCCGGCCTCGGTGTGCCCGGCTCCGGTTCGCGTGTCCGCGGTCGGGGTGCGACCGGCGGGGCGGAGCTCGGCCGGGCTCGCGGCCGGCGGCCAGGCCGGCAGGGCCGGCTCGGGGACGACCGGCGACACCGGCGCGCTGCCGAGCCCTGGCGGTGCCGACACCGGCGTGCTGGGGCGGCCGGGCGGCGCGGAGACCGGCGCGCTGAAGTCTCCGGGTGGGGCGGAGACCGGCGCGGCGGCCCGGGCGGTTGGCGCGGGCGCCGAGTTCGCCGGGGGCGGCGGGAACGGGGGTGCCGGCATCGGGCCCGGTGGTGGCGGCGGCGGTGGAACCGGTGGCCCCGGTGGCGGCGCCGGAGGGGTCGGCAGGGGCGGCACGGGCCCGGGAGGCGTGGGACGTGGCCCCGGCCTGGGCGGACCCGGGCGGGGGCCGGGCGTCGGTGGGGTGGGCTCCGGGACCGGAGGGGCCGGGGACGGCGGCGTCGGGCCGGGGACCGGCGGGGTGGGTGCCGGCTCCGGTTCCGGGGTGGGCGGCGTCGGCGGCTGGGCAGGCTCCGGGGGCTGCGCCGGCTCGGGCGGCTCGGGGTTCACCGGGCCGGACCGGTAGACGGTCGCCGATCCGGACCCCGCCTGCGCCCCGGCAGCGGCCGCCTCGTCGGCCGTCACCCGGGTGCCTCCGAACGCGGCGGCGGAGGCTCGGGCGACGGCACCCGCCTCGGTGCCCGCCGGCCGGCTCGCTCCCGGCACCGAGGCGCTGGCCCGAGCGGCTTGCCGGCCCTCGTCGGCCGCCTTCCGACCGGTGGCCGGCACGGCGGCGCGGGCCCGAGCGGGCGCGGCCGAGCCGTCCCGTTGGCCGGGCGGCGCGGCGGCTGGCGCGTCGGTGCTGGCTGATCCGTAGGTGGCGGCGGTCGCCGGCGACGCCGCCGAGATCCCGCTGCCGGCCGTGGCCACGCTGGCCCGCGCCCGCACCGGCGCGACCGGCTCCGGGGTGGCCCCCGCCCGATCCGGCCCCACGCCGCCGGCCGCACCGCCCGTCGCCGGGCCGTCGTCGTCGGTCACACCGTCGCGCTCGGCGGGCGCGAGGCGGTCAGGGTCGTCGGTCACGGCGTCGCCGTTGGTGGGCGCGAGGCGGTCGGGGCCGTCGTCGGTCACGGCGTTTCGGTTGGTGGGCGCGAGGCGGCCCGCGTCGCCGTCGGTCACGGCGTCGGTCGGGTCGGCCGCGTCGGCAGCGATGTCGTCGGCGGTCGAGCCGCCGGGAGGCGGTGTGCCGTCCGCGGTCGGGCCGGCATCCTCGGTGGGCGTCGCGGCGGTCGGCCCCTCGGGTACGGGCCCGCTGGCAGGGTCGACCGTCTCCGCCGGAACCTTCTGCTCGGCCATGCTCGCCCTCCGCACCGCTCGCACCCGGACCCGGCCGGGACCGGGCGTGCCTGGATGCCACGGTGCCATATTCCGCCCCGGTGGCACAGCCGGAGTGGATGCTTGCGGGTCAGCTGCCGGTGCTGGCGCTCGCCGAGGCCTGAGCCGACGGGCTGTTGCTCGCGGGCTTCTCGCTGCTGGAGGCGCTGGCCGACGGCGAGGTGGAGCTCGGCGTCGTGGAGGGCGTCGACGGCGGCTCCGTCGTCGCCGGCGGCGTGGTGGGCGGGGGTGGCGTGGTCGGCGGCGGCGTGGTCGGCGACGGGGTGTCGCTCGGCGTGGGCGTCGGCGTGCCGCTCGGCGTCGTGCTCGGCGTGGTGCTGGGCGTCGTGCTCGGCGTGGGCGAGCCGGTCGCCGACGGGGTGGGCCGCGGCGTGTTGCTCGGCGTCGGCGTCGGGCTGGGGGTGCTGGTGGGCGGGGCGGGGACCGCGCCGATGACGCGGGTCGCCGCGTAGAGCCGGGACCACGTCACCGTGGAGATCTTGACGACGTCGCCGGTGGTGGGGGCGTGCACCATCTTGCCGTTGCCGATGTACATACCGACGTGGTGGATGCTCGTCCAGCTGCTGCCGGAGGCGAAGAAGAGCAGGTCACCGGGGAGCAGGGCGGTGCGGTCCACCGTGCGGGCGCGGGTCGCCCGGTACTGGTCGCGGGAGACCCGGGGCAGGTCGAAGTAGTCGGCTCCGGAGGAGCGGTAGGCCGCCCACATCAGGCCGGAGCAGTCGAACCGGTCCGGCCCCTCGGCCGCCCACAGGTAGGGGTCGCCGAGCTGGGCGAGGGCGTAGCGCACGGCCGCCATGGCGCGCGGGTGCGCGGTCAGGCCGTTGGCGCTCTGGCCCTGCAGGTAGCCGGCGCCGATCTGCTGCTCGGCGGCCTCCTGCTGGCGTTCGAGCTGGACGAGCTGCGCCTCGTGGTCCCGGCGCAGCTTGAGCAGCTTCGCCTCCTCGGTGCGCAGCGCCTGCTCGCCGGTGCTGAACTCCGCGGTGGCGCTGCGGACCGCCGCCTCCGCCGCCGCGTACGCCGAGTAGGCCGCCTGCTCGGCGGTGCGCGCCCGGGACAGCTCTCCTGCGGCGGCGGTGGTCGACCCCTCGACCTTCTCGCCGCGGGTGATCCGCTGGAGCTGGCTCCAGCCCTGGATGTCGTCGGCGAACTCGGCGGGGGGCAGCGCCGCGCGGGCCTTGAGGGCCTCGGCGACGGCCTTGTCGGCGCCCTCCTGAGCCCGGGCCAGGGTGTCGCGGGCGGCCTTCAGGGTCTGGTCGGCGGCGGTGAGCTGTGTCTCCGCGTCGGTGCGCTTCTGGCGTAGCTGGAGCAGCGTGTCGCCGAGCAGACCGACCTGGGCCACGGCCGCGTCGACCTGGGCGGCCAGCGAGCCGGCGCCGACGATCGGGGCGCCCGGCGTCACCGGCGCGAGGGGCGCGTTGCCGGGAAGCCGGAGGGTGCCGGTGACGGTCGGCCGGGAGCCGGTGTCCGGCACGGTGGTGGGCAGTGCGGGATCGGCGTAGACCGGGGTGGCCAGGACCGCGGCGGCGATCGCGCCGAGCAGGGCGGCCCAGAGCCTCGGACGAAGCACCGGGGAGACGATCGGGCTCCGTCGCCGCTGCCGTCGCCCGTGCCGCCTGTAGACCATTCCGCTCCCCGTCCGCATGCAGCCACCGCGCCGGTGGGCGCGGCGGTGGGGACGCTACCAGTGCCTCGCGGCCCCATCCTGTCTTACCTCAGTCCGGGCAACGTTGTCGATGCGCCGGCGGGTTACGGGAGGCTGAGAGTTCGGTGAAGAGCCGTCGCCGAGACGGTGCCGGCGGGGCCGTCGGTGCCTCGACGTACGCTCGGGGAGGTACCGCGGGTGGAAGGACGTGCCATGGACGCCGGAGTCAAGCGCGAGCTCGAAGCGAAGGTGTACGCCGGGGAGCGGCTGACCCGGGAGGACGGGATCGCGCTCTACGAGAGCGACGACCTGGTCTGGCTCGGCCGGCTCGCCCACCACCGGCGCACCGAGCTCAACGGGGACCGGGTGATGTTCAACGTCAACCGTCACCTCAATCTGACGAACGTCTGCTCCGCCTCGTGTGCCTACTGCTCGTTCCAGCGCAAGCCGGGCGAGAAGGACGCGTACACGATGCGGATCGACGAGGCCGTGCGCAAGGCCAAGGAGATGGAGGACGAGCAGCTCACCGAGCTGCACATCGTCAACGGTCTGCACCCGACGCTGCCCTGGCGCTACTACCCGAAGGTGCTGCGCGAGCTGAAGGCGGCGCTGCCGAACGTCAAGCTGAAGTGCTTCACGGCGACCGAGGTGCAGTGGTTCGAGAAGATCAGCGGCCTCTCCGCCGACGAGATCCTCGACGAGCTGATGGACGCCGGGTTGGAGTCCCTCACCGGCGGCGGCGCGGAGATCTTCGACTGGGAGGTCCGCCAGCACATCGTCGACCACGCGTGCCACTGGGAGGACTGGTCGCGCATCCACCGCCTGGCGCACAGCAAGGGCATGAAGACACCGTCCACGATGCTCTACGGCCACATCGAGGAGCCGCGGCACCGGGTCGACCACGTGCTGCGCCTGCGTGAGCTGCAGGACGAGACCGGTGGCTTCGCCGTCTTCATCCCGCTGCGCTATCAGCACGACTTCGTCGACTCCGCCGACGGGAAGATCCGTAATCGGATCCAGGCGCAGACCACGATGGCCTCGCCGGCCGAGTCGCTGAAGACCTTCGCCGTCTCCCGGCTGCTCTTCGACAACGTCCCGCACGTGAAGTGCTTCTGGGTGATGCACGGTCTGTCGGTGGCCCAGCTCTCGCTGAACTTCGGCGCCGACGACCTGGACGGCTCGGTCGTCGAATACAAGATCACGCATGACGCCGACGCGTACGGGACGCCGAACACCATGCACCGGGAGGACCTGCTCAACCTGATCTGGGACGCCGGGTTCCAGCCGGTCGAGCGGGACACCCGCTACAACGTGGTGCGGGAGTACGACAGGGCGCCGAGCATGGCGCAGCGGCGCGCCGAGCCGCAGCAGGTCTGGGCCTGAACGGGTCCACCCCGACTGCCGGGTGGCGCGCGACGGCCGCCCCGGATCGAGCCGACGTGGTGTGGGCGGCCCGCTCGCGTACCCTCGTAGAACCATGACGGAGCAGCAGCAGAGCGGGTTTCCCCGGCGCGACGCCGAGGGGCGCATCCGCGCCCTCGGTGACCTTCTCGGTGTGAGTCTCGCCGGCTGGGTGATCGGGGTGGTCGCCCTGGTGCTGTTCGACTGGGCGTTCGCCTCGTTCGGGGCGGGCGAGTTCGGTCGGGCTAACGGGTGGCTCGCGGTGATCCTCCCGGCGTGGCTGTTCTGGGAGGATTTCCGGGCCTGGGAGTTCGGTGCCGCGCGGGTGGTGGCGGGCCTGCTCGCCGCCGCGGTCGGTGTCGTCACCGGCCTGCTGGTGGCCGGCGCGGCCGCCGGTCTGCCGGGGCTGCTGTCGGGTGCCCTGGCGGCGGCGACGTTCACCGTGGCGTACGCGGTGGTGTGGTTCCCCGGGGTCCGCTGGCTGGCCCGCCGCACGGGCTGAAGGCCCACGGAGCGGGTCGAGGTGTGCGCCGGACGGGCCGGTGCGACGAGAACGGAGTGGTGCGGGTGAGCGCGGCGGTCAAGTACACGCTGGGACGGATCGGGCTGTTCGTCCTCGTGCTGGCGGCCCTCTGGCTGATCGACATGAGCGTCTTCCTCAAGCTGATGCTCGCGCTGGTGTTCTCCGCGGCGCTGTCGTTCTTCCTGCTGAGGGGGTGGCGGGACGAGATGGCCGGGGAGATGGCCGAGTCGTCGGCCCGCCGCCGGAGCGAGAAGGAACGCCTCCGCAGCGCCCTGGCCGGCGACGACCAGACGGCCACCTCCCAGCCCCCCACCGACGAGTCCCGGTGATCAAGAGGTTCGCGTCGCCGGAACGGCCCGGGGTGACGCGAACCTCTTGATCAACCGGCTTCGAGCCGGGTCAGGTCACCAGTTGGTGGAGCCGGGGACGTGCGGCCAGGGCTTGGTGATCGGTTTGATCAGGTACGCGATGCCGCCGGAGCCGCCGGACACCCCGCCGCTGGCGTTGATCCGCTTGGTCCGCAGCCAGATCTGCTCGAACTGCTCGCGCTGGTAGACGTTGCGCACCACGTCGTTGCTCGACGAGGCGGGGTCGTTGACGATCACGTCGCCGTCGGCGGTGAAGCCGACCACCACGAACAGGTGCCCGGAGGTGCCGTAGTTCGCCCCGTCCAGCTCGCTGGCGAGGAAGGACTGGCTGGTCACCACGGGGATGCCGGCGGCGATGAAGCGCTCCAGCTCGTCCAGCGAGTGCAGCCGGGTCACCCGGCCCTCCAGGCCGGGGAAGCTGGCCGCGTACGCGGTGTTGAACGGCCAATTGCCCGCGCCGTCGTACGCGTAGTCGAAGGTCATCCGCGCCGCGTGGTTGACGGTGGGGTCCGGGTAGGTCGGGTCGACCCAGGCGGTGTCCGCCGGTGACGGTTTGCGGCCCCAGTACTCGATCACCATCTCGGTCGAGGTGGGGGAGCACCAGGCCTCGCCGCCGCCGTCGTACTCCGGGTAGTGGCCGGCGTGGACGTTCTGCGAGTAGCGGGGCACGGGCAGTTCGACGCCCCAGGCGATGTGCCCGGCGCTCGGCGTCACGGTGAACCGGTCCGGCACGTTCGAGCTCATGGCGCCGACCGTGTGCACGACCGGGGCGGCCTGCTGGCCGGGGGCCCGGTAGAGGGTCAGCCGCAGTTGGTATGCCCGCAGCAGCACCCCGGCGGCCGCGTCGTCGATGCTGAACGTGTCGGTCCAGATCGTCGACCAGGGGTCGCCCTGCCGGTTGACGGTCGTCCGCTTGATGTCGGCGTCGCCGGCCGCCCACCGGCCCATCACGTACCACGGGGTCGTGGCGCCGGTGTTGTAGCTGCCCTGGAGCTCCACCTGGATCCAGGTGCCGGCGGGGGTCGTCGCGTTCCACGAGGCGACGAGCTCGGTGGCGTCGAAGCCGACCGCGGTGACCGGGGAGGTCCAGGTGGCGTACTCCCAGGTGCGGGTCGTGCCGGTGTGCGGGTCGGTGTAGTCGGTGGTGCCGGCGGGTCGGTCCAGGGTCAGGCCGGGGCGGGCGCCGGGGACCGCCCGGGTGCCGGCGTGGCTGCCGCGTCGCCAGTCCGGATAGCGGGACCACTCCTGGAAGGTGATCTGCTCGTCGTGGACGACCGGTCGGGCGGCCGCCGGGCCGGCGGTGACCGGCGTCGCGGCGGTCGCGGGTACGGCGGTGCCGAGGAGGGTGAGCGCGGTGACGCCGGCGAGGGCGGCCACGCTCAGGCGTGATCTGGCCATGGGTGCTCCGCGGGTGTGGTGGGCATCGTCGCCGGTCAGTGTCCCGCTCGGAAGGAACTTTCGCCAGATGTCGGCTGATGGAAAATCATTGCCGGCGCGATGATCCGCCTGGCATGGAAGAGGCAGCGATCAATGTTGATATGACCATGTGACGGATGGTGAAGTGTGCTCCACCGAACGGGATCTCCCCGTACCCGAGGAGGTTGTCCATGGCCCTCCGCTCTCCCCTCCCCATCCGCCGCGTCCTGGCGTTCGCCGTCGCCGCCGGGCTCGCGTTCGTCACCGTCACCGCCGCGCCGGTCTCCGCCCGACCCGCACCGGAACCCACCGGTACGGCCTCCGCCGGCTACCGGGTGCTCGGCCCCCGTACCCTCGCCGACCGCAACGCGGTGGCCCGCACCGGAGCGGCCATCGACTACAGCGAGCACGGGGTGCTGCACGTGTCGGCCACCCCGGCCGAGGCCGCCGCGATCTCCCGGCTCGGCTTCCGGCTGGAGCAGGTCACCGAGCCGTCGGCCGCCGAGCACGACCACGGCGACGTGGGCACCCTAGCCTTCCCGCCCGCCGACTCCAACTACCACGACTACGCCGAGCTGACCGCGCTGGTGAACCAGGTCGTCGCCGACCACCCCACCATCGCGCGCAAGCTCAGCATCGGCAGCTCGTACGAGGGCCGCGACCTGATGGCCGTGAAGATCTCCGACAACGTCGCCACCGACGAGAACGAGCCGGAGATCCTCTTCAACGCCCAGCAGCACGCTCGCGAGCACCTGACCGTCGAGATGGCGATCTACCTGCTCAACCTCTTCACCGACAACTACGGCAGCGACTCCCGGATCACCGACATCGTCAACGGCCGGGAGATCTGGATCGTGCCGACGGTCAACCCGGACGGCAGCGAGTACGACATCGCCACCGGCTCGTACCGCTCCTGGCGCAAGAACCGGCAGCCGAACAGCGGGTCGTCGTCGGTCGGCACCGACCTCAACCGGAACTGGAGCTACCAGTGGGGCTGCTGCGGCGGCTCGTCCGGCTCCACCTCGTCGGAGACCTACCGTGGCCCGTCCGCGTTCTCCGCGCCGGAGACGCAGGCGTTGCGGAACTTCGTCAACAGCCGGGTGGTCGGCGGCGTGCAGCAGATCAAGGCCAACATCGACTTCCACACCTACTCGCAGCTGGTGCTCTGGCCGTTCGGCTACACCACCGCCAACACCCCCAGCGGGATGACGGCCGACCAGTACAACACCTTCGCGACCATCGGCCAGCAGATGGCCGCCACCAACAACTACACCCCCGAGCAGTCCAGTGACCTCTACATCGCCGACGGCACCAGCATCGACTGGATGTGGGCGGCGCACGGCATCTGGGCGTACACCTTCGAGATGTACCCGGGCTCGGCCAGCGGCGGCGGCTTCTACCCGCCGGACGAGGTGATCCCCGCGCAGACCTCCCGCAACCGGGAGGCGGTGCTGATGCTCAGCGAGTACGCCGACTGCCCGTACCGGGCGATCGGCAAGCAGGCGCAGTACTGCGGCGGCGGTGGTGGCGGCACCACGGTCTGGTCGGACACCTTCGAGACGGCCACCGGGTGGACGATCAACCCGAACGGCACGGACACCGCGACCGTGGGCGCCTTCGAGCGCGGCGCGGCGCAGGCCACCACGTCCAGCGGGGCGAAGCAGCTCACCCCGTACGCCGGCGGCAACGATCTCGTCACCGGCCGGCTCGCCGGCTCCGCGGCGGGTGACTACGACCTGGACGGCGGCGTGACCAGCGCCCGGTCCCCGGCGGTGACCCTGCCGGCGAGCGGGACGCTGAACCTGTCCCTGGCCTGGTATCTGGCGCACGGCTCGAACTCGTCGTCGGCCGACTACCTCCGGGTGAGCGTCGTGCACAACGGCGGCACCACCGCCCTGCTCACCCAGGCCGGGGCGGCGACCAACCGCAACGGCTCCTGGGCGGTGGCGAACCTCAACCTGACCCCGTACGCCGGGCAGTCCGTCCGGATCCTGGTCGAGGCGGCGGACGCGTCGGGCGCCAGCCTCGTCGAGGCGGCTGTGGACAACGTCACCATCACCGCCTCCTGATCCGGTGGGGCCCCGTCCCGCCCCCGACGGGGCCCCACCATCCCGGCCGCACCCCGCCGGACCCCGACATTCCGCTACCGAACGACCGTTCCGGCCCGCCGCCGTCGCGGCCAGCCGATCGACCGGTCCCGATCGGGCTCCCTGATCGACCGGGCACCTCCGGGCGGTGCGCTACCGTCTTACCGACCGTTCCCCAGCGAAGCCGGTGTGAATCCGGCGCTGTCCCGCAACTGCGATGCCCCGCCCTCAGTGGTGGGGACGAGCCAGGTCGCCTGCGGAGTGGTCGCGACTTGCGCTCTCGAGGAAGGGCGCCTCGCGGACGGGCGCACCTCCCTGTCGGCGAAGCACCACGCTCCTCGACCGACAGGAGGCCCGATGTCCAGACGTACCCCCCGGATCCTCGCCGCGACCCTCGCGGTCGCCGCGCTCGCCCTCGGCGCCTGCGCCTCGAAGACCGACGACCAGCCGGCGGCCGGCGGCGGCGCGACCACCGCGGCCTTCCCGGTCACGGTCGGCGCCGTCACCCTCGACAAGCGCCCGGAGAAGATCATCTCGCTCTCGCCGAGCGCGACGGAGATGATCTACGCCATCGGCGCCGGCCCGCAGGTCGTCGCCGTCGACGACAACTCGAACTACCCGGCGGAGGCGCCGAAGACCGACCTGTCGGGCTTCCAGCCGAACGCGGAGGCGATCGCCGCCAAAAACCCCGACCTGGTGGTGATCTCCGACGACCGCAACAAGATCGTCGACCAGCTGGGCAAGCTGAAGATCCCCGTCTACATCACGCCGGCGGCGAAGACGCTGGACGACTCGTACCGGCAGATCACCGACCTGGGCACGCTCACCGGCCACGCCACCGAGGCGGCCGACGTGACCAAGCGGATGCGCGACGACATCACCAAGCTGGTCAAGGACCTGCCGCAGCGGTCGAAGAAGCTGACCTACTACCACGAGCTGGGCCCCGAGCTGTACAGCGCGACCAGCAAGACCTTCATCGGCTCGCTCTACGCGATGGCCGGCCTGGAGAACATCGCCGACCCGGCGGACGCGGACGGCAGCAACGGCGGCTACCCGCAGCTCTCCCAGGAGGTCATCGTCAACGCGAACCCCGACTTCGTCTTCCTCGCCGACAGCAAGTGCTGCCAGCAGAGCGCCGAGACGGTCAAGGCCCGCAGCGGCTGGGCCGGGATCACCGCGGTGAAGAACAACCAGGTGGTCGCGCTGGACGACGACATCGCCTCGCGCTGGGGCCCGCGCGTCGTCGACCTGCTCCGCGCCATCGTGGACGCGGTCGCCAAGGTGCCCGCGTGATGGACCCGCAGCGGTGACCAGGGCGCTTCCCGTGGCGCCCACCGCACCACCCACCCGGCCGGCCGGGACGCCACCGACGTCCCGGCCCGCCGGCCTGCGTCCGCTCTGGCTGGCCGGTGGGGGCGTCGCGGTGCTCGTCGCGCTGGTGGCCGGGGTGTCCCTCGGCCCGGTCAGCCTTCCGCCCGGCAGCGTCGCCGCCGAACTGCTCAACCTGCTGCCCGGCGTGCACCTGGACAGTGGCCTGACCGAGCGGGAGATCGCCATCGTCACCGAGCTGCGGCTGCCCCGGGTGGTGCTCGGCCTGCTCGTCGGCGGGATGCTGGCCCTGGCCGGCGGCTGCTACCAGGGCGTCTTCCGTAATCCGCTGGCCGACCCGTACCTGCTCGGGGTGGCGGCCGGCGCGGGCCTCGCGGTGACCGCCGTGATCGCCCTCGGCGGCGCCGGCACCTCGGGCGCACTGACCGGGCTGCCGCTCACCATCCCGCTCGCCGCGTTCGTCGGGGCGCTCGGCGCGGTGGCGATGACCTACCTGCTCGGGGGCGCCGGCGGCCGGGGTCGCTCCCCGGCGATGCTCATCCTGGCCGGAGTGGCGGTCTCCGCGTTCCTCTCCGCCGGCCAGACCTACCTGCTGCAGCAGCACGCCGACAGCATCCAGGCGGTCTACTCCTGGCTGCTGGGCCGGCTCGCCACCGCCGGCTGGCACGACGTGCTGCTGGTCCTGCCCTACTTCGTGCTGACCGCCGTCGTGGTGCTGCTGCACGGACGGGAGCTGGACGTCCTCTCGGTGGGCGACGACGAGGCGAGCAGCCTCGGCCTGCACCCGCAGCGCTCCCGCTATCTGCTGATCGCCGCGGCGTCGCTGGGCACCGCCGCCGCGGTCTCCGCGACCGGCCTGATCGGCTTCGTCGGCATCATCGTGCCGCACACCGTACGGCTGCTCGCCGGGTCGAGCTACCGCGTCATTCTGCCGCTGTCCCTGCTCTTCGGTGCGGCCTTCCTGGCGCTCACCGACGTGGTCGCGCGCACCGCCGCCGCTCCCGCCGAGATCCCGATCGGCGTGGTGACCGCGCTGCTCGGCGGCCCGTTCTTCGTCCTGGTCCTGCGCACCGCCCGCCGGGTGCTGACATGAGCGCCGGCGGAACGGGCGGTGCCGCCGCGGGCGGAGTCGTCGCGGGCGGTGGGGAGGCGGCCGCCGTCGAGGTGCGGGACCTGCACCTCGCGCTGGACCGCACGCCGATCCTCACCGGGGTCGACCTGACCGTCGCCGCCGGCGAGTGGGTCACCGTGATCGGCCCCAACGGCGCCGGCAAGTCGACCCTGCTGCGCGCCGTCGGCGGCCTGCTGCCCGCGTCCGGCGCGGTCGCCCTCTTCGGTACGCCGATCGCGTCGCTGCGTCGCCGGGCCCGCGCCCGGGTGGTGGCCACGGTCGCGCAGTCCCCGGTGGTGCCGCCCGGGATGTCGGTGCTCGACTACGTGCTGCTCGGCCGGACCCCGTACATCCCGCCGCTCGGGCGGGAGTCGACCGCCGACCTTGCGGCCGTGCACGAGGCGCTCGACCGGCTCGACCTGGCCGGTTTCCACCGACGCGAAC
The DNA here is from genome assembly GCF_044466625.1 of Micromonospora sp. NPDC049366. Lineage (NCBI taxonomy): Bacteria > Bacillati > Actinomycetota > Actinomycetes > Micromonosporales > Micromonosporaceae > Micromonospora > Micromonospora sp. NPDC049366. Next base: position 90,132 of record NZ_JBITMV010000003.1, read on the forward strand.
TCGCGACCCTCTCCGGCGGGGAACGCCAGCGGGTCTTCCTGGCCCGCGCGCTCGCCCAGGGCGCCACGCTGCTGCTGCTCGACGAGCCGACCAGCGCCCTGGACATCGGCCACCAGCAGGAGGTGCTGGAGCTGGTCGACCAGCTGCGCCGGGAGAGCGGGCTGACGGTGCTCGCCACCATGCACGACCTCTCCATCGCCGGCGAGTACGCCGACCGGCTCGTCCTGCTCGCCGGTGGCCGTGTGGTCGCGGCGGGCACTCCCCGCGAGGTCCTCACCGAGCAGTTGCTGGCCACGCACTACCGGGCCAGCGTCCGGGTGGTCGACGGTGATCACGGCCCCCTGGTGGTCCCCATCCGTCCCCACCCGTGACCTCCGTCCGGGTCGGTCAGGTCGGGGGGACCTCGATGATGCTGAAGAGGGCGCCCTGGGGGTCGCGGAGCGACGCGAACCGGCCCGCCGGGTTGGTGCGGGGCGGCACCAGGATGGTCCCGCCCAGCTCGGCGGCGCGGGCGGCGGCAGCGTCGGCGTCGGCGACCGCGAAGTAGACCGTCCAGTACGCGGGCAGGTCGTCCGGGAAGTCCCCGGCCAGTGGCGGCATCATCCCCGCGACGATCTGCGTCCCCATCCGCCAGCCGGTGTAGGTCATCGTGCCGACCTGCTGGTCGTCCGGGTGCCAGCCGAAGACCAGCTCGTAGAAGACCTTCGCCCCTTCCGGGTCGGGCGTGACCAGTTCGTTCCAGCTCATCGCGCCGGGGACGTTGAACACCTCGCCGCCGGCCATGGCCATCGGCTGCCACACACTGAACGACGCGCCGGCCGGGTCGGCGAAGACCGCCATCCGGCCCCGGTCGAACACCTCGAAGGGGGGCACGACCACCTGCCCGCCGGCCCGCTCGACCCGCCCCGCGACCAGGTCGGCGTCGTCGGTGGCGACGTACGTGGACCAGATCGGCACCTGGTCGGGGATGGCCGGCGGTCCGGCGCCGGCGACCGCCCGACCGCTCAGTTGGAACACCGTGTAGCCGCCGGCCTCCGGCTCGGTCGTCACCCGACCGGTCCAGCCGAAGAGTTCGGGGTAGAAGCGCCGCGCGTCGGCGAGGTCCGGGGTGGCGAGATCCGCCCAGCAGGGCGTACCCGGCGGGACGGTGCTCACGTCGACCCCTCTCGGCTGCGGGCGCCCGGCACGGCTCCCTGCCTGGAATCCTGGCACCGTCCCGCCCACGTACGCGGGGGAAACGGACAAATGGTCAGCTGAACCGGCGACCCTCGTCCCGCCGGTACGCCCACCCGGCGAGCCCGGCGAGCAGCACCACCCAGACACCCAGCATGAGCAGCGAGAGCGGTTGCACCGGGTAGTCACCGACGGCCGACCACATCAGCTCGACGGCGCCCCGGGTGGGCAGGTAGGGAGCGATCGTCTCGATGAAGCCCGGCGCGTCGTCGGGCGCGCTGAGCAGCCCGCCGCCGAAGGCGAGCGGGAAGAACACGATCTGCGCCACCACGATCGCCGCCTTGCTCGGCAGCGAGTAGCCGATGGCGAGGCCCATCAGCGTGAACGGCACCGACACCACCGCGACGGTTACGAGGGCCAGCAGGAACGCGGCCGGGGTGATCTCCGCCGCGGTGAGCAGCGCGCCGATCACCACCACCGGGATCAGCGAGAGGTAGGTGAGCGCCAGGCCGGCGAGCACCCGGCCGGCGAACCGTGGCGCCGGCCCGGCCGGCAGGGTCCGGGTGTACGGATTCCACGGCTGGTCGCGGTCCTCGGCGACGCCCACCCCGTACTGGAAGATGTTGGCGCTCATCACCGAGAAGGTGACCATCGAGGCGGTGGCGAACGTGGCGCCGATCGGGTCCTTGCCGGCGAACGGGACCACGAAGAAGAGCATCGCGGCGGCCGGGAAGAACGCGCTGCCGAAGATGGCGATCGGAATCCGGACCGTCTCCAACAACTGGTAGCGGGCGTGGACCAGGGCGAGCTGCACGGTCGCCTCCTCAGGCGGGGGTGGTCGGTCGGCCGCCCGCCACGGAGGCGGTGGCCGACGGGCGCGTGGTGGCGGAGGTGTCGCCGATGTCGCTGCCGTCCTCGACGCCGGTGGGCGAGGACGCGTGCTCGGCGGTGATCGCCAGGAAGGCCTCTTCCAGCGAGGTGGGGCGCACCTCCAGGTCCGCGAACGGCACCCCGGCGGTGACCAGGTCCCGGACGAGCTGGTCGGCGTCGGTGGTGAGCAGGTGGGTGCGGCCGTCGATCCGCTCGGTGCGTACCACCCCGGGCAGCGTGGGCAGGGCGTCGGCGACCAGGCTCACCCGGCGTACGCCGACGACGGCGCGGACCGCGTCGACGGTGTCGTCGGCGAGCACCCGGCCCTGGCCGATCACCACGACCCGGCGGGCCAGCGCCTCCACCTCCTCCAGGTAGTGGCTGGTCAGCAGCACCGTTCCGCCGTCGTCGTGGAACGCGCGGATGGCGTCCCAGAGGGTGTGCCGGGCCTCCACGTCCAGGCCGGTGGTCGGCTCGTCGAGCAGCACCAGCCGGGGGCGCCCGACGAAGGCGAGCGCCACGGCGAGCCGGCGGCGCTGGCCGCCGGACAGGCCCCCGGTCTGCCGTCGGGCGTGCGCGGTCAGGCCGAAGCGGTCCAGCAGTTCGCCGCGGGGCACCGGGTCGGGGTAGTGCGCGGAGACGAAGTCGACCACCTCGCCGACCCGCAGCGTGCCGGGAAGGCCGGTCTCCTGCGGGGTCACCCCGATCTGCCGGCGGGACGCGGGGACGCGCGGGTCGCCGCCGAACAGCTCGACCCGGCCCGAGGTGGGGCGGCGGATCCCCACGAACAGGTTCATGAGGGTGCTCTTGCCGGCGCCGTTCGGCCCGAGAAGGCCGACCAGCTCCCCGGCGTGCACGTCGAGGTCGACCCGGTCGAGGGCGAGGACGTCGCCGTACCGGCGGGTGGCCTGGTCGGCGCGGGCGAGGATCATGGCTGCTCCTTGAGGTCGGTGGGGTTGAGCAGGGCGCGGATCGACTCGGTGTACTCCTCGAACGCCAGCCGGCCACGCCGGCTCAGTCGGATCAGGGTGGCGGGCGTCCGTCCACGGTGGGTCTTGGTGATCTCGACGTACGCGGCGTCCTCCAGCTTGCGAAGGTGCACGGAGAGGTTGCCGGCGGTCATGCCGAGCAGCTCCTGGAGTCGGGGGAAGGTGATGCGGTCGCCGTCGCCCAGGGCGGAGAGGGTGGCCACCACCCGGAGCCGGGCCTGCGCGTGGATCACCGGGTCGAGGTCGGTCACGACCCGTGCCACTGTCGCCGTCGGGCGAGCGCGCCGACCACCAGGATCCCGCCGCCGCCGGCCACCGAGACGACCAGCGCGTGCCAGCCGGGCCCGGCGAACGTGCCGACCAGGTTGATCGCGCTGATCCAGGCGCCCAGGCGGAACAGGTCCCGGTCGAGCCAGATGGCGCCGCCCGCCATGTGCAGCGCGCCGGTCAGCCCGACGGCGGTCGCCGACCAGAGCAGCCCGCCCAGGTCGTGCGGCAGGTGCTCGGCGATCCGGCCGAGCCCCGCGAAGATGCCCAGCGAGCCGAGGGCCCAGGCGTAGCCGTACCAGCGTCCACGTTGGGCTGAGTCCCCGGTCACCTGCCCGTAGGCCCGCGCGCTCGCCACCGCCTGCGCCACGGCGGCGGCCACGAGCAGGGTGAAGAGGACGGTCAGTGGCAGCCAGCCGGGCAGCCGGACCAGCACCCGACCGTCGGGGGAGAACCGCAGGAAGTACAGCCCGAAGCCGATGAACCAGGCGACAGCCCACGGCCAGTAGACCAGCCGGGCGTCCGGTTGGAGCCGGCTCGCCGCGGCCGCGCGTTCTGCCTCGATCAGGCGGAGCGCGTCGGCCGCGTCCGCCGGGGGAAGATCGTCCTGGCGGGTCATGCAAAGAACTTTAAAATACAAAGTCAATGCCGCGCTGCCCCGACCGGCGCCGCTTCAGGGGCCGGGGCGGACGGGGCCGAGGCTGACCGGGCCGAGGCTGACCGGGCCTCGGCGGACCAGGCCCCGGCGGAGCGGGCCGGCGGGGGCGGGTCCCGCCGGGACCCGCCCGCCTCGCTCAGCTCAGTGGCGCGGGCAGCGGCGCGCTGTGCAGCACCGCGAGCCGGGAGACCGCACGCGTGAGCACCACGTACAGCCGGTGCAGCCCGCGCGGCTCGGCGGCCACGATCGCCGCCGGTTCGACCACCACCACGTGGTCGTACTCCAGGCCCTTGACCAGCGTCGCGGGGACCACGGTGACGCGCTCCGCGGCGACCACGTCGTCGGCGGTCGCGGTGGGCACGCCGGCCGCGTCGAGCGCGGCGCGCAGCGCGTCCACGGCGTCGTCCGCGGCGATCACGCCGACCGATCCGTCGTGCGCGAGCGCCGCGCGCACCTCGGCCACCGCGGCCGCCGTCAGATCGGTCACCGTACGCACGTCCAGGTTGCCGTCGTGGCGCAGCGACTCGGCCGGCGGTACGTCCACGGCGAGCGCCGGCAGCAACTGGTTGGCGAACGCCACCACCGCCGCCGGAACCCGGAAGCCCACGGTCAGCGGGACCACGACGGCGTCCGGCTTGCCCAGGTGGGCCAGGGACTCCCGCCAGTCGGTGGCGGCCCACGGCGCGGTGCCCTGCGCCAGGTCGCCGAGGAGGGTGATCGAGCCGTGCTCGCTGCGCCGCGCGATGGCCCGGCACTGCATCGGCGACAGGTCCTGCGCCTCGTCGACCACCACGTGACCGAATCCGGCCGGCCGCTCGATCAGCCCGGCCGCCTCGTCGATCAGCACCGCGTCGGCGGCCGTCCACCGGGTCGCCTTCGGGGTCCGGCCCAGCCTGGTGCCCGCCGTGGCCCGGCCGGACCGCGTGCCCGCCGGTGCCCCGTCCACCTCGCCGTCGACGCTCCGCCCCTGGAGCAGCGCCTGCTCCTCGGGGGTGAGCACGCCCTCCGCCGCCGCGGCGAGCGTCGCCGGGTCGGCGAGCAGGGTGTGCACCAGGCCCTCCGGGGTGAGGGCCGGCCACACCGCGTCGAGGAACTCGGTCACCGGACGGCACTTGCCCATCCGGCGGAGCCAGGCGTCGCTGGGCGACTCGGCCCGGCGCGCCTCCGCCTGCCGTTGCAGCAGGCTCACCACGCGGGCGCGGACGCGCTCCCGACCCACCCCGTACGGCAGGCCCTCCCGGCGGGTCTCCTCGATGAGCCGGTGCAGCGGCTCCACACCGATCCGCCAGCGGAACGAACCGTCGGAGACCATGATCGGCTCGGTGGGCTCCGCGATGAGCGCCTCGGCCGCCCGGCGCAGCACCTCGGCCAGGCGCGCGTCGTGTTTCAAGGTGGCCACGGCGGGGTCGTCGACGGCCCGGACCGGCACCCGGTCCACCAGGTCCTCCACCGTCGACTGTGCGACCTCCACCTCGCCGAGCGCGGGCAGCACCGCCGCGATGTACGACAGGAACGCCCGGTTCGGGCCGACGATCAGCACCCCGGCCCGGCGCAGCCGCTCCCGGTGCAGATAGAGCAGGTACGCGGCCCGGTGCAGCCCGACCGCGGTCTTTCCGGTGCCCGGCGCCCCCTGGACGCAGATCGAGTCGGCCAGGTCGGCGCGGACCAGTTCGTCCTGTTCGGGCTGGATGGTGGCGACGATGTCGCGCATCGGCCCGACGCGCGGGCGCTCGATCTCGGCGGTCAGGATCCGGCTGGTCGTACCCAGCTCCTCGCCCCGGTTCAGGTGCTCGTCCTCGAAGCTGGTGAGAACGCCCGTGCTGAACCCGAAGCGACGCCGGACGGCGACGCCCTGCGGGTCACGGGCGCTGGCCCGGTAGAACGAACGGGAGACCGGCGCCCGCCAGTCCAGCACCATCGGCTCGCCGCGCTCGTCGGTGACGTGCCGGCGGCCGATGTGGTAGCGCCGGCCCGCGTGGTCGGCGCCGTCGAAGTCGAGCCGCCCGAAGAAGAGCGGGGTGGTGGGGTCGTCGGCCAGCTCCTTCACCCGCCGCGCCATGTGGCGACCCAACTGCTCGGCGGTGTAGGCGTCGCCGGCGACCTTGTCACCGGTGGCGAAGAGCGACTCCGCGCGCTCCCGCATCCGACGCAGCGCGGCGCGGGAGCCGTCCAGGTGCGCCCGCTCGGCGGCGAGCTCGGTGTCCAAAGACTGATCTTGGGCGTGCAGGGTCATCCGCGTACTCCTCGAAACGGAAAGAACACTGCCGCTCGCGTTTCCGACTCGTGGGTCGGCGCGGGGACGTCCGCTACGGTGCTACACACCTCGGCCGTCAGGCGGAACGAGCAGCTTACTCCCCGTCACGGGCTGGTCAACCGAATTACCTCGGACGCCGACGGTGGGCGGTACCGCAGGTCGAGGACGTCGCGTCGCTGCTGGTCGAGGCTCCAGTCGGAGACCTCGGCCAGGTCGACGGTGACGCGGACCGTGCCGGTCTCGCCGGATGGCAGCTCGGCGAGCACCGCGCCGCGCGGCGACACGACCATGCTGGGGCAGTGCTGGCGCGGATCCGCGAGGTTCACCGCGAAGACGAAGCGCTGGTTCTCGGCGGCACGGCTGATCAGGTGACTGCGCCAGACGCCCGGGACGGCCTCGGGACTTGCCGCGTTGGTCAGGAAGACGAAGGCGGCCGCGCCGGAGCGGGCCAGGTGCTGCCACTGCTCGGGGTAGCGGATCTCGCGGCACAGTTGGACGCCGACGACGAGGTCACCCCAGGGCTGCGGCACCCGCCGGGTGGGCAGCTCGGCCCCGGCCCGCAGCACCGGGCGCTCGTTGACGGCCAGGTTGATCTTCCGATAGCGCCACCGGTCACCGGATGGCGCGAAGTGGAGAGCCAAGTTCCACCAGGCGTCGTCCTCGGGCAGCAGGGCGCCGCAGATGATGTGGACGTCGTGGGTCCGGGCCAGGTCGGCGACGGCCTCGACCGCCGCGGCGAGGCGGCAGCGGTCGAGTGTGGCGAGCGGAGACAGGTCCGGCGCGTACCCCGACAGCGCGCCCTCGGGCAACAACACCAGGTCGTCCCGTTGGGCGTGGCCGACGACCTCCTCGATCGCGGCGAGGTTCGCGCCGATGTCCCAGCCGGTCGGGATCTGGCCGATCGTCACGCTCGTCTTCATGTCGCCTTCCGGGGGTCGGTGAGCCCGACCCGCCGCGATCGGTGGTGCGGGGCGGAACGTGCGGCGCCGGGGCGGGCCGGGATCATGGGGGGATGACCGAGCCGCGTGCCGAGGGTAGCCGGGTGACGATCAGCGATCCGTCCGTGATGCGGGCGCTGGCGCACCCGGTCCGACTGGCGATCATGGAACACCTCAGTTCGCTTCCCGCCGGGGCGACGGCCACCGAGTGTGCCGAGATCGTCGGCCAGTCGCCGAGCGCCACCAGCTATCACCTGCGGGAGTTGGCGAAGGCCGGGCTCGTCGAGCCGGCGCCGAGCCGCGGTGACGCGCGGGAACGGGTCTGGCGGTCGGTCGCCGCCAGTTGGACGGTCGACGCCGGCCGGACAACCGAGCCGGAGAGCCGCGCCGCCGAGAGCGCCCTGATCGAGGCGTGGCTGGCGCGCGAGGTGGAGCGGAGCAGGGAGTGGCTGCGGCGCGCGCCCGACGAGCCGGCCGAGTGGTACGCCGCCGCCCAACTCGCCGACCGTCAGCTGCTCCTGACGGCCGAGGAGTTGACCGAGCTGAACGAGGCGGTGTCCCGACTGCTGGAGCCGTACGGCAAGCGGCAGCGGACGGACCCGCCGGCCGGTGCGCGTACGGTCTCCGTCCACTACAAGGCGCTGCCGCTGGACTGAGGCGCGGGCTTGCCGAAACAGGTATGAAGGATTATTTTCGAAATATGTCCTTCACACCTGCTCCGTCGCGCTGGTCGGACGTCTGGCTGGTCACCGCCTCCCGAGGGCTCTCCAGCTGTGGAGACTTCCTCGCCGCGAGCACGCTGACCCTCGCGCTGCAGAGCGCCGGCGCCGGTGGACTGGCCGTCTCCGGGCTGCTGCTGGCCGCGACCCTCCCGCTCGTGGTGCTGGCCCCGCTGACCGGGCGGCTCGCCGACCGGGTCGACAGCCGCGTCCTGCTGGTGGTCGCCGGCCTCGCCCAGACCGGCATCTGCCTCACGCTCGCGTACGCGGGCAGCCCGGTGTTGGTGATCGTCCTCGTCGCCCTGCTCGCCGTCGGTCTGGCGGTCACCCAGCCCGTGCTGGCCGCCCTGGTCCCCGCGATGGTGCGACCCGCCGACCTGCCCCGGGCGAGCGCGCTGCACCAGTCGGCGGGCACCCTCGGCGCGCTCGCCGGCCCCGCGTTGGCGGGGCTGCTGGTCGGCGGTTTCGGCACGAGAGTCCCCCTGCTGATCGGCGGCCTCGGTTACCTGGGGCTGGTGGCGGCGGGGCTGCTCATCCGTACGCGCAGAGGTGGCCGCGGGCGGGCGGAGCCGGCGGCCGCCGGTGGCCAGACCGCCCCGGCCGGCTGGCGTCTGCGTCGCGACCCGCTGCTGCTCGCCACGGTCGTCAGCGTGGCCGGCGTGGTCGGGACCGTCGGCGCGATCAACGTGCTCGAGGTCTTCTTCGTGCGCGAGACGCTGCGCAGCAGCACCACGATGTACGGCCTGGTCACCGGCGCCTGGACGCTCGGCGTCCTGGCCGGCGGGTGGATCTTCGCGCGGTTCGTCGCGCGGATCCGCCGGGACGGGTCCCTGGCCCGGACCGGTCTGGTGCTGCTCGGCGGCTGCTGCCTGATGGTGCTGATGTCGGCGGCCGTGCCCTCCGCGCCGCTGATCGTGCCGATCTGGCTGCTGGGAGGCATCCTCAACGGCGGCAACAACGTCCTCGGCGCCGTGCTGATGGCCCGCCGGGTGCCCGAGGCGACCCGTGGCCGGGCCTTCGCGGTCTACGGCGGGGCGGTCCAGGGCGCCGCGATGGTCGGCTACCTGGCCGGCGGGCTGCTGCTGGAGGTGGCCGAGCCCCGCCCGCTGGTCGCCCTCTCCGGGGTGGCCGGACTGCTCGCGGTCGGCGCCGTCGCGGTGCCGCTGAACCGGGTGGCCCGGTCGGAGCGCCCCGAGCCGGCGCCGACGTCCGACCCCGTGCCGGCGAGTGCGGGTTTGGCCACTCGATGACGGGCCGGTGAGCCGGCCACGGCGGGCGGGGTTACGGTCAGATCATGGCTGAGCGCATCGCCCGTCCGCGGGTCGGACACATCCAGTTCCTGAACTGCCTGCCGATCTACTGGGGGCTGATGCGATCCGGTGCGCTGATCGACGTCGACCTGCACAAGGACACGCCGGACCGGCTGAGCGCCGCGCTGGTCGCCGGTGACCTGGACATCGGCCCGATCACGCAGGTCGAGTACCTGCGGCACGCCGACGAGCTGCTCCTGCTGCCGGACCTCGCGGTCGGCAGCGACGGGCCGGTGCTGTCGGTCAACATCGTCTCCACCCGCCCGCTCGCCGAGCTGGACCGCGCCCGGGTGGCGCTCGGCTCGACCTCGCGGACCGGCGTGCTGCTGGCGCAGATGCTGCTCGCCGACCGCTACGGGGTCCGGCCGGATTACTTCCGCTGCCCGCCCGACCTGACCCAGATGCTGCTGGAGGCGGACGCCGCCGTCGTCATCGGCGACGTGGCGCTGCGCGCGATGTACGAGGCGCCGGGCCGGGGCCTGGAGGTCGCCGACCTGGGCCAGGCCTGGCGGGACTGGACCGGGCTGCCGATGGTCTTCGCCGTCTGGGCCGTGCGCCGCGACTTCGCCGCCGCGCATCCCGGCATGGTGAAGGAGGTGCACGAGGCGTTCCTGCGCTCGCGCGACCTCTCCCTGGAGGAGTTGGACAAGGTGGCCGAGGCGGGTGCCCGCTGGGAGCCCTTCGACGCGGAGACCCTGGCCACCTACTTCCGGACGCTGGACTTCTCGCTCGGGGAGCGGCAGGTGGCCGGGCTGCGGGAGTTCGCGGGGCGGGCCGCCGCCCTCGGCGAGGTGCCGGCGCTGCCCGCCGGCGGCCCGGCGTTCTTCGCCGGCTGACCGGAGTTCGACAGCCGGCCCCGTCCAGCCGGCCCCGCGACCGGACCGGCGCGGGGCCGGTCCGCGCCGGGTGGCTCAGACGCCGGGGCGGAGCAGCGCCTCGGTGATCTTCTGGCAGTTCTTCATGCCGTAGTCGTAGCCCATGTCGATCGGGTAGCGGACCATCACGCCCATCGTCCAGGTGTCGCCGATCGCCAGGCAGTTGATGTGCATCTCCTGCTCCCTGGTCCGGTCGATCCACCCGTTCTTGATGGCGATCTTCTTCTGCTCGGCGGCCGGGAACGCCTTGCGGATGCCGAAGTCACCGGCGCCGCGGACCAGGCGCATCTCGTTGAGCAGCCAGTCGGTCCACTTCGGGCCGGCGGCCTTGCCGGTGGCGATGCAGTTTCCCAGCCGGGCGGTGTCCCGGGGCGACAGGGCCGTGCGGCTCCAGCCGCCGTCGGGGGCGACGCTGCTGTCGGTGAGGTCGCACATCGAGATCAGACGCTTGATCGACGCCGACCGGCCGACGTTGTCGTAGAACTGCTCGGCGCGGGTGTTGTCGCTGTCCCGGATGATCCGGGTGGCGTCGGCGAGCTTGGCGTCGCTGGGGGTCTGGCCGTTCTCGGCGGCCCGGCGCAGGTAGTCGGCGACGATCCAGGACTTGATCAGCGACGCGGTGGTGCTGGTCTCACCCATGTTCTTCGAACCGATGATCGCGCCGGTCCGGCGGTCCAGCACGCTCCAGCTGTACCAGCCCTCGATGTCCAAGTCGTCGAGGTTCTTGGCCACGAACGGCAGCGGCTCCAGCGAGGGGCTGGGGCTCGGCTGCGGCGACGGGCGGTTGCTGCGGTCGCTGGGCTGGCCGGTGGAGCGCCCGGCCGGTGCCGGGGCGTCGCCCCAGCGGGAGGCGGCCCGGGACTCGAAGGGCGAGCCGGGGAGCAGCCGCAGCGACACGAGGACCAGTCCGATGAGGATCACCGCGATGGCGATCAGTCGCAGCGGGGAGGTCTCCCCGCCACGGCTGCGCCGGGCACCCGCCATCAGAGCTTCCCGACCGGTTGCTGCGGCACCTTGAGCGCGGCGCCCGGCTGCGGGGTCACCAGCTGGGTCGTCACACTCGCGCAGACCTTCGCCCCGTACGAGAGCGGCTTTTCGGCGGGGTAACGGAGCATCACCGCGAGGCTCCACTTGCCGGTCACCGCGAGGCAGTTCACGTGCCAGTTGCCGTCGTACGCCAGCCGCGTCCAGCCGTTCTTGATGCTGACCGGGCCCTGGGCCTTGATCTCGGCGGGCAGGCCGTCCACGATGCCCCACTTGCCGCCGCCGGACGTGGCCTGCTGCTGCGTCACGCTGCCGCGCACCTTGCTCATCTCGTCCAGCACCCACTTGGTCCACTTCTGGCCGGCTGCCTTGCCGTCGGCGATGCAGTCACCGAGCCGGACGGCGTCCCGCGGGGACATCCGGGTGAAACTCCACCAGCCCTCGTATTTCGGCACGTTGCCGCGCTTCGTGTCGGTCAGGCCGCAGATGGAGATCGCCCGCTTGATCACCGGGCCGGGCTGGCCGCCCGCCGGGGCGGCGTACGAGCCGCCGGCGGCCCGGTAGACCTTGTTGGCCGCGTCGTCGTTGCTGTCCCGGATGGCGAGGCTGGCCGCCTTGAGCATGTCGGCCGGCGGCTCCTTGTCGCCGAGCTGGCGCAGGTAGTCCGACACGATCCATGCCTTGATCATCGACTCCGTCGAGCTGGTCGAGCTCATGTTCTTCGAGCCGGAGATCTTGCCGGTGGCCCGGTCCATGAGGGCCCAGGAGAAGAACTCGCCGGAGTAGTTCACCGACACCGGCGCGGCGGCCAGCGTCGGCGGCGGCGGTGGAGTGGGTGCGGGTGCCGCGACGCTGCCACCACCGCTGCCGCCGTTGTCGGCGGCGCCGTCGCCGGCGAGCCGGGCGTACGCGGTGGGGACGAGCAGGACGCCACCGAGCAGGACCGCCACGACGGCGAGCACCATGGTCACGCGGGAACGCATGAGTGGGCGAGCTCCAGATGTCAGGGCCGGGGGGACCGGCTGTTGCCAGGACGGATCGGCGGATCGCCCGGGGCCGGGGGTCGGCGGCCCGAATGGTGACTGGCGATGATCGTGACCGATCGGTGTGACCGGGAAAGTCTACGTCCGCAAGTGGCGTACGCCAGATTCCGCCACCTGGCAACTTGCCATGAAGACGGGATATCGGTCTGCTATGGGGCTTCTGGGGGCATTCATCTTTGTGTCGTGACCCGCGTCATAGGGCCGATCGGGAAATTTCGGCCACCGGAGGCGGTCGATCGGTCACCGAAGGTGTCTCCGGTTTCCTGTTACACCCTCTGGTTTCTTCAGGTGCGAGCTGTAACACTTGACGCCATGTATGGCAGTGACTTCGGCACCACCGACGACGCACCCGGCGGCGGCCTGCTCGGCGAGGTCGAGGCGGCCGAGGCCGCGCTGCGGGAGGCGGCGGCCCGACAGCGGCGCGCCGTGCCCGCCTCGGCGGACGATCTCGCGGGCTACTTCGACGAGGTCGTCGCGGCGGACCAGAAGATCGAGCCACGCGACTGGATGCCGGAGGCGTACCGGCGGACGCTGATCCGGCAGATCGCCCAGCACGCCCACTCCGAGATCATCGGCATGCAGCCCGAGGGCAACTGGATCAGCCGGGCGCCCTCGCTCAAGCGCAAGGCGATCCTGCTGGCCAAGGTCCAGGACGAGGCGGGGCACGGCCTCTACCTCTACGCGGCGGCCGAGACGCTCGGGATCAGCCGCGACGAGCTGGTGGAGATGCTGCTCAACGGCCGCCAGAAGTACAGCTCGATCTTCAACTACCCCACGCTCACCTGGGCGGACGTCGGCGCGATCGGCTGGCTGGTCGACGGCGCCGCGATCGTCAACCAGGTGCCGCTGTGCCGCTGCTCCTACGGCCCCTACGCCCGGGCCATGATCCGGGTCTGCAAGGAGGAGTCGTTCCACCAGCGGCAGGGCTACGAGATCCTGCACACGCTCTCCCACGGCACCCCGGCGCAGAAGGCGATGGCCCAGGACGCGGTCGACCGCTGGTGGTATCCGTCGCTGGCGATGTTCGGCCCGCCGGACGGCGAGTCGACGCACTCCACCCAGTCGATGGCCTGGAAGATCAAGCGCTTCTCCAACGACGAGCTGCGCCAGCGCTTCGTCGACATGTGCGTGCAGCAGGCCGAGATCCTCGGCCTGACCATCCCCGACCCGGACCTGCGCTGGAACGACGAGCGGCAGGCGTACGACTACACCCAGCCGGACTACGACGAGCTGATGCGGGTGATCTCCGGCGACGGGCCGTGCAACCGGCAGCGGATGGCGCACCGCCGCCGGGCCCACGAGGACGGCGCCTGGGTGCGCGAGGCCGCGGTGGCGTACGCCGCGAAGCGGGCAGCGGAACAGAAGGAGACGGTGGCGGCGTGAGCGAGCACAGCGAACGGGCGGAACGCCGCCCGCAGGAGCATTCGCCCCTCTGGGAGGTCTTCGTCCGCGCCCGGCGCGGGCTGTCGCACACCCACGTCGGCAGCCTGCACGCGCCCGACGCCGAGCTGGCCCTGCGCAACGCCCGGGATCTCTACACCAGGCGGCAGGAGGGCGTGTCGATCTGGGTGGTGCCGGCGACCGCGATCACCGCGTCCAGCCCCGACGAGAAGGACGCCTTCTTCGACCCGGCGGCCGACAAGGTCTACCGCCACCCCACCTTCTACGAGGTGCCGGACGGGGTGGCGCACCTGTGAGCGAGCGCAGCGAGCGAACCAGGCAGCTCGACTTCACGCTGGCGCTCGGCGACGACGCGTTGATCGCCGCGCAGCGGCTCGCCGAGTGGACGACCCGCGCGCCGGAGATGGAGGAGGACATCGCGCTGGCCAACATCGCCCTGGACCAGCTCGGTGCCGCCCGACTGCTGCTCACGTACGCGGGCGAGCTGGAGGGCGCGGGCCGCGACGAGGACGCGCTGGCCTACCTGCGCGGGGACCGGGAGTTCCGCAACTGTCTCCTGGTCGAGCTGCCCAACGGCGACTTCGCGGTGACCATGGCGAAGCTGCTCTTCCTCGCCGCCTACCAGCTGCCGCTCTACACCGCGCTGGCCGGGTGCGCCGACGAGCGGCTCGCCGCGGTCGGCGCCAAGGCCCGCAAGGAGTCCGCCTACCACCTCGACCACGCCTCGCTGTGGGTGCGGCGGCTCGGCGACGGCACCGAGGAGTCGCACCGCCGGATGCAGGCGGCGGTCGATCAGGTCTGGCCGTACACGGCGGAGCTGTTCACCCCCGACCCGAGCGCGCCGGTCGACCCGGCCACCCTGCGGGCCGAGTTCGACGCGACCGTCACGGCGATCCTGACCGCGGCCACCATCACCCGGCCCGAGACGGGCTTTGCGCCGGGCGGGGGGCGGGACGGCGTGCACACCGAGCACCTGTCGTACCTGCTCGCCGAGATGCAGGTGCTGCACCGCGCCCACCCGGGAGCCCGCTGGTGACCGACCCGAGGGAAGCCGTGGCGGCGGTGGTGGACCCGGAGATCCGGGTGCTCACCATCGACGAGCTGGGCATCCTGCGGGCGGTCGACCGGGACGCCGGCACCGGCCGGGTCGTCGTCACCATCACGCCCACCTACACCGGCTGCCCGGCGATGGACGTCATCCGCGCCGACATCCGGCGGGCGCTGACCGCGGCCGGTCACCCGGACGCCGAGGTCCGCACCGTCCACAGTCCGGCCTGGAGCACGGACTGGATCTCCGACTCCGGTCGGGCGAAGCTGGCCGCCGCCGGGATCGCCCCGCCCGCGCCGGTGCGGGCCGGTGGCGCCGTGCCGCTGACCCTCTCGGTGCGGTGCCCGCGCTGCGGCTCGCCCGAGACGGAGCAGCTCAGCCGCTTCGGTTCCACCGCGTGCAAGTCGCTCTGGCGGTGCCGCTCCTGCTCCGAACCCTTCGACCACGTGAAGGCGCTGTGACAGTCACCATCACCCGGCCGGTCCGTCGTCGTCCGGTCTTCCACCCGCTCCCGGTCGCCGCCGTCGACCGGCTCACCGACGACGCCGTGGCGGTCACGTTCGCGGTGCCCGAGGAGTTGCGGCCCACGTTCGCGTTCCGCGCCGGCCAGCACCTCACCGTGCGGCTGCCCGCCGGGGCCCGACCCGCCGAGGCGGACGGCGACGGGGACGTGCGTCGGTCGTACTCCATCTGCTCAACCCCGGACGAGCTGGCCCGGCACGGTCGGCTCCGGATCGGGGTGCGTGAGGTGCCCGGCGGCGCCTTCTCCGCCTTCGCGTGCGGCTCGCTGCGCGACGGCGACACCATCGAGGTGCTGCCCCCGCTCGGGACCTTCACGAGCGCGTTCGACCCCGGCCGCGTCCGCCACTACGGCGCGGTGGTCGCCGGCTCCGGCATCACCCCGGTGCTCGCGCTGGTCGCGACCGCGCTGGCCATCGAGCCGGCCAGCACGTTCACCCTGGTGTACGGCAACCGGACGGCGAGCACGGTGATGTTCGCCGAGGAGTTGGCCGACCTGAAGGACCGCTACCCGGCGCGGCTGCACCTGGTGCACGTGCTCTCCCGGGAGCAGGGCGAGTCGCCGCTGCTCTCCGGGCGGATCGACGGCGACCGGATGACCCGGCTGCTGGAGACGATCGTGCCGGGGGAGCGGGTCGAGGAGTGGTTCCTCTGCGGCCCGTACGGGATGGTGGTCGACGTCCGCGCGGTGCTGGCCGCCCGCGGCGTGCCCGACACGTCGGTACATACCGAGTTGTTCCACGTCGACGCCCCACCGGAGCCGCCGCGCCGACCGGCCGACGAGCCCGGCGCGGGGACCGAGGTGACGATCGTGCTCGACGGTCGGTCGTCCACCTTCTCGATGGGACGCGAGCAGCGGGTGCTGGACGCGGCGCTGAAGGTCCGCGGCGAGCTGCCGTACGCCTGCAAGGGCGGCGTCTGCTCGACCTGCAAGGCGAAGGTGGTGCGGGGCGAGGTGACGATGGCACGCAACTACGCGCTGGAGCCGGACGAGGTGGCCGCCGGCTACGTGCTGACCTGCCAGTCCAGCCCATTGACGGACACGCTGACGGTCGACTACGACGCGTGAGGCGTGGGCCGGACGACAGGAGGTGGGCACCGTGGGCGAGACCGGTACGGGGCGACGTAGGCTCGGAGGCGTGACGGTGAGCCGGGAGATCGACGACATCCTGCAGCGCGGCGCGGACGGCGGGCGGATCACGCCCGAGGAGGCCCTGCTGCTCTACACCGAGGCGCCCTTCCACGCGCTGGGCGAGGCGGCCGACGCGGTGCGCCGGCGCCGCTACCCGGACAACATCGTCACGTACCTGATCGACCGCAACATCAACTACACGAACGTCTGCGTGACGGCGTGCAAGTTCTGTGCCTTCTTCCGCGCCCCGAAGCACAAGGAGGGCTGGACCCACCCGACCGAGGAGATTCTGCGCCGCTGCGGCGAGGCGGTCGAGCTGGGCGCCACCCAGGTGATGCTCCAGGGCGGCCACCACCCGGACTACGGGGTGGAGTACTACGAGGAGTTGTTCTCCTCGGTCAAGCAGGCCTACCCGCAGCTCGCCATCCACTCGATCGGGCCGAGCGAGATCCTGCACATGGCCAAGGTCTCCGGCGTCAGCCTCGACGAGGCCATCGCGCGGATCAAGACGGCCGGGCTGGACTCCATCGCCGGCGCGGGCGCGGAGATGCTGCCCGAGCGACCCCGCAAGGCCATCGCGCCGCTCAAGGAGTCGGGCGAGCGGTGGCTGGAGGTCATGGAGCTGGCGCACCGGCAGGGCATCGAGTCGACCGCCACGATGATGATGGGCACCGGCGAGACCAACGCGGAGCGGATCGAGCACCTGCGGATGATCCGCGACGTGCAGGACCGCACCCGCGGTTTCCGGGCCTTCATCCCGTGGACCTACCAGCCGGAGAACAACCACCTCAAGGGGCGCACCCAGGCGACGACGTTGGAATACCTGCGGCTGGTCGCGGTGGCCCGGCTGTTCTTCGAGACGGTGCCGCACCTGCAGGCCTCCTGGCTGACCACCGGCAAGGACGTGGGCCAGCTCGCCCTGCACATGGGCGTGGACGACCTCGGCTCGATCATGTTGGAGGAGAACGTCATCTCCTCGGCCGGCGCGCGGCACCGGTCCAACCTGCACGAGCTGATCGGCATGATCCGCTCGGCGGACCGCATCCCGGCCCAGCGCGACACGCTCTACAACCGGCTCGCCGTGCACCACACCCCGGCCGACGACCCGACCGACGAGCGGGTGGTCTCGCACTTCTCCTCGATCGCGCTGCCCGGCGGCGGGGCCGGCCGGCAGTTGCCGCTGGTCGACGCCCGCTGAGCGGCGGCCGCTGTCCGTTCGGTTGAGCCGGGCTCGGGCGTGCGCGCCAGCCGGCCTCGGCGGTACGGGCCTTCCTGGCCGTTCGGCGGGGCGCGGGGTCGGTCAGGGCTGGTGGAGTTGATCGTCGGCCGATAGCGTGCCGCGTCGTACTCCGTCACCATGGGGTGGCGGGTGGTCCACCAGTCCTCCATCGGCCCACGAGGGCCGTTCACATAATGCACCGCGGCGCGGGCGGGATGGGTCACCATCCCGCCCGCACTGTCCGTCGCGGCGGGTCCGGACGGCCGAATGTCGATCGCCGGGACTGGCGTCGGACATCGAGCTCCGATAGTTTCCGCTGGGTCCGCAACCCCCCGATGATCCTTCCAACCTCGAGGGACGACCCATGACTTCGTTCCACCGCTCGGCGCTGGCACGCGCCGGCGTCGTGGCCCTGCTCGCGGCCGGCGGCCTGACCGCCGTTGCCGCCCCGGCGCAGGCCGCCGACCAGGCGCGGCTCGCCCTGACCCCGCTCAGCTACCAGGTGGCCGAGGGTGTCAAGGCCGCGAAGGCCAAGCCGTTCAAGTTCCGCGTCGAGAACCTCACCGAGTCGGTCGACGCGACGGCCGTCACGGTCACCGTCGACACCAGCGGCCTCGACCGGTCCCTGGTCCGCGTCGTCGTGCCCGACGGCTGCGACAAGAAGGGCAAGACCTTCACCTGCCTCCTCGGCGACCTGCCCGGTGGCACCGCCGAGGACTTCGGCATCCCCGTGTTCAGCACCGGCGGCCGCG
The DNA here is from genome assembly GCF_044466625.1 of Micromonospora sp. NPDC049366. NCBI lineage: Bacteria > Bacillati > Actinomycetota > Actinomycetes > Micromonosporales > Micromonosporaceae > Micromonospora > Micromonospora sp. NPDC049366. Next base: position 108,283 of record NZ_JBITMV010000003.1, read on the forward strand.
GCGACGCGGGCACGCTGGAGGTCAAGATCAAGGCTGCGAACGCCGAGCCGTTGAAGAAGGTGTTCCACGACATCAGCGTCGCCGCCAAGGGCTACGACCTGACTGCCTGGGCGCAGGACATCCAGGCCAACGTCGTCGTCAACGGGGCCGTCGCGGACGAGCCCGACCTCAAGCCGGTCCGGCGCGGCGTGCCGGTGCCGCTGGACTGGGCCGTCTACAACGACGGCAGCCGCAAGGCCACCGGCATCACCTACGGCCTGACGCTGCCGGCCGGCGTCAGCTTCGTGCAGACGCCGGAGGGCTGTGACGCGCAGGAGTTCGAGGGCCGGCACCAGCTCTTCTGCGACGACCCGGGCGTGGTCGTCAAGCCCGGTGAGTTCTACACCGCCGACGTGCGGGTGAAGGTCGACGACGACGTCACCGAGCCGGTGCTCAAGTACGGCGACCTGTTCGCGTACGGGCTGGAGCGCGCCGAGGGCCTCGCGGAGGAGGAGCCGGAGGTGGCGACCCAGGCGCAGCGTCGCACCTTCACCGAGGTCGACGAGGTCGACAACCAGACCACGTTCGAGGCGTTCGTGGACCTGTCGGCCGAGCCGACGCCGACGCCCACCCCCACGCCGGGCGGCACGGCGACGCCGAGCCCCGGTGCCACGTCGACCCCCGGCGGCGGCGGCGGTGGCGGTGGCGGTGGCGACGGCGACGGCGGCCTGCCGGTGACCGGTGTGCAGGCGGGCCTGATCGGCGGGATCGGCGCGCTCGTCCTGCTGGCCGGCGGTGCGCTGCTGCTGCTGTCCCGGCGGCGCCGGGTCGTGCTGGTGACCCCGGGCGACGAGAAGCCGACCGACTGAGCGGATCCGTGGTCGAAGGGCGGGTGGCGGTCGCCACCCGCCCTTCGTCGTGCGCGGACCCACCGGCCGACCGGCCGTCGGTTGCTGGCAGAGTGGAGGGGTGAGTCGCATCCCGCAGGGCCGGCGCGCCAGCCTGGACAAGCAGCCGCACGAGGTCGCCGCGATGTTCGACGGCGTGGCGGAGCGCTACGACCTGACGAACACCGTGCTCTCCTTCGGGCAGGACCGGTCGTGGCGGCGGTCGACCCGGGCCGCGCTCGGGCTGCGCCCGGGCGAGCGGGTGCTCGACGTCGGGGCGGGCACCGGCGTGTCGACCGAGGAGCTGGCCCAGTCCGGGGCGTACGCGGTCGGCGCCGACCTCTCCCTGGGCATGTTGTACGCGGGCAAGCGCACCCGCCCCAGTGTGTCGCTGCTGGCCGGGGACGCGCTGCGGTTGCCCTTCGCGGACGCCAGCTTCGACGCGGTGACCATCTCGTTCGCGCTGCGCAACGTGACCGACACCGACGCCGCGCTGCGGGAGCTGGCCCGGGTCACCCGGCCCGGTGGGCGCCTGGTGGTCTGCGAGTTCAGCACCCCGGTCAACGCGGCGTTCCGCACGGTCTACCTGTCGTACCTGATGCGCTCCCTGCCGGCGGTGGCGCGCGCCGTGTCCAGCAATCCCGACGCGTACGTCTATCTGGCGGAGTCGATCCGGGCGTGGCCGGACCAGGCGGCCCTGGCGGGGCGCATCGGCGCGACCGGCTGGCGCAGCGTGGCCTGGCGCAACCTGACCGGCGGGGTGGTGGCCCTGCACCGCGCGGTACGCGAATAGCCCTCGCTCGTCCACCCCCGAAGGGCAGCGTCCCTTCTTTCGCGAATATCCGATTTCCGTCCACTTTGCGTCGTAGGCTCGCCCCCATGACGGGACCAGAGTCGGCGGACCCCGTGGCCGCCACCGACGACGACGCCGCCGAACTCATCGCGCAGCTGCGGGAGTTGGCGGGCGCCGATCCGGGCGACGTCCGTCAGGTGGTCGCCGAGGTGCTCGCGGCCCTGGACCGCGCGGCCGGCGGCGCGCTGCGTGAGCACCTGCCGGAGACGATCCGGGTCGATGCCGGTCTCGACGCGCCGAGCCACGCCTGACAGCGGGCGTACGGAAACGTTTCCCTCGCGTCACATCGGTAACTTAGGCACCCCTGGTAGGGCGTGCATGAGACGTCGGTCATAGACTCCCAACGTCTGGCTTGTGAAGCATTTCACGAGCACGCGGGAGGAGGCGCGAATGACCGCGGTGGAGAACGACGCCGACGTGATCGTCGTGGGCGCCGGTCCCGGTGGGTCGGCGACCGCGTACCACCTCGCCCGGCACGGGGCGCGGGTGCTGCTGCTGGAGAAGACCGAGTTCCCACGTGAGAAGGTCTGCGGCGACGGGCTGACCCCGCGCGCCGTTCGACAGCTCATCCGGATGGGTGTGGACACCTCCGCCGAGGCGGGCTGGCTGCACAACCGTGGCCTGCGGGTGATCGGCGGCGGCGTCCGGCTGGAGCTGGACTGGCCCGACCTGGCGAGCTTCCCCAACTACGGCCTGGTCCGCACCCGGCTGGACTTCGACGAGCTGCTCGCCCAGCAGGCCGTCGCCGCCGGCGCCGAGCTGCGCACCAGCGTCAACGTCACCGGGCCGGTGCTCGACGCGGACGGCCGGGTGATCGGCGTCGAGGCCGAGGTCGGGCCGGACAAGGCCCCCGCCGCCTTCCACGCCCCGCTGGTCGTCGCGGCCGACGGGGTCTCCGGTCGGTTCCCGCTCGCGCTCGGGCTGGCCAAGCGCGAGGACCGGCCGATCGGCGTGGCCGTCCGGCGCTACTACCGCTCCCCGGCCAAGCACGACGACAACTACCTGGAGTCCTGGCTGGAGCTCCGCAGCAAGGAGAGCGGCGACAACCTGCTGCCCGGCTACGGCTGGATCTTCGGGCTGGGCGACGGTCGGGTCAACGTCGGTCTCGGGGTGCTCAACTCGTCGTCCGCGTTCGGCAAGACCAACTACCGCCGGCTGCTCACCGACTGGCTGGCGAACACCCCCGAGGACTGGGGGATGACCGACGAGGCCAACGCGGAGGGGCCGATCCTCGGCGCCGCGCTGCCGATGGGCTTCAACCGGGTCCCGCACTACACCCGCGGCGTGTTGTTGGTCGGTGACTCCGGCGGCATGGTGAACCCGTTCAACGGCGAGGGCATCGCGTACGCGATGGAGTCCGGCGAGCTGGCCGCGGAGATCGCGGTGCAGGCGCTGGCCCGACCGGCCGGTGTGGAGCGTGAGCGTGCGCTCCAGGCGTACCCGGTCGAGCTGAAGGCCCGCTTCGGCGGCTACTACCGGCTCGGCGGGATCTTCGTGAAGCTGATCGGCCGCCCGGAGGTCATGCGGATGGCCACCCGACACGGGATGCCACACCCGACACTCATGCGCTTCGTGCTCAAGCTGCTGGCCAACCTGACCGACCCGCGGGGCGGGGACGCGATGGACCGGGTCATCAACGCGATGACGAAGGTGGCGCCCGCGGTATAGACCCCGACCGCGACCGGCGACGGGAGCGGACGGACCAAGAGATCGACCCCCGCCGGAGGTCGTCGTGGGGGACGTGAATATCGTGATTTTCGTCAACCACGAGGGCAGGGAAGGACGAGCAGGAGAAGAAGATGTCGCTCTCGCCTTACGCACCCATCATCGGGCTGTTCGCCCTCGCCGCGGCGTTCGCGCTGTTCTCCGTGGCCGCCGCCCGCTTCGCCGGTCCCCGGCGATACAACAAGGCCAAGCTCGAGGCGTACGAGTGCGGCATCGAGCCCAGCCCGCAGCCGGTCGGCGGCGGCCGGTTCCCGATCAAGTTCTACCTGACGGCGATGCTCTTCATCGTCTTCGACATCGAGATCATCTTCCTGTACCCCTGGGCGGTCTCGTTCGACGCCCTGCCGATCTTCGGCTTCGTGGAGATGGTCCTGTTCATCGTCGCGGTCTTCGTCGCGTACGCCTATGTCTGGCGGCGCGGCGGCCTGGACTGGGACTGAGGAAGGAACGTCAGATGGGCATCGAGGAGAAGCTTCCCGCCGGCGTCCTGCTCACCTCGGTGGAGAAGCTGGTCAACTGGTCCCGGAAGTCGTCCGTCTGGGGCGCCACCTTCGGCCTGGCCTGCTGCGCCATCGAGATGATGGCCGCCGGTGGCCCGCACTACGACATGGGCCGGTGGGGCATGGAGGTCTTCCGGGCCTCGCCCCGGCAGGCGGACCTGATGATCGTGGCCGGCCGGGTGAGTCAGAAGATGGCGCCGGTCCTGCGGCAGATCTACGACCAGATGGCCGAGCCCCGCTGGGTGCTCTCCATGGGCGTCTGCGCCAGCAGCGGCGGCATGTTCAACAACTACGCGATCGTGCAGGGCGTCGACCACGTGGTGCCGGTCGACATGTACCTGCCCGGCTGCCCGCCCCGCCCCGAGATGCTCATCGACGCGGTCCTCAAGCTGCGCGAGAAGATCATGCACGAGCCCCTCGGTCCGAACGGCCGCAAGATGCTCGAGGCGCGCAAGGAGCGCGGCGACGTACCGGTCGTGCCCTACGGCTCGATGCCGTCGTCGTACCGCAGTGACAAGGCCCGGCGTGCCGAGTGGACCCAGGCGGTCCGCGAGGGCCGCGAGGAGCAGCTGCGGATCGAGAACTGGATGAAGGCCCAGAACCACCTCCACCCGCACGGGGGGATCAAGTGACTGACGACAAGCCTACCGACGGCGGCGTACCGGTACCGGTGACCCCTGCCGGCGCGAGCAGCGGCGCCCCCGCCGAGCAGCCGCCGGCCAGCCCCGCCGGCCGCGGCATGTTCGGCAACCAGGGCTCGGGTGACGTCTCCGGCTACGGCGGCCTGGTCCGCCAGCGCCGACCCGTCGAGGCCGCCGCCCGGCCGTTCGGGGAGTACTTCGACGAGGTCTACGACGCGCTGGAGGAGGCCTACCCGGCCTTCGGCGACGCGATCGAGAAGGTGGTGGTGGACCGCGGCGAGCTGACCCTGCACGTACGCCCGGAGCGGATCGCCGAGGTCTGCCAGGTGATGCGCGACGACCTGGCCCTGCGCTTCGAGCTCTGCTCCTCGGTGTCCGGTGTGGACTATCTCGGCGCGGAGACCCGTCGGCTGCACGTCGTCTACCAGCTCACCTCGATGACCTACCGCCGGATGGTCCGGCTGGAGGCCGCGGTCTCCGCCGAGGACCCGCACCTGCCGAGCGTCACGTCGATCTACCCGACGGCGGACTGGCAGGAGCGCGAGGCGTACGACATGTTCGGCATCGTCTTCGACGGCCACCCCAGCCTGACCCGCATCCTCATGCCGGACGACTGGGAGGGGCACCCGCAGCGCAAGGACTACCCGCTCGGCGGCGTGCCCGTCGAGTACAAGGGCGCCGAGATCCCGCCGCCGGACCGGAGGAGGTCCTACCAGTGACCACGTCCAACTACGCCACCGAGCGCGAGACCACCGAGGGCAGGGTCTTCACCGTCACCGGTGGGGACTGGGACAGCGTCGTCTCCGGCACCGACCCCATCAACGACGAGCGCATCGTCGTCAACATGGGCCCGCAGCACCCGTCCACCCACGGCGTCCTCCGGCTCATCCTGGAGTTGGAGGGCGAGACGGTCCGCGAGGCCCGCTCGGTCGTCGGCTACCTGCACACCGGCATCGAGAAGAACCTGGAATACCGCAACTGGGTCCAGGGCAGCACCTTCGTGACCCGGATGGACTACCTCTCCCCGCTGTTCAACGAGACGGCGTACGCGCTGGCGGTGGAGAAGCTGCTCGGCATCACCGACGACATCACCGAGCGCGCCACCACCATCCGCGTGCTGATGATGGAGCTGAACCGCATCTCGTCGCACCTGGTCTGGCTGGCCACCACCGGCATGGAGTTGGGCGCGATCAACATGATGCTGTACGGCTTCCGCGAGCGGGAGCACATCCTCGACATCTTCGAGACGATCACCGGCCTGCGGATGAACCACGCGTACGTCCGGCCCGGTGGCGTCGCGCAGGACGTTCCGGACGACGCGATTGTCAAGATCCGCAACTTCCTGAAGCTGATGCCGAAGAAGCTCAAGGAGTACGAGAACCTCCTCTCCGGCCAGCCGATCTGGATCGAGCGGACCAAGAACGTCGCGGTGCTCGACGTGACCGCGTGCGTCGCGCTCGGCGTGACCGGCCCGGTGCTGCGCTCCGCCGGTCTGGCGTGGGACCTGCGCAAGACCATGCCGTACTGCGGCTACGAGACCTACGAGTTCGACGTGCCGACGCACACCGACGGCGACGTCTGGGGCCGCTACCTGGTCCGGCTCGCCGAGATCCGCGAGTCGCTGAAGCTGGTCGAGCAGGCTCTGGACCGGCTCGCGAAGCCGGGTCCGGTGATGGTGGCCGACCGGAAGATCGCCTGGCCGGCGCAGCTGGCCATCGGCGTCGACGGCATGGGCAACTCGCTGGAGCACGTCGCCAAGATCATGGGCCAGTCGATGGAGTCGCTGATCCACCACTTCAAGCTGGTCACCGAGGGTTTCCGGGTCCCGCCGGGTCAGGTGTACGTCGGCATCGAGTCGCCCCGCGGCGAGCTGGGCGTCCACGCGGTGTCCGACGGGGGCACCCGCCCCTACCGGGTGCACTACCGGGAGCCGAGCTTCGTCAACCTGCAGGCCCTTCCGGCGATGGCCGAGGGCGGCCTGATCGCCGACGTGATCGCGGGTGGCGCCTCGCTGGACCCCGTCATGGGTGGGTGTGACAGGTGAGCGCGAGGAGTGAGCTTGCGAGCCCCGCAGGTCGCGAACGGAAGGCGACTCTGATGACCGTTTTCACTGAAGAGACCCGGGCCCGGGCACGGGAGATCATCGCCCGCTACCCGGCCGACCGGTCGCGCTCGGCCCTGCTGCCGCTGCTGCACCTGGTGCAGGCGGAGGAGGGCTACGTCTCCCCGGCCGGGGTGGAGTTCTGCGCCGAGGTCCTGGGCCTGAACAAGGCCCAGGTGGGCGCGGTGGCCACCTTCTACACCATGTACAAGCGCAAGCCGACCGGTGACTTCCTGGTCAGCGTCTGCACCAACACCATGTGCAACGTGCTCGGCGGCCAGGAGGTCTACGACACCCTCGTCGAGCACCTGGGCGTCGGCCACGACGAGACCACGCCGGACGGCACGATCACCCTGGAGCACGCCGAGTGCCTGGCGGCGTGCGACTACGGGCCGGTCATGACCGTCAACTACGACTTCTTCGACGGTGTCGACCCGCAGACCGCGGTCGGCGTGGTCGACGAGCTGCGCGCCGGCGGACGGCCGATGCCGACCCGGGGCGCCCGGCTCTGCACGCTCAAGGAGATGGCGATCCAGCTCGCCGGCTTCGCCGACGAGCGCGACGGTGCGGTCGCCGACGGGGGGCCGGGCGAGCCGAGCCTGCGTGGTCTGCGGCTGGCCCAGCAGCACGGTGTCTCCGTGCCGGGCTTCGACCCGAAGACGCCGATCCGCAGCAAGGCGGAGGCCGACCGGGCCGCCGCCGAGGCGAAGGCGAAGGCCGAGGCCGAGAAGGCGGCTGCCGCGAAGGCCGAGGCCGCCAAGGCGGCACCCGCAGCCACGGTGACCAGGGGTGGCGACGGCGCGTCCGCCCCGACCGGTGTCCCCGGCAACGCCGGGGTCGGCGAGCCGGCCGCGCCGGAGAGCGCCACCGGCAGCACCGCCCCGGACGTGAAGGCGCCGGACGACAAGTCGCCGGAGATCCGGGCGGCCGAGACCCGGCAGCCGGACGCCGCGACCGCGGTCCCGGACGCCCCCGGCACCAAGGTCCCCACCGACCCGGCCGCCCCGGCTCCGCGCGACGCGCAGGAGGCGGAGGCCGCGGGCGCGGCGGCGAACCCGGCGGCCGGTGACGGCAAGCCCGCCGGCGACGACGCCGGCGCGCAGGAGCGCAACCTCAACGAAGCGTCGGCGGGCTCCGGCGGGTCCGGTTCCGCCGTGGCGAGCGAAACGGGGGTCCAGAAGTGACCACTCCTCGGCCGGAGACGCTGGCCAAGCTGACGCCGGTGCTCACCAAGCGCTGGCTGTCGCCGGACGCCTGGCGGATCGGCACCTACGAGAAGCTCGACGGCTACGCGGCGCTGCGCAAGGCGGTCAAGGCCCACCCGGACGACCTGATCCAGCTGATCAAGGACTCCGGGTTGCGCGGTCGCGGCGGCGCCGGCTTCCCCACCGGTCTCAAGTGGGGCTTCATCCCGCAGGGCGACGGCAAGCCGCACTACCTCGTCGTCAACGCCGACGAGGGCGAGCCCGGCACCTGCAAGGACCTGCCGCTGATGACCCACGACCCGCACTCGCTGGTCGAGGGCGTCATCATCGCCTCGTACGCGATCCGGGCCAACCGGGCGTACATCTACATCCGCGGCGAGGCCGTGCACGCCGCCCGGCGACTGCGCAACGCGGTGCAGGAGGCGTACGCCAAGGGCTACCTGGGCACGAACATCCTGGGCTCCGGGTTCGACCTGGAACTGGTGGTGCACTCGGGTGCCGGGGCGTACATCTGCGGCGAGGAGACCGCGCTGCTGGACTCGCTGGAGGGGTTCCGGGGCCAGCCCCGGCTGCGCCCGCCGTTCCCGGCGACCCACGGCCTGTACGCCAGCCCGACCGTGGTCAACAACGTCGGCACCATCGCCAGCGTGCCGTACATCGTGCTGGGTGGCGCCGACTGGTGGAAGACCATGGGCACCGAGAAGTCCTCCGGCCCGATGATCTACTCGCTCTCCGGGCGGGTCGCCAACCCGGGCCAGTACGAGTGCTCGATGGGCGTCACGCTGCGCGAGCTGCTGGAGCTGGCCGGCGGGATGCAGCCGGGGCACAACCTGCGGTTCTGGACCCCGGGTGGCTCGTCCACCCCGCTGCTGACCGCCGAGCACCTGGACGTGCCGCTGGACTTCGAGTCGGTCGCGGCGGCTGGCTCGATCCTCGGCACCACGGCCACGCAGATCTTCTCCGACCAGGACTGCCCGGTCTACGCGACCTACCGGTGGCTGGAGTTCTACCACCACGAGTCGTGCGGCAAGTGCACTCCCTGCCGGGAGGGCAACTACTGGATGGTGCGGGTCTACCGGCGGATCCTCTCCGGCCAGGGCACCCACGAGGACCTGGACACCCTGCTCGACACCTGCGACAACATCCTCGGCCGCTCGTTCTGTGGTCTGGGTGACGGTGCCACCAGCTCGGTGACCTCCTCGCTGAAGTACTTCAAGCAGGACTACCTCGACTACATCGAGGGACGTACCGCGCCGAAGCTGTCGGACAAGCAGCTGGTGGGAGCCCACTAATGACCGACGTAGCAAAGCAGACCGAGACCGTCACCCTCACCATCGACGGCGTCGAGGTCACCGCCCCCAAGGGGGCGCTGCTGATCCGGGTCGCCGAGCAGCTGGGCACCGAGATCCCCCGGTTCTGCGACCACCCGCTGCTGGCCCCGGCCGGCGCGTGCCGGCAGTGCCTCGTCGAGGTGGAGGGGCAGCGCAAGCCCGTCGCCTCCTGCACCCAGACCGTCGCGGACGGCATGGTGGTCCGCACCCAGCTCACCTCCCCGGTCGCCAAGAAGGCGCAGGAGGGGGTCATGGAGCTGCTGCTGCTCAACCACCCGCTCGACTGCCCGATGTGCGACAAGGGCGGCGAGTGCCCACTGCAGAACCAGGCCATGTCCACCGGCCGCACCGACTCGCGGTTCCACGAGCACAAGCGGGAGTACCCGAAGCCGCTGCCGATCAGCAGCCAGGTGCTGCTGGACCGGGAGCGCTGCGTCCTCTGCCAGCGGTGCACCCGGTTCTCCGAGGAGATCGCCGGCGACAAGTTCATCGACCTGATGGGCCGGTCGTCCGCCGAGGAGATCAACATCTACCGGGACGACGCGTACGGCGCGGAGGGCGACGAGGGCGACGTCCCGTTCAACTCGTACTTCTCCGGCAACACCGTGCAGATCTGCCCGGTGGGCGCGCTGACCGGGGCCCAGTACCGCTTCCGGGCCCGCCCGTTCGACCTGGTCTCCACCCCGAGTGTCTGCGAGCACTGCTCGGCCGGCTGCGCCCAGCGCACCGACTACCGGCGAGGCAAGGTGCTGCGCCGGCTGGCCGGCGACGAGCCGGCGGTGAACGAGGAGTGGAACTGCGACAAGGGGCGGTGGGGCTTCCAGTACACCCGCGCCTTCGACCGGCTCACCACGCCGCTGGTCCGCGACCAGCGCACCGGCGAGCTGCGGGAGGCGTCCTGGAGCGAGGCGCTGCACGTCGCCGCCGAGGGGCTGCGGGCCGCCCGGGACTCCGGGCAGGGCACGGCGGTGCTCACCGGCGGCCGATTGACCGTCGAGGACGCGTACGCGTACGCGAAGTTCGCCCGGGTCGCGCTCAACACCAACGACATCGACTTCCGGGCGCGGCCGGTCTCCCGTGAGGAGTCCGACTTCCTGGCCAGCTCGGTCGCCGGCGTCACCGACGTGACGTACGCCGACGTGGAGAAGGCCCCGGCGGTCGTGCTGGTCGGCCTGGAGCCGGAGGAGGAGTGCCCGATCCTCTTCCTGCGGCTGCGCAAGGCGTACCTCAAGCGGACCCTGACGGTGTACGCGATCGCGCCGTTCGCCACCCGCGGCCTGGAGAAGCTCGGTGCCAAGCTGGCGCGGGTCGTGCCGGGCGAGGAGGCCAGCGTGCTCGCCGAGCACGCCACCGTCGCCGAGGCGCTGAGCCAGCAGGGCGCGATCCTCATCGTCGGTGAGCGGCTCGCCGAGGTGCCGGGCGGCCTGTCGGCCGCCGCGGACGTCGCCCGGCGTACCGGCGCGAAGCTGGCCTGGGTGCCGCGGCGCGCCGGTGACCGCGGCGCGGTCGACGCGGGCTGCCTGCCGAACCTGCTCCCCGGTGGCCGGCTGGTCACCGAGCCGGCGGCCCGGGCGGAGCTCGGCGAGGCGTGGGACATCGCGGCCGGGGTGATCCCGAGCCAGGCCGGCCGGGACACCGACGGCATCGTGGCGGCGGCCGCCGAGGGCCGGCTCGGCGCGCTCGTCGTGGCCGGTGTGGACCCGGCGGACCTGGCCGACCCGCGACTGGCCGAGCAGGCCCTGGACACGGTGCCGTTCCTGGTCAGCCTGGAGCTGCGCAACAGCGCGGTCTCCCGCCGGGCGGACGTGGTCCTCCCGGTCGCCCCGACGCAGGAGAAGGCCGGCAGCTTCCTGGATTGGGAGGGCCGGCTGCGCACCTTCGACGCGGTGCTGCAGACGACCGCCATGAACGACGGTCGGGTGCTGGACGCGCTCGCCGCTCAGCTCGGTGTGCGGCTCGGGACGGGCGACGTGCTCACCGTCCGCCGCGAACTGGGTGGCCTGCCGCCGTCGCGCACCGAGCGCCCGGCCGCCCCGTCCGTGGCGGCGGCGACGGTGCCGCAGCCGCGGGCCGGCGAGGCGGTGCTCTCCACCTGGCACCAGCTGATCGACCTGGGCAGCCTCACCGACGGCGACGAGCACCTGGCCGGGACGGCCCGGGCGGCGCTGGTCCGGCTGGGCAAGGGCACCGCCGAGGCGCTGGGCGTCGCGGACGGCGACCCCGTGACGGTCGGCACCGATCGGGGCGCGGTCACCCTGCCCGCGGCGATCACGGAGATGCCGGACGGCGTCGTGTGGTTGCCGACCAACTCGCCCGGCTCGACCGTCCGGCGCAGCCTGGGCGCGACCTCCGGCAGCGTCGTACGGGTCTCGGCCGCCCCGGTGGTCGCGAACGGAGGGGAAGTCCGGTGAACGTGGTCTACCTGGCCCAGGACCCCACCCTGGCCGACTTCGGCAAGGATCCGTGGTGGCTGGTCCTCATCAAGGTCGCCTTCGCGTTCGTCTTCGCCGTGCTGGCCACCCTGCTGGGGGTCTGGTTCGAGCGGCGGGTCGTCGGCCGGATGGCGGTGCGGCCCGGCCCCAACCAGGTCGGCCCGTTCGGCCTGCTCCAGACCCTGGCCGACGGCTTGAAGATGGCCTTCAAGGAGGACATCCTGCCGAAGGCCGCGGACAAGGTCGTCTACTTCTTCGCGCCGGTCATCTCGGTGGTCTGCGCGGTGACGGCGCTGTCGGTGGTGCCCTTCGGCCCGCTGGTGAGCATCTTCGGCCACCGGACGCCGCTGCAGGTCACCGACGTGTCGGTGGCGGTGCTGGTGCTGCTGGCCTGCTCGTCGCTGTCCGTCTACGGCATCGTCCTCGGTGGCTGGGCGTCCGGCTCGACCTACCCGCTCCTCGGTGGTCTGCGCTCCAGCGCCCAGATGATCTCGTACGAGGTCGCGATGGGGCTGAGCATCGTGGCGGTGTTCATGACCGCCGGCACGATGAGCACCAGCGGGATCGTCGCGAAGCAGGCCCACGGGACGCAGCTCAGCATCGGCGGCGTCGACCTGCCCGCGCCGGGCTGGTACGCGATCCTGCTGCTCCCCAGCTTCATCATCTTCTTCATCGCCACGGTCGGTGAGACCAACCGGGCGCCGTTCGACCTGCCCGAGGCGGAGTCCGAGCTGGTCGCGGGCTTCATGACCGAGTACAGCTCGCTGAAGTTCGCGCTGTTCATGCTCTCCGAGTACGTCGCGATGGTGACCATGTCCGCGGTCACCACGACGCTCTTCCTCGGTGGCTGGCGCGCGCCCTGGCCGATCACCCTCTGGGAGGGGGCCAACTCCGGTTGGTGGCCGATGCTCTGGTTCTTCGGCAAGGTCATCGCGCTGGTCTTCGTCTTCGTCTGGCTGCGCGGCACGCTGCCCCGGCTCCGCTACGACCAGTTCATGCGGTTCGGCTGGAAGGTGCTGCTGCCGATCAACCTGGTCTGGATCCTGGTGCTGAGCGGGCTCCGCTCCATCGAGGACTGGGACACCCAGGGCAAGGTGATCGCGGTCGGCATCCCGGCCGGCGTGCTGCTGATCCTCACGCTCGTCTGGCCGAGCCGGAAGCCGCAGCCGAAGCCGACCGTCCAGGAGCAGGTCGACAGCCGGCCGCACGGCAGCTTCCCGCTGCCGCCGATGGATCTTCAGGTACCACCGAGCCCGCGCACCATGCGCGTGGTCGCCGAGCGGGAGCCGGCCAACATCGCCGCCGGCTCGGACTCCAGGGAGGTGTGACGTGGGCGCGATCACCGGAACGTTCAAGGGCTTCGGGGTCACCTTCTCGCACATGTTCAGGAAGGTCGTCACCACCGACTACCCGTTCAAGCCGCCGGTGTCGGCGCCGCGCTACCACGGGCGGCACATCCTCAACCGGCACCCGGACGGGCTGGAGAAGTGCATCGGCTGTGAGCTGTGCGCCTGGGCCTGCCCGGCCGACGCGATCTACGTGGAGGGTGGCGACAACACCGACGAGCAGCGCTTCTCGCCGGGTGAGCGGTACGCCAGCGTCTACCAGATCAACTACGCCCGCTGCATCTTCTGCGGGCTCTGCATCGAGGCCTGCCCGACCCGCTCGCTGACCATGAGCAACGAGTACGAGCTGGCCCGGGACAACCGGCAGGACCTGATCTTCACGAAGGAGCAGCTGCTCGCGCCGCTGCTGCCGGGCATGGAGCAGCCGCCGCACCCGATGCGGCTGGGCGAGAGCGAGAAGGACTACTACGTCGGGTCGCTGACCAACCCGGGCACCTCGGCGGGCGCCGAGCGTTCCCCGATGGGCCCCGGCCGCTACGCGGTCGAGGAGCACCCCGGCGTGACGTTCCCGGGCGCCGAGCAGGCGGCCCAGCGGGCCGAAGCGGGCAAGGGAGGCTCGGCATGACCACGCAGACGGTGCTCGCCGCGGCGGGTGCGGTGTCCACCGGCGAGGCGGTCACCTTCTGGATCCTCGCCCCGCTCGCGCTGCTCGGCGGGATCGGGATGGTCGCCGCGCGCAACGCCGTGCACTCGGCGCTGTGGCTGGTGCTGACCATGCTCTGCCTCGGCGTGTTCTACGTTCTCCAGGCGGGCCCGTTCATCGGCATGGTGCAGATCATCGTCTACACCGGCGCGATCATGATGCTCTTCCTCTTCGTGCTGATGCTGGTCGGCCGGGACGCGTCCGACTCGCTGATCGAGACGCTGCGCGGGCAGCGGGCGGCCGCGATCGCCCTCGGCCTCGGCTTCGCCGGCCTGGTCGGCGGCGGTCTCTACCGGGCCCTGGAGGGCACCACGGGGGCCGGTCTCGACCAGGCCAACGCCGAGGGGAACGTGCAGGGCATCGCCCGACTGCTGTTCACCAAGTACGTCTTCGCCTTCGAGCTCACCTCGGCGCTGCTCATCACCGCGGCGGTCGGCGCCATGGTGCTGGCGCACATCGAGCGGCGCAAGGAGGACCGGCTCGACCAGCCGGCGACCATGCGAGCCCGCTTCCGCCCCGGCAACTACCCCGGCCCGAAGCCCGGCCCGGGTGTCTTCGCCACCTCCTCCTCGGTGGCCACGCCGGCCCGCCTGCCGGACGGCCGCCTCACCGAGCGGAGCACGCCGGACATCCTGCCGGTCCGCGAGCTGACCGCTCAGGAGACCTCCCTGAAGGGCACGGAGAAGTGACACCTGACTACTACCTGGTGCTGGCGGCGGTGCTCTTCACCATCGGTGCCGCCGGTGTGCTCATCCGCCGCAACGCGATCGTGCTGTTCATGTGCGTCGAGCTGATGCTCAACGCGGCCAACCTGACGCTGGTCACCTTCAGCCGGATCAACGGTGATCTCAACGGTCAGATCATGGCGTTCTTCGTGATGGTGGTGGCCGCGGCCGAGGTCGTGGTCGGGCTGGCGATCATCATGGCGATCTTCCGGACTCGGCGCTCGGCGAGCGTCGACGACGCCAACCTGCTCAAGTACTAAGAGGGGCCTGCGGTGGGAGAGATTCTGACGAACGCCCCGGCCGAGCCGGCGGGGGCCGTCACCTACGCGACGGCGGACGGCCTGCTCGGCAGCGTCTGGCTGCTGGTGGCCGTCCCGCTGGTCAGCGCGGCGATCCTGCTGCTGCTCGGCCGGCGGGCGGACCGGTGGGGACACTGGCTGGGCGTGGGCGCGATCGGCGTCTCCTTCGTGCTCGGCCTGGCCTCGTTCTTCCAGCTGCGGGGCCTGGAGAACAAGTCGGTCGAGCTGAGCCTGTGGGACTTCATCTCGGTCGGCGGGTTCCAGGTGGACTTCGGTCTGCTCTTCGACCCGCTGGCCGCTGTCTTCGTCCTGCTGATCACCGGGGTGGGCTTCCTGATCCACCTCTACGCGGTCGAGTACATGGCGCACGACGCGGGTCGCCGGCGGTTCTTCGGCTACTTCAACCTCTTCGTCGCCGCCATGCTGCTGCTGGTGCTCGGCAACAACTACGTGATGCTCTACGTCGGCTGGGAGGGCGTCGGTCTCGCGTCGTACCTGCTGATCTCCTTCTGGTACGACCGGCCGAGCGCGGCCACCGCGGGCAAGAAGGCGTTCCTGATGAACCGGGTCGGCGACGCCGGGCTGGCCATCGCGATCTTCATCATGTTCGCGACCCTCGGCACCACCCAGTACGACGAGGTCTTCAACGGCGTCGGCGCGATCGGTGCCACCACCGTGCTGCTGCTCGGCCTCCTGCTGCTGCTCGGCGCGACCGGCAAGTCCGGCCAGTTCCCGCTCCAGGCGTGGCTGCCGGACGCGATGGAGGGCCCGACCCCGGTGTCGGCGCTCATCCACGCGGCGACCATGGTCACGGCGGGCGTCTACCTGATCGCCCGGTCCAACCCGATCTTCTCGGCCAACACGACGCTCCAGCTCGTGGTGGTCAGTGTCGGCGCGCTCACGCTGCTGATCGGCTGCATCATCGGCGCGGCCAAGGACGACATCAAGCGGGTGCTGGCCTGGTCGACGGTCAGTCAGATCGGCTACATGTTCCTCGGCGTCGGGCTCGGTGGCGGCGCGTACGCCCTGGCCATCATCCACCTGCTGGCGCACGGCTTCTTCAAGGCCAACATGTTCCTCGGCGCCGGCTCGGTCATGCACGGCATGAAGGACCAGGTGGACATCCGCCGCTTCGGCGCGCTGTCCAAGCACATGAAGATCACCTGGTTGACCTTCATGATGGGCTGGCTCGCCATCATCGGCATCCCGCCCCTGTCCGGCTACTTCTCCAAGGAGCCGATCATCGTGGCGGCCTTCGAGCGGGAGGACTGGACCGCCTGGCTCTTCGGCGGGGCGGCCCTGCTCGGCGCCGGGCTGACCGCGTTCTACATGACCCGGCTCTTCGTGCTCACCTTCCACGGCCCGGCCCGCTGGACCGAGGACATCGAGCACCCGCACGAGTCGCCGAAGCTGATGACCGTCCCGCTGATCCTGCTGGCGGTCGGCTCGATCGGAGCCGGCTACCTGCTCTCCACCTCGGTGCCGGACTGGCTGACCGCCACCGCCGGCCTGGGCGGCCAGGAGGCCGCGCACCACCCGGTGCTCTCCCACGCCGTGATCACGATCCTGTCGATCCTGGTCACCGTGCTCGGCGCCGGGCTGGCCTGGTTCCTGTTCCGGGACGGGACGGCCACCGCGCCGCAGCCCGCCGGTGTGCTGGTCACCGCCGCCCGGCGGAACCTCTACGCCGACGCCTTCAACGAGGCGGTCTTCGAGAAGCCGGGCATCTTCCTCACCCGGGCGCTGGTCTTCCTCGACAACCGGGGCGTCGACGGCCTGGTGAACGGCCTCGCCGCCGGCGTCGGCGGTGGTTCGGGTCGCCTCCGGCGGCTGCAGACCGGCTTCGTCCGGTCGTACGCGACCTCGATCCTGACCGGTGCGCTGCTCGTGGTGGCGGCGTTCCTGGCCGTGCAGGCGGGGTGGCTGGCGTGATCGACCTCTTCCCGGCCGCCCCCGCCGGCGGGCCACGCAGTGACGACGGAGGTAAGGCCGCATAATGTCCAACTTCCCGTTCCTCTCGGTGCTGACCGTGGCGCCGCTGGTGGGCGCCCTGGTGGTGGCCCTCCTGCCACGCCACCGGCCGGAGCTGGCCAAGCAGGTGGCGTTCGTCTGGTCGCTGCTGGTCCTGGTGCTCTCGGTGGTCATGTGGATCACCTTCAAGGTCGGCGGTGACCGCTTCCAGTTCCGCGAGTCGTACCCGTGGATCCCGAACTGGGACGTCAACTTCACCTTCGCCGCCGACGGCATCGCGCTGGTCATGCTGATGCTGATCGCGGTGCTGGTGCCGCTGGTGATCCTGGCGTCCTGGCACGACGCCGAGTCCTCGAAGCGCTCGGTGCCGGTCTACTTCGCGCTGCTGCTCGTCCTCGAGTGCACGATGATCGGCGTCTTCGCGGCCGCCGACGTTTTCCTGTTCTACGTGTTCTTCGAGGTCATGTTGGTGCCGATGTACTTCCTCATCGGCAGCTACGGCGGCCACCAGCGGCAGTACGCGGCCGTGAAGTTCTTCCTCTACTCGCTGGTCGGCGGCCTCTTCATGCTCGCCGCGGTGATCGGTCTCTGGGTCGTCGGCGGGAAGACGTTCGACTGGCAGGCGCTGTCCCAGGTGGACATCTCCACCGGCACCGAGCGTTGGCTCTTCCTCGGCTTCTTCCTCGCGTTCGCGATCAAGGCGCCGTTCTTCCCGTTCCACACCTGGCTGCCGGACGCCGGTGGCGCGGCCCCGGCCGGCGCGGCGGCGCTGCTGGTGGGCGTGCTCGACAAGGTCGGCACGTTCGGCATCCTGCGGTACTGCCTGCCGCTCTTCCCGGACGCGGCCAAGTGGTTCGCGCCCTGGGCGCTGGCGCTCGGCCTGATCGGCATCATCTACGCCGCGCTGCTGGCGGTCGGTCAGAACGACCTGAAGCGGCTGGTGTCGTACACCTCGATCGCCCACTTCGGGTTCATCGGCGTGGGCATCTTCGCCTTCACCACCCAGGCCGGCACGGGCGCCGTGCTCTACATGGTCAACCACGGTCTCGCCACCGGCCTGCTGTTCCTGGTGGTGGGCATGCTGATCGCCCGCCGGGGCTCGGCGCTGATCAGCGACTTCGGCGGCGCCGGCAAGCTGGTCCCGGTGCTGGCCGGGGTGCTCTTCTTCGCCGGTCTCGCCTCGCTGGCGCTGCCCGGCACCGCGCCCTTCATCTCCGAGTTCCTGGTGCTGATCGGCACGTTCACGGTGAACAAGCCGGTCGCGATCATCGCGACGCTCGGCATCATCCTCGCCGCCGCGTACGTGCTGTGGATGGTGCAACGCACCACCCAGGGCACGCTCAACCCGGCGCTCACCGAGGTCGACGGGATGCGTCGTGACCTCAACCTGCGCGAGAAGGTCGTGGTCGCACCCCTGATCGCGCTGATCGTGCTGCTCGGCTTCTACCCGAAGCCGGTCACCGACGTGATCAACCCCGCCGTCCAGGCGACCATGGACGACATCGGCAGGACCGACCCCGCCCCGTCGGTGGGCACCGTCCAGGAGGCCGCGAAATGACCGAGTTGAAGCTGCCCTCGATTGACTACGCGGCGCTCGCCCCGATCCTGATCATGCTGGGCGCGGCCCTGGCCGGCGTCCTCGTCGAGGCGTTCGTGCCGCGACGGGCGCGGCACGTGACGCAGCTGTCGGTGGCGCTGCTCGCCGTGCTCGGCGCGCTGACCATGGTGGTCCTCAACGCCGACGACCGGCTCATCACCGCCGGCTCGGCGATCGCCGTGGACGGGCCGACGCTCTTCCTGCAGGGCGCGATCCTGGTGCTCTCGGCGATGGCGCTGCTGCTGATCGGCGAGCGCACGGTGGAGCGGGGCGGTGCGTTCGTCGCCCAGGCCGCGATCACCGCCGAGTCCGTGGAGGACCGGCGGCAGGCCGAGGGGCGCAACGGCGCCACCGAGGTGTACCCGCTGACCTCGTTCGCCATCGGCGGCATGCTGATCTTCGTCGCGGCGAACGACCTGCTCACCATGTTCATCGCGCTCGAGGTCTTCTCGCTGCCGCTCTACCTGCTCTGCGCGCTGGCCCGTCGCCGGCGCCTGCTGAGCCAGGAGGCGGCGATGAAGTACTTCCTGCTCGGCGCGTACGCCTCCGCGTTCTTCCTGTTCGGGGTGGCCCTGATCTACGGCTTCACCGCCGGCATCCCGGGCCGCTCGGCGAACGTGGACTTCGCCACCATCAACGCGGCGGTGAGCGAGTCGCCGGCCAGCCGGGTGCTGCTCTTCGCCGGCATGGCGTTGCTCGCGATCGGCCTGCTGTTCAAGGCGGCCGCGGCGCCGTTCCACGTCTGGACGCCCGACGTCTACCAGGGCGCGCCGACCCCGGTCACCAGCTTCATGGCCGCCTGCACCAAGGTCGCCGCGTTCGGTGCCCTGCTGCGGGTCTTCCACGTCGCATTCGCCGGCGCCACCTGGGACTTCACCCCGGTGCTCGGCGCCGTGGCGGTGCTGACCATGCTGGTCGGCGCGGTGCTCGCGGTGACCCAGACCGACATCAAGCGGCTGCTCGCCTACTCGTCGATCGCCAACGCCGGCTACCTGTTGGTCGGCGTGCTGGCACCGTCGAAGGACGGGCTCTCCGGCACGATGTTCTACCTGGTGGCGTACGGCTTCTCGGTGCTCGCCGCGTTCGCCGTGGTGACCCTCGTCCGCGACGCCGACGGGGAGGCCACCCACCTGTCCCGCTGGGCCGGGCTGGGGCGCCGCTCCCCGTTCTACGCCGCCGTCTTCACCTTCATCCTGCTCGCCTTCGCCGGCATCCCGCTGACCAGCGGCTTCACCAGCAAGTTCGCGGTCTTCGGGCCGGCGCTGGCCGACGGTCGGGCCTGGCTGGTGATCGCGGGTGTCCTCACCAGCATGGTGCTGGCCTTCCCGTACCTGCGGGTCGTCGTGATGATGTGGCTGTCCGAGCCGGGCGAGTCCACGCCGACCGTCACGGTGCCCGGCGGGCTCACCTCGGCCGCCCTGATGATCGGGGTGGTGGCCACCCTGGTCCTCGGTGTCGCGCCGGCGCCGCTGCTCGACCTCGCCACCGGAGCGGCCGAATTCGTCAGATAGACCGTCTCCTCGGCCAACCGGGGCCGGTACGCCACGGCGTACCGGCCCCGTACCGTGTCCGGGGCCCGTTCGCACGTCGCCCCCGTCCGGGGCAGGTCGAACGGGTGTGGCATGGTGGAGGCGTGGTGAATCCGGCTGGCGAGCGTACAGGTGCCACCGGCTCCGGCGGCCGCCGGAGCCGGCAGAGCACGGGGCAGTTCGGAGATCTCGGCCTCTACCTCGCCGATCCGGCGCTCGAGGCGTCCGTGCTGGCAGTGCTCGACAAAGTGGAGGTCGAGCTGCGGGCCAGTGTGGCCAGCGCCGACCCGTTCGTCACCGAGGCCGCCCGCCACCTGCTCGAGGCCGGCGGCAAGCGGTTCCGCCCGCTGCTGGTCGCCCTCGGCGCCCAGTTCGGCGATCCGACGGCGGGGCCGGTCGTGCCCGCCGCGGTCGTGATGGAGCTCACCCACCTGGCGACCCTCTACCACGACGACGTCATGGACGAGGCCGCCGTGCGCCGGGGTGCGCCGAGCGCCAACTCCCGCTGGACCAACTCGGTGGCCATCCTGGTCGGCGACTACCTCTTCGCCCGCGCCGCCGACCTGGCGGCCGACCTGGGCACCGAGGCCGTACGCCTGCAGGCCCGCACCTTCGCCCGGCTCGTGCACGGGCAGATCGCCGAGACCGTCGGGCCGCGCCCCGGCGACGACCCGGTGCGGCACTACCTCGAGGTGATCGCCGGCAAGACCGGCTCCCTGATCGCCACCTCGGCCCGTTTCGGCGCGATGTTCGGCGGGGCGGCGCCGGAGCACATCGAGGCGCTCGCCGGCTACGGCGAGACCATCGGGGTCGCCTTCCAGCTCTCCGACGACCTGCTCGACATCGCCTCCGAGTCGGTCCAGTCGGGCAAGACACCCGGCACCGACCTCCGCGAGGGGGTGCCCACGCTGCCGGTGCTCTACGCCCAGGCCGGTGACGACTCCGACGCCGCGTCCGTGCGCTTGCGGGAGATCCTCGCCGCCGGCGCGGTCACCGACGACGCGTTGCACGCCGAGGCGCTCGGCCTGCTGCGGGAGAGCCCGGCCCTGAAGCGGGCCCGGGAGACCGTCCGCAGCTACGCCGAGGACGCCCGCGCCCGGCTCGCGCCGCTGCCGCACAATCCGGCTCGCGGCGCGCTGGAGTCGCTCTGCGACTTCGTGGCCGACCGCACCAGCTGACCGTCCGAGGCTGGTCTCGACCGAATCCGGCGGGAGCGCCGCGACCCAGCTGGTCGGTCAGGGACGCGCCAGGAGGCGGCTGCCGGTGAGCATGAGCGCGGCGGCCACGATCATGGACACCGCCGCCGTGCTCCACATTGCCGAGTAGCCGATCCGGGCGGCGATCGCGCCGAGGCAGAGCGGGCCGAGGCAGCCGCCCGCGTACACCCCGGTCTGGGTGATCGAGGTGGCGGCGGCCGGGGCCTGCGGGTGCAGCCGGACCACGGCGAAGTTCATCAGCCCGGGCCAGGCCCAGCCCAGGCCGAAGCCGAGCACCACACCGACCACCAGCGACACCGGGCCGGCCACCGCGAGCAGCCCCAAACCGCCCGCGCCGACGACCAGCATGCCGGCGATGAGGGCGACGTGGCCGCCGGAGCGGCGGTCGGCGAGCCAACCGGCGCCCACCCGGGCCGCGACGCAGACCGCGCTGCCCAGGGTCAGCGTCAGGCCGGCCAGCCCCGGGGCCAGCCCACGGTCGACCGACGAGTCCACCACGAACGTGCCCAGCGCGTTGGCAGCGCCCGCGGCCAGCGTGGCGGCCACGCCGATGACCACGAGCGCGCCGGTGCCCCTGCCGGCCCGCGCGCCGCCCGCGCGCCGGTCGGGCCGGGCCTCGCGTCGGGGTACGGCCGGCAGGGCGGCCAGCGCGACGCAGGCGGCGACGGCGAACGCCCAACGCCAGCCGGCGGTGAGCGCGATGGTGGGCACCGCCGCGCCGGCCAGCAGGGTGGAGACCGGGATGGCGGCCTGCTTGATGCCGAACGACAGCCCCTGCCGCCGTGGCGGGACGTGCCGGGCCAACGCGGCGTTGCTGGCGAGCTGGCCGAGGGCGTTCGCGATTCCGGCGAGCGCCAGCAGGCCGAGCAGCACCGCGTACGACCGGGCCAGCACGGCCACGGCGAGCAGGCAGGCGGCGGAGAGCAGGATGCCGGTGCGGGCGACCACCGCCGGCCCGTACCGCTCGGCGAGGGCCCCGGAGGGCACCGAGGCCAGCGCGCCGACGCCGAAGTAGAGCGACACGGCGAGGCCGAGCCCGGCGGGGGAGAAGCCGAGGTCGGCTTCCAGCTGTACGGCGAGACCACCGACCAGGAACACCGGCAGGACGCAGGCGATGGTGACGACGATGGCGCTGGCGGCGGCGCGGACGGGCCGGGTCGGGACGGGCGCCGGGGCAGAGGTGAGAGTGCTTTCGGTCATGGCCCGGCAAACCTACGCCTCGGCGGTGACCAGCACGTTTCGTGTCCGTTGGTTCACGAGCTGTTGATGACGGTCTGGCATCCTCGACCCGAACAGGCGTTCCGCGTGGGGCCTGGATTTCATATGGTGTAAGTCCCCGGCGGCGGAGGTGGTTGTGCGCGACCCCTTGGCGGAACCTTCGGACCTGATCCGTAGCGTCTCCCGCGCGCTACGCGTGCTCGAGTCGGTCGGCCGTGCCCCCAAGGGGCTGACCGTGAAACAGATCGCCCGGCGGTGCGAGCTGACCGTGGCCACCACCTACCACCTCGTGCGCACCCTGGCGTACGAGGGCTACGTGATCCGCCGCGAGGACGGCACGTACATCGTGGGGCTGGAGGTCGCGGACCGCTACCGGGAGCTGGTGACCGCGTTCCGGGGCCCGCCGGCCGTCGGGGAGACCCTGCGCCGGGCCGCCGTCGACACCGGCTACAGCCACTACCTGGGCCGGTTCGTGGGCGGCCAGGTCGCGGTGACCGCGGTCGCCGAGGGCTCCCGCTCGCCGTACATGGAGGAGCTGGTCCCCGGCTTCGACGAGGGCGCCCACGCGACCGCGCTCGGCAAGAGCCTGCTCGCCACGCTCACCGCGGAGCAGCGCTTCCGCTACCTGCGGGAGTACGGCATGCGCCCGTTCACCAGCGCCACCCTCACCACCGCCGAGGCGTTCGAGGCGGACCTGGCCGCCGGCGAGCGGCGGGGCATGCAGCTGGAGCTCGGGCAGTTCCGGCAGGGCGTGGCGTGCGCCTCGGTGCTGGTGAGCCCGGACAAGGACATGGAGCGTCGGGTCGTGCTCGCCTGCGCGCTACCGGCCAGCGAGATGATGACCTCCGCCCGGGTGGTCCGCGCGAAGCTGCTCACCGTCGCCCGGGCCGTCGCCGACGGCATCGCCACCGAACACTGATCGCCGGGGCTTCCGGCCGGCGCCTCCGGCTCGGTGCGTCCGCTCCGGCGGTGCCGGCGCCCGCACACGACGTGGGGCCCTCACCCAGGCTGGGAGAGGGCCCCACGACGGCGGTCGGCTCCGGACCGCCGGGGAAACGTCAGCTGCCCACCGGGCCGCCGTCGAGACGCCAGGTGACCACCACGCCGGGCTTGGCGAAGTCGCCGTCCGGCCAGTTCGACGCCGGCTTCTCGACCGACGCGCCGGTGATCTCACCCGGGTGCTGCACGGCCACGAACACCGAACGGTTGTCGCCGGTGATGAACGGGCCGCAGGTCTCCGCGCCGAGCGGCACGGTCAGGAACTGCTTGAGGTGACCCCGCTCCGGGCCCTCCAGCGCGGTCGCGAAGAGGCCGTCGTTGCTGCCCAGCGCGTTGCCGTCGGTGGAGATCCAGAGGTTTCCGGTGGCGTCGAAGGCGACGTTGTCCGGGCAGGAGATCGGGGAGACCTGGGTCTTGTCGTACCCGGCGAAGTAGGTCGACGCGTCGGCCGGGTCGCCGCAGACGATCGGCAGCGACCAGGCGAACGACTCGGCGGCGTTGTCGCCGCGCTCCTCGACCAGCTCCAGGACCTGCCCGTGCTTGTTGGCGTTGCGCGGGTTGGCCTCGTCGGCCTTCGGGTTGCTGCCGACACCCCGGTTGGTGTTGTTGGTCAGCGCCACGTACACCTTGCCGGTGAGCGGGTTCGGCTCGACGTCCTCGGGCCGGTCCATCTTCGTCGCGCCGACCTTGTCACCGGCGAGCCGGGTGAAGGTGAGCACGTCCGCGGCGGTCATCCCGTCGACGTACGAGCGGTTGCCGCTGACCAGCTTGATCCAGCGGCCCCGGCCGTTGAAGGCGCCGTCCGAGGGGAGCTTGCCCGAGCCGTCGATCTCGTCGGCGCTGGTCTGGTCCAGCTTCGCGACGTAGAGGGTGCCGGACTCCAGCAGGGTCAGGTTGTGCTTCCGGGCAGCCCAGGAGTTGCCCTTCATGAACTTCTTGTCCGAGACGAACTTGTACAGGTAGTCGAACCGCTCGTCGTCGCCCATGTACGCGACCACGTGGCCGTCCTTGGTGACGATGACGTTCGCGCCCTCGTGCTTGAACCGGCCCAGCGCCGTGTGCTTGCGCGGGCGGGCCTCCGGGTCGAACGGGTCGATCTCGACGATCCAGCCGAAGCGGTGCGCCTCGTTCGGGTTCTTCGCCAGGTCGAACCGCTCGTCCGCGCGGTCCCACTTGCGGCTGCCGCTGGGGTAGCGGGTGGTGGTGGGGATGCCGTACCGCTCCAGCTTCGCCTTCAGCTCGGCCGGGGCGCCGTCGCCGCCCACGAAGTACTGGTTGAAGTTCTCCTCACCGGAGAGCACCGTGCCCCACGGGGTCACGCCGCCGGCGCAGTTGTTCAGCGTGCCGATGACGGTACGGCCCTTGGGGTCGGCGGCGGTCATCAGCCACGCCGAACCGGCGGCCGGCCCGGTCAGGTCGAACTTGGTGGCCAGTGCGGTGACCCGCCGGTTGTACGGCCGGCGGCCGTGGTCGACCGGCCGCCACTGTCCGGTGCCGTCGACCCGCTCCAGCTCCACCACGGACATGCCGTGCGCGGCCATCGCGACCCGCAGCTGCTCGACGGAGAGGTTGTCCAGGCCGGGGAAGGCCGGGAACATCAGGTCCTCGTTGGTGTACTCGTGGTTGACCACGAGCAGCGCCCGCCGGCCCTGCTTGTCCAGCGGCAGCACACCGACGAAGTCGTTGTTGTAGCCGAACTGCTTGGCCTGCGCGGCGGCGGTCTGCCGGTGCACGTCGAACGTCGGCGCGCCGGGAACGACCTCGTCACCCCACTTGATGACGACGGCGTGGTCGTAGCCGTTCGGCACCACCAGCGTGTCCAGCTTGTTCGGCGGAATCGGCTTGAACGTCAGCGCGCCGCTGCCGATGCCCTTCGGCGGGCGGGCGAACTCGGTGGCCTCGGGCACCACCGGCGTCTCCGCGGCGGCCGCGGCGGGCGCCGCGCCGGCCAGCGCGCCGGCGGCCGCGCCACCGAAGCCCAGCACCAGCGCGCCGACCGCGCCGGCCCGGACGACGCCCCGCCGGGTGATCTCGCCGTTCACGACGTCACCGAAGTACGCGTTGTCGGAGGTGTTCGGAACCGGGTGGTCGCAGGCGTTGCCGCAGCGGTAGAGACAGGTCATCGCGTCGCGGCTGCCGTGGCGGGTGGAGCCCAGCAGCGGCAGCATCCGGGGACGGTCGCTCATGGGGGGGAGCCTCCTGGGTCGGTGTGGTGGCGCGGGACCGTGGGGTCGGGCGCGCATACGTGCCGGACGCTAGGAGGACCCGGTGAGCGACCGTCGGCCGGAGTGTGAACCCGGCATGAACACCTCGCCCGGGCGGGACCGGGCAAAGCGCCACTGAGCTCGGGCTGAACCATTGACGGTGGCCGTGCGTATTCCCGGGTTGAACGCCCCGCCGCGACTCGCGCCGGAAGCGAGGAGACCGCCATCACCGACCACGACGCCCAACTGCTCCGCGCGCTGCACGACGAGCACGCGGAGGCGCTGTACGCGCACGCCCTGCGACTGGTCAACGGCGACCGGCAACGGGCCGAGGACCTGGTGCAGGAGACCCTGTTGCGCGCGTGGCGGCACCCCGAGTCGCTCGATCCGCGGCGCGGCTCCGTCCGCGCGTGGCTCTTCACCACCGCCCGCAACCTGGCCATCGACGCGTGGCGGCGACGGTCCACCCGGGTCGGTGAGATCTACACCGACGAGCTGCCGGAGCCGCCCGAGGTGGTGGACGAGGCGGAGCGCGCCGTGGAGGCGTGGACCGTCGCCGAGGCCCTCAACCGGCTCAGCCCCACTCATCGGGAGGTGCTGGTGGAGTGCTTCTACCAGGGGCGCTCGGTGGCCGAGGCGGCGTCGCGGCTGGGGGTGCCGCCGGGCACGGTCAAGTCACGGACGCACTACGCCCTGCGCTCACTACGGTTGGTCCTGGCCGAGATGGGGGTGACCGGATGACCCGGTGTGAGTTCGCGCACGACGACGGCGCGTACGTGCTGGGTGCGCTCGCTCCCGCCGAACGCGCCGCGTACGAGCGGCACCTGTCCGGGTGCGCCGAGTGCCGGGACGCGGTGGCCGAGATCGCGGTGCTGCCCGGCCTGCTCGGGCGGCTCGACCCGGCCGGGCTGGAGCAGTTCCTGCCGCCCCCGTCGGGTCCGGCGCTGCCGGCGCTGCTCGACGAGGCCCGCCGGAGCCGGCGCCGCGAGCGGGCGGCGACCCGCCGACGCTATGCGCTGATCGGGCTCGCGGCGGCGGCGCTGGCCCTGGTGGTGGGCGTCGGCACCGCCGCCGTGCTGCCCCGCGAGACCGCACCGACACCCGTGCAGGTGCGGATGGTGGCCATGCAGCCGGTCGGCGGCAGCGTGCCGGTGCACGCCGAGATCGGCCTGACCGGCACCGACTGGGGCACCGAGGTGACCATGCACTGCGGCTACGAGGCGCGCGCCGGCTACGGCAAGGCGTACACGTTCCGCCTGGTGGCGCACGGTCCCGACGGCGCGATCGAGCAGATCGGCTCGTGGCTGGCCGCACCCGGCGACGACGTACGGTTCTCCGGCGCGACCCGGTTCACCGACGCGGAGCTGGTCCGGCTGGAGTTGCTGCGCGCCGACGGAACCCCCGTCCTGGGCTACGACGTCCGCTGACCCGCCCCGCCTCCACCCGATGGCCCCGCGAACTCGGGACGGTCAGCCCATCTCGCGGGCGCTGACCGCGAGATCGCGGAGGGGCGCGGAGCGGGCGTGGGCCCGGGTGCGGCGGGCGTTGCGGATCGCGTCGGCGGTGAAGACGATCAGCGCGAGCCACACCAGGGCGAAGCCGGCGAGGCGGGCCGGCGGCATCGGCTCGTGGAAGATGAGGACACCGCAGGCGAGCTGAAGGATCGGCGCGAGGTACTGGATCATGCCGAGGTTGGTGAGGGGCAGCCGGTTGGCCGCCCCGGCGAAGAGCAGGAGCGGAATCGCGGTGGCGGCTCCCGCCAGCACCAGCAGCACGGTGTGCCCCGCCGAGACGTGCCCGAACGCGGCCTCGCCGCTCGCCGCGAGCCAGCCCAGGTAGCCGACGGCGGGCAGCGCCAGCACGGCCGACTCCACGAACAGGCCCTCCGCCGCCGGCAACCCGAGCCGCTTCTTGACCAGGCCGTACCCGCCGAAGCTGAGGGCCAGGGTGAGCGCCAGATAGGGCAGCCGACCGTAGTCGACGGTGAGCACCGCGACGGCGAGTGCGCCGATGCTCAGGGCCACCCACTGCGCGGGCCGCAGCCGCTCACGCAGGACGGTCACCCCAAGCAGCACGACCACCAGCGGGTTGATGAATTAGCCGAGCGCCGTCTCCACCACCCGGTCGGAGTTCACGCCGTAGATGTAGGTGCCCCAGTTGACGGCGATCAGCGCGGACGCCACACCGATCCCGGCCAGCGCCCGGGGCCGGCGGGCCAGCGCCCGCAGGAAGCCGATGTTGCGCAGCGCGGCGAGCAGCAACGCCACGAAGACGACCGACCAGACGATCCGGTGCGCGAGGATCTCCAGCGGCCCGGCCGGGCGCAGCAGCTTGAGGTACAGCGGGAAGAAGCCCCAGAGCAGGTAGGCGCCGAAGCCGTACAGGTATCCCAGGCGGAGCGGGGTCACCCCTCCACCGTAAGGGGTGACGGACCTCAATGCTCCTTTCCAGTGACCGGGGTCACCGGACGTGTCCCCTGGTCGCGCCGGTCCAGCTCGGGGCCGGGCGGCGCCTGGTCGCGCCGGTCCAGCTCCATGAAGCGGTCCGCCGCCGCCGGCGCGAAGCCGACCTTCGCGTACACCCCGTGCGCGTCGAGGGTGGCCAGCAGGATCCGGTGCACGCCGAGCGTCGCGAGATGGTCGCGTACGGCCGCGGCCAGCCAGGTGCCCAGCCCGTTGCCCCGCTCCGCCCGGTCCACGTAGACGTCACAGAGCCACGCGAAGGTCGCGCGATCGGTGACCACCCGTGCGACCGCGACCTGCTGGCCGTCGCCCGGCCGGTAGACGCCGTACGCGATCGAGCCGGCGAAGGCGTTCTCGACCGTCGCCCGGTCCCGCCCGAGCGCCCAGTACGCGTCCGTGCTGAGCCAGGCGTGCACCCGAGGCAGGTCGAGGCGCTGCGGATCGGTGCTGAGCAGGTAACCGTCGGCGCGGGACAGGGTGAACACGTCCCTGACGTTAACCCTCGCCCCCAGCCGGCGCGCCGGCCGATTCCCGCACTCTGGTCCGGGCGCCCGCTCGTACCGCCGCAGGGCAGGTTCCGGGAAGTAGTGGCCTCCGACGTGCGGTGACACCACTACTTCCCGGAGGTTGCGCGATCATCGTCGCGTGTCCCGCTCCCGCGCGGATCAGTCGCGGTCGAGGATCGCGCCGAGTACCCAGGTGACGATGCTGACGAAGAGCGCGCCCAGCACCGCCGACGGCCAGAAACCGTCCACCTCGAACGGCAGCCCCGCCTCACCGGCGATCCAGCCGGTCAGCAGGAAGAGCAGACCGTTCACGACCAGCGCGATCAGACCGAGGGTCAGCAGGTAGAAGCCGCAACCCACGGTCTTGATGATCGGCTGGAGCACCGCGTTGACCACACCGAAGATCACCGCGACGAGGACCAGGGTGGTCACCGTCTGCACGACGGAGTCCGACTCCAGCCGAATGCCCGGGATGATCAGTGTGGCCAACCAGAAGGCCAGCGCTGTGGTGGCCAGCCGGATCAGCAGGCCCTTCAGGAAATCCATGGCGGGGATCGTGCCACGGACTGATCAATGGGGGAACCCGTGGAGATCGGCGAACTCCCCGCACACCCGCACGGCAACCCGCGCCTCGCGCCGCCGCACGCGGGCACCGCGCCGGGTCATGAACCGCGCAACTTCGAGAGTGTTGGTGTCTCCCCAGCCGATGAAGGGGCCAACGCCACCGGTGGTGCCGGCATCCCGCCGGTGGGGGTCAGCGGCGGGACGGGCGGCCGATCAGCTGGGACTCGATCGGGGTGGTGGCGAGCAGCGCCCAGCGCAGCGCACGCCGGTTGACCACGGCGACCATGTCGTCGCGGATGCGGGTCAGCCACTCGGCGGACTCGCCGAGCCCCAGTGCCGCCCCGGCCAGCGCGGCCTCGCCCGGATCGAGTGGCTGGAGCACGGCCAGGTCGGCCCGGCTCAGGGCATCCACGTCGGCCGGGGTGAGCTGATCGCGGACCACCAGAGTGGACTGCCACGGCGGCCCGGGCTCCGGCTCGACCGCGACCGGCCCCACGTCGACCACGATCAGCGTCGGCGAGAGCGGCGTCGGCGGTCCCTCCGGAAGCGGACGGCCGGGCGGCAGCAGCGGTATCGTCGTGCCCGGTGCCCCGACGCCCCGGACGAACGGCTCCCACACCTGCGGCCGCGTGGTCTGCACGAGCACCCGCGCGCCGAGCGCCATCGCGCGCACCGCCACGAGCTGCGCGGCCGGCACGCCGCCGACGAGCAGCACCCGGGTGGCGTCCGGGCGGAACAGTCGGACGGTGACCGCCGCGCCGTGCCGGTTCGTCCCGAGCATCAACCCCGCGTCGCCGACCACCAGCTCAAGCCCGTCGAGCGCGGCAGCGGGCTGCCCCGGACCCTCCGGTGGGGCCAACGGTAGGGAAGCCGTCAGGCCGGCGAGCTGGTCGCCGTCCAGCCGGCAGGCCTCCGCGCCCAGCGTGGTGACCAGTCGGTGTAGCGCCTGCGTCGCCAGGGCCAGCTCCGCCGACGACCGGGCGGTGAGGCGTACGGTCAACTCGGCCGACGCCGACGGCGGGCCGGCGGAGAGTGACACGGTGCTCGCGGTCGCCGGCAGCGCGAGCAGCCGACTCACGAGTCGTCGACCGCCGTCGCCGTGCAGGTCCGGCCAGCGGGTCAGCCGGAAGGTCGTCTGCGACAGGTCACCGCCGCGCACGGCCGACCAGCACTCGCGCAGGGGCGTCCCGTCGTGGTGGGCCAGCTCGCTGAGCACGCGCCGCACCGCGTCCGCGCCGAGGGGTCGCGCGTTGAGCCGCCCGAGCCGCCGAACGATCCGCCGCACCGTGCCGGTGAGGGCCTGCCGCGCCTCCGCCGCCGACCAGCCGTCGACCCGGAGCACCCGGACGGCGAGCACCACCTGCTCCCGACCGGCCAGCCGCCCGTCGGTCAGCTGCCGGTACGACGTGCCGGCCGTGGCGCCCGACGTCGGTGCCGGCGCCGACGTGTGAGCGAGCAGCAACTGGATCCGGACCGGCGGACCGGCCGTCGTCGCCGGTGGGAGCAGCGCCGTCGGGCTGGGCAGGGGCCGCGGACCGTCGCCGAGCAGCTCACCCGGCTCAGCGATCTCCAGCAGCGCGACCAGGCCAGCCGGGTCGTCCAGCACCGCGCCCGGTGCCCCGGCCAGCCCCGCCGGGCGGACCACCACGCCCGGAGCCACGAGGTCGAGCAGTGCGGCCGGTCCGGCGCCCGCCGGCAGCACCCGACGTCGGGTCAGGTAGCCGAGGCCGAGGCCGGCCCACTCGAACAGCCAGCGCCCCCGCACCCGTACCCAGGCGAGCGGCAGCAGGACGGCTGCGGCCAGCAGCGCCCCCGCCAGGGCCCCGGCACCGCGACCCAGCGCGGCCAGCGGCAGTGCCACCGCCACCTGCGCGGTGACGATCTGACCGGCCCGTACGCCGTGTGGTCGACGTCGGCCCGATACCCACGTCGGCGACACCGCGCGCACCGCGAACGTGGAGTCGGCTCCCGCCGCCGGGTCGGGAGGGCCGGGCGGGTTGCCCGGTGACGTGCGGGTGGCCGGGCGGGCGTCGTTCGCGGTCGTCAGCGTCACCGCGCCTCCCGTCCGATCACTGCCTGCTACTCGACTGCCGCACATCGTAAGCGAATCGATGGATCCGCGTTGTCCACAGGGGAGCCGAGCGGGGTAGCAGAAGCGCAACGAGGCGACTACCGTCAGCCACGAAATCCGCTGACCCCCGTGCCCGCCCAGCCCCTTGACCGGGCGCGCGAGCGGTGCGTTCCCCCGGCGGGCGCGCCGACGGCCAGCCACGACCGACGAGACGAGGTGAGGTCCGACAGTGTCCCAGACCCAGGCGGAAGCCGCGGTGATGCAGCAGACCGCCGCGAAGTTCGAGCAGGTGGACCAGTCGCTGCAATCCATGCTCAGCAGCCTGATGGCCGAGCTGGAGGTGTTGCAGCAGGCCTGGCGCGGCGCCGGAGGGCGGTCGTTCGAGCAGGTCAAGCAGCAGTGGGCGCAGGACCAGGCGGCGTTGCAGCGCGCCCTGCGGGAGACCGCCGGTGCGCTCCGCACCGCCGGCCAGCACTACGACGCCTCGGACACCGAGGCAGCCGGCCGCGTCGCCGGCACCAACCGCGGCGGCATCCAGCTGCCGCTCTGAGCCAGCCGATCCAGGGGGAGGGAGACCGTAGATGGACAACGGTGTGCTGGTCGTCAACTTCGCCGCGCTGCAGCAGGCGGGCGTGGACATCCAGAAGGCGCTGAACACGCTCGACGCGCAACTCGGCCAGCTGGAGCGCGACGCCGCGCCGCTGGTGGCCGGCTGGAACGGTGAGGCACGACAGGCCTACGAGCAGCGGCAGTCGCGTTGGCGCGCGGCCTCGCAGGACCTGCAGGCGATGCTGCGTGACATCAAGCTCGCGGTGGACGATTCCGCGGCCGATTACCTGGACACCGAGAAGAAGAACGTCGGCCTGTTCCAGTGAGCCGGGGCGCCCGGGGCCGGCGACCGGCCCCGGGCGCCGCCGTGTCCGGGGTGGCGCCGTTCCCGCGGCGCCGCCGTTCCCGGGGGCGGTGGGCTGCCGTCTGCGGACCGCCGGCGGCGGGCCGTCGCCGTCACGTGGGGTCGGCAGGGCGCCAGCCTCGGCGGGTGCCACGTGGCAGCACCAGCGCGAGCAACACCGCGACACCGGCCGCCGCGCCGCCGACGCTCGCCAGCACCAGGGCCCGCACCTCGGCGGCGTCCCGTCGCGCCTGCCGGGCCGTTCGAGCCGGGTCGGGTG
Organism: Micromonospora sp. NPDC049366; assembly: GCF_044466625.1. NCBI lineage: Bacteria > Bacillati > Actinomycetota > Actinomycetes > Micromonosporales > Micromonosporaceae > Micromonospora > Micromonospora sp. NPDC049366. The sequence goes on from NZ_JBITMV010000003.1 coordinate 140,520, forward strand.
CCTCCTCGGCCAGCGCCGTCACCGCGCCGGTCCGCCCGCTCGCGCCGCCGGTCTCGGTGACCGCACGGTACGGGTTCAGCACGCCCACGCCGTACCCACCGCCACGCCCGGCGTCCGGTGCCGGATCGGTGGTGGCGAGAATCCGCTCCGCCACCTGCGCGGCGGTCAACTCGGGGCGATACTCGCGCAGCAGCGCCGCGGTGGCGGCGACGAACGGAGCCGCGTAGCTGGTCCCCTCGGCGCGGTTGTGCCCCCGCCCCGGTGCCGCCATCAGCACGTCGCTCCCCGGGGCGACCAGGTCGAGGTAGGGGCCGATCTGCGAGAAGGCGGCGCGGGTGCCGTCGGCGGCGATCGCACCGACCCCGAGCACCCCGTCGTACGCGGCGGGATAGGGCCGGGGATCCCCGCTCTCGTGGAGGTTGCCGGCGGCGGCGACGACCACCACGTCCCGGGCCACCGCGTATCCGATGGCGGACCGGACGGCCGGGTCGTCCACGTACAGCACGACGGAGAGGTTGAGCACGTCGGCGCCGTGGTCCACCGCCCAACGGATGGCCCGGGCGAACCCGCCGGCGCTGACCGTACGCCCCGACTCCCGCCCCTCCACGACCTGCTGTTCGCTGACCCGGACGGGCAGGATCCGGGCGCCCGGTGCCAGGCCGCGGAACGCCACACCGGGGTGGGGCGCGGCGGCGATGATGCTCGCCACGCCGGTGCCGTGACCGGCGCAGTCTCGGCGTCCGTCGCCACCGTTGTCGAGCAGGTCCGTGCCGTCGAGCACCCGGTCGCCGAGCTGGGGATGGTCCCGGTCGACACCGGAGTCGACGACGGCCACGGTCACCCCGGCGCCGGTGGCGAGCGGGGCCAGCCGTTCGGGCGCGTACCGCTGCTGGGGCCACGGCGTGGCGGCGACCGGTCGGGCCGGGGCCAGCGGCGTCGCGCAGTTCGGCGCCGGGAGCTGGCCGGCGCGCACGGCGGCGGTCCGGACCAGCCGCGCGCCGGGCGGCGCCGCAGGACGCGCCGACGTCGGCTCGTGCCGGGTTGTGCTGCGGGGCACACCCGATCCGGCGCGCCCGGGGTCGGCGAAGACACCGGGGACGGCGGACACGCCGGTCAACAGGGCAGCCGCCAGGGTCGTCAGGACCGGGCGCGTCGTCGACCAGGACATCGACCGCCTCCGTATCGTGTCGGCTCCGGGACGGGATGTTATCGGCTCGCCGCCGGCGCGGCGCACCGCCGACGGCCTGCCATTGTGATCTTGCTTCTACCTTGTAGGTTGTTAGGCGATGCCTGTGGCCTGTTCTCGGGAGGAGAGGTGGCCGTGACCGAATGGGAGCCGGCCACGGAGGCCGAGGCGGCGATGCGTGACGCGCTCCGCGCCAACGACCAAGGGCTCTACTTCCGGATCCTGGCTCGGACCGAGCTTCTTCTCCCGGTCTCCGCCCAGTCGGCCCAGCCCGCCGCGGCGGGCTGGGGCACCTGGACCACGGGCGGTCGCACCCACGTGCTCGCGTTCACCTCCAGCGCCGCGCTCCGGGCCTGCCTCGGCGACAACGCCGGCCCGACGCGCCGCACCCCGTACACGGAGCTGGCCGGCGGTTGGCCGAATCCCGAGTGGTGGCTCGCCGTGAACCCGGGGCTGCCGGTCGAGGGCTACCTGCCGGCGTGGTTCGTCACGCAGCTCTCCCGGGGTGACGTCCGGCTGCCCGGGCGCACCCTCGGTGCCCGCGCTCGCCTGGAGCGGGCCGAGTCGCTCGCCCGGGCCCGTGCCGCCGGAGGGGGTCGGGACGCGTCGAGTGAACCCACCGCCGGTGCCGGGGACGTACCCTCCGCCGGGCCGCAACCGGGGGCCACGGTCCACAATGCGTCGACGTCGTCCGGCAACGGCTCGGCGGCCTCGACCGACTCGGTGCTCGCGCGCCGGCCGGCGCCGCCACCGTTCATGCCGGCCGCCCCGGAGGACGACCGGCCCGGTGCCGCGTCCCGCTGGCCCGCCCCGCCCCGCCCCGGGGCGGTTGGCGATTCCGGGCGGGCGACCGCCGGCCGCGAGGCCGGTGCGGCCGAGGGCCCGGGCAGGCACGACGAGCCGGCCACCCGCGTGCCGGGGGACGGGGCCGAGCCGCGGCGGTCCTTCTTCGAGCCGGCCTCCGGGCGTCGGTCCGGATCCCTCGGCGACCCGGCCGGACCGGCCGACCGGGCGGTGCCGCCGTCGCGCTTCGCCAGGGGAGAGCAGCCGTTCCCCCGACGTCGCCCGTTCCACGGTCCGGCGGGGGCCGAGCCCACCCAGGCGTTCCTGGCGCCCGGCCGCGAGCCGACTCCGGCGCCCCGCGCGCCCGTGACCGACCCGCCGGGCGGTCGGCACCCGATGCCCGGGGTCGAGGCGACGCAGCCGCTGCCGCGTCCAGAGCCGTCGGCCGAGGACGTCACCCGCGCCTTCCGGGCCTCGGTGGGCCCGCACCGATCGGCGGGGCGCCCCTCCTGGGCAGGCACGGAGGCGGACCGGACCCAGCCGCTGCCGCCCCGCCACACCGAGTCGGTCGAGGAGTTGCCACCGTCCGTCGCGGAGCCGGTCTCCGCGCCGCCCGCGCCCCGGCAGGGCTTCAAGCCCATCGTGATCGAGGGCACGATCATCGCGTCCCGGGACCTGCCCGACCATCCGGAGGACGAGATCGGTCCCCCGACGCCGGGGCCGTTCTGGGCGTCCGACCGGCCGGCCGACGAGGCCACGGCGACCCGGCCCGGTCGGTCGGCGACAGGCGGGAACGGGCGTACCGAGGGCGACACCGGCCTGTGGGGCACCACCCGCCGGCCGGGTGAGAGCAGCACGACGTCCGGTGACGACGCCGACCTGTGGACGCCCCGGGCGGGTCGCGTGTCGACGTCCGGCGGCGGCACGGCGGCAGGCGGTTCCGTCGACGCCTCGGCGTTCGCCGCGGCCGGGTCCACCGACCCGACTGTCGGTATCCCGGCCGGCGGTGCCGCCGAAGCGACGACAGCGTTTCCCGTGGCCAGATCCGCCGAGCCCTTCAGCGGGCTCGGCGCGTCCGAGTCAACCAGACCGTCGGCCGGGTCCGCGAGCGCGTCGACGAGCGTCGGCAGCATGTCGACCGGATTCGCGAACCCGTTCACCGGGTCCGCGGGCGGGCCCACCGCCCCCCTGGGCACCGAGACCGGGGTCCCGGGCACCGCGGCCGGGCCTGCGGAAGCCCCGGCCGACCCGCGCGGCGGATCCGCCCCGCCCCGGCCCGTGGCCGAGCCGGCCGAGGGAACGGACGCCGGCGCTACGCCGGTGGACGAGCCGCCGGTCGACTTCCAGCCGGCCAACGCGGTGGAGGAGGACCTGCTCTCCGCCGCCGGTGCCGGCAGCACGGACACCTTTCTCTCCACGCTGCTGCTGGCCCGGGTCCTGCTGCCGGTGGCCCCCGACTCGACTCCCGGCAGCCGGCCCGGTGACACCGGCTTCGTGTGGCGTACGCAGGAGCTGGACGGCGAGACCTTCGTCGTGGTGTACACCTCGCCGGAGCGCCTGGCGGACCACGCCGACGGCGAGGTCGAGACGGTAGGCGTCAAGTTCGTCCAGCTGATCCGTCGCTGGCCCGACGACGCGTGGTCGTTCGCGGTCAACCCGGGCAGCCCGGTCGGTGCGAAGCTGCCCGGTGAGCAGATCGTGGCGCTGGCGAGCTGGGCCGCCGAGGTGGGCCTGGGCGACGAGGGGGAGATCGAGGAGGCGCCCGCGCCGGCCGAGCGGCCCCGGCACACGCCGAAGGCGGTCGACCCGTCCCGTCCGGTGTTGATGCAGAAGGCCATCGCCCCGAGTCAGCTCGCCTACTACCTGGAGCGGGGCTACGACCGGGTGTCCGGCTTCGTGCACCGCGCCAACGAGCTCGCCCACCTGACCAGCCCGGCGGAGCTGTACGACGCTCTCGGGCTCGGCTATCCCGACTCGCCCTTCTCCCGGGACGCCGAGGAGATCTACGTGCTGCGCTGGCCGGCGCACCGCCCGAGCATCTACCGCATCCCGTACGGGGGGCAGAACGAGGCCGCCATGCGGGCCATGGAGGGCTGGGTGATCGAGCGGGCCCCGTTCCGGGGCAACGGCTTCGCGCCGGGCGAGAGCAGCGACGTGGTGGCCGAGTTCAAGGTGGACAGCGCGCGGCTGCCGCACGGCGCGCGGCTGCTGCGGCTGGGCGCGGACGGCAGCGAGCGGGTGGTGGCCGTCCTGGACGCCGACACCGTGAGCTGGCGTGAGGTGGGTGCCGAATGATCCGCGACGGCTATGTGGCCCGCTGGCGCGGTCGGGAGTACCAGGCCAGCCCAGACGGCGACGACGTCCGCCTCTACCAGCCGGAACCGGCCGAGGGCTTCGACGAGGTCCGACCCGGCCGGTACGTGCGGGTGCTGCCCGCCACCGAGGTGGAGGACCTGGCGTACGTACGGACGACCTGCACCTGGCAGGGGCAGCCGTTCATCGTGCTGGGCGAGCACGACGGCTGGCTGCGGGTGGAGTACACGGGCGGGCGGTGGCCGGTGGCGCAGGCCATGCGGTTGGAGGCGTTCGACTTCGGGGTCTACCAGGGCTGGGCGCCGGCCGCGGAGGTCACCGACCTGCGCGAGCAGCGGCGGTGACCTCCGCGGCCCGCTCGACCGGGGCGGCGGCGACGCTGACGGCTCAGGACTTCGTCCAGCGCAGCACCTCACCGAGCACGATCTCGGGCGCCTCGACGTGCGGGAAGTGCCCCACGCCGTCGAGCAGCCGCCACTCGTAGGGCGCGACGACGTAGCGACCGGAGCCCTGGGCGGTGCGCGGCAGCGCGGCGACGTCCAGCGCGCCGTGCAGTTGCAGGGTGGGCGTGACCAGGGGCTTCTGCATCAGCTTGACGAAGCGGTAGCCGTGCAGCCGCAGTGCCGACCGGAACGCCCAGCGGTAGCCCTCCAGGGCGCAGAACGCCGCCTGCGGGATCCGCATCGCCTCCCGACAGCGCTGGGCGTACGCGGCGAAGTGCGGCCCGGCCACCCAGTCCGGCCCGCCCCAGCGGCGCAGCAGCTCCTCCACACCCGCGGCGCCGTCCCGGGTCAGCACGTGCTCGTAGCGGGGCAGCTGGAACTTCAACGTCGGTGTGGCGGCGGCGAACTGTCCGCGCGGGTCGGCGAAGATGGCCGCGCGCAGCCGCAGCGGGTGGGGGGCCCCGAGCACGACGAGCCGGCGGACGAGTGACGGGTGGAACGAGGCGGCCGTCCACGCGACCATTCCGCCGGCTCCGGCGCCGACCAGGGTCGCGGAGCGCTCGCCGAGGGCGCGGATCAGCCCGGCGATGTCGGCGGCGAGCGTGTAGCCGTCGTACCCCCGGGGTGGTTTGTCGCTGGCACCGTAGCCGCGCAGGTCCACCGCGACCGCCCGGAAACCGGCGTCGGCGACGGCGGGCAGCATCTCGTGCCACGCCCACCAGTGTTCGGGGAAGCCGTGCAGGAAGAGCACCATCGGCCCCGTCCCGGCCTCGACCACGTGGAACCGGCTGCCGTTCGCCCCGACGAACCGGTGCGTCCACGGCCCCTCGGTGAGGACGCAGGACTCGTCGACGGTCTCGCCGTGCTGCTCGGTCATGCGCCCCAGCCTAGGACCCTCGGGCCTGGCGCGGTCGAGGTGACCTGCGCGGGCCCTGGGGGCCGCCCCGGCACCGGCCGCGTGCCGAGCGGGACGGGGGCGGTCAACTGACGCGCGTGATGGTGAGGAGGCTCTTGCGGATCCCCGGGCCGCAGTCGGCGGCACCGCCGGCCGGTCCGACGGTCACCCGCACCCAGCTACCGGTCGGCCAGGTGCCCATGTTCTCGCCGTGCAGCGCGTACTCCGTGCCGTCGTCGGTGGTCAGGCCGTAACACGGGCCGGAGCCGCCGCGGCTGATCCGGCCGGCGAGGAGATCGGAGCGGCGTAGGTCGCTGGGCTTGTCCGGCGGGCCGGTCGGCGGTCGTAGCGTGGGCAGGCCGCGCGGCGGGGAGGGACGTCCGGTTGACGGACCGCCGCCTCCGGGGGTCGGACCGGTCGGCTCGCCGCCGCCGGTCGGGCCGGTCGGCGGCCGGCTGCTCTCCGGCGGGGTGGCCGAGGTCCCCGGTCGCTCGGGCACGCTGTCTCCGTTCTCCGCCGGGGCGCAGCCGGCGGCGGCGAGGGCCAGCAGCACGGCGAGCGCGGTGGCGGTGCGGGTGTACGTCACGGTGGTGCGACGGCGCGGACGGCCACGCGGTTCCGTCCTGCGAAAAGGGCGATGCCCGGGCAGGTGACCTGCCCGGGCATCGCGTGGTGCCGTCGATCAGTGGATCAGGAGAACTTCACCTTGATCGAGGTGCCGTCCTGCTCCTGGACCTTGATCTTCACACCGGCGGCGGGGAGCTTGACGCCGTGGTTCGGCAGCTCCTCGTACCAGTACTTCTTGGTGTCGTCGAACAGCGGCTCCGCGTCCTGGCCGCGGATGTACTGCGGCTGGCTGTTGAGGCGGAGCGTGAACGAGTCGGCCTTCTTCAGGCTGAACGGCGCGTCGTAGACCTGGACGCGAGCCCGCCAGGGGGCACCGGTCAGGTTGTAGATCGGCCGCGGGTGGGCGTCGATGTACAGGTTACGACCCTCGCCCGGGTGGGCGAACGTGTCGTTGTCGGCCCACCGGGTGTTCCAGTAGGAGATCAGCAGACCCTCCTGGTACGCGTAGTGGTCCACCCAGTCCGGGCGGGTGTTCGCGTAGCCGAAGAAGTACGGGCCGGTCTTCAGGTACTTGTCGTAGGAGACGTACGACCGGTTGCCGGCGATGTAGAAGTTCGCGAACTCCCGGGTGTAGGTCGCCTCCTCGATGGTCCAGCCGGCCAGGGTCCAGCCGGCCGCGCCGCTCTCGGCGCCGTCGGTGAGGAGCGTCTGGCCGTCGGCGGTCACGGTGATCGCGTCACCGTAGAAGCCGCCCTCGGACACACCGCCGTCGGTCTGGTAGCGCAGCCGGAACTGCACGGCCTTCCCGACGAGCGAGTTCAGCGGGATGCTAATGTCGACCCACTGACCGTTGCTGGAGCCGTCGAGCGCGTACCGGCCGGTGGAGATCTCCTTGAGCGGCTGGCCGTTCGCGGTGCCCGGCAGCGTGCCCCAGGTCTGGCCACCGTCGGTGGACGCCTCGAAGAAGAGGTAGTCGAAGTCCGCCTCGATCGAGTAGCGGCCCTTGAGGGAGACCGCGGCGCTGGTCTTCCCGGTCAGGTCGATCGTCCGGGACATCGTGGTGTTCAGGTCGTCCTCGTTGCCCGAGAAGAACTGCTTGGTGCCCTCGAACGGCGCGCCGTTGTCGAACGTGTACTCCCGCGGCGGCAGGACCACCACGGCGGCCTGTGCGTCCTTGGAGTTGTACTCCTGTGGACCGAGCGTCAGCGTGCGCTTCTGCCCGGCCGGGATGACCTCGTAGTCGAGCCACCCGAGCTGGAGCTTGTTCCACGCGCCGAGGTCGCCGCCCCGCTCGCCGATGCCACCGTCGTTCTTGGCGCCGAGCCGGCTCTGGGCCATGAGGGTCCAGTGCTCGTTGTTGTTGTCGCCGCCGCTGACGACGTTGTAGTCGTCCGGCAGACCGAGGTCGTGGCCGTACTCGTGGTAGAAGACGCTCCGGCCGCCGTTCTCCGGCTGGATCGTGTAGTCACCGATCCAGATGCCGGTGTTGCCGATCTGGGTGCCACCCGCCGGGAAGGCCGGCGGGCCGGTGCGACCCTGGTCGGACGCGTAGGCGTACCAGCGGTGGCTCCAGATGGCGTCCTCACCCTGCCAGGGGTCACCGTCGGCCTCGTCGCCGCCGGCGTGGACGATCTGGAAGTGGTCGATGTAACCGTCCGGCTCGTTGAAGTTGCCGTCGCCGTCGTGGTCGTAGCGGTCCCACTGGTCCATGGACTGCACGTCGGCGGCGATCTCCGCGTCGGTCTTGCCCGCGGCCTTCTGGTCGGCGACCCACTGGTTGGCGGCGTCGCGGACCAGCGCCCAGGTGTTGGTGCAGACGTTCGAGGCGCAGGGGTAGCCGCCGGAGCGGCCGTAGCGCGCCTCGTTGTACGGCACCTTAACCCACTCGGTGACCTCGCCCTCGACGCTGTAGCGACCCGAGGACTGGGCCTCGTAGTACTGCTTCAGCGACTCGTCGCCGGGGTCGGTGCCGAAGTACAGGTCCCGGTAGTGGTCGGCGCTGTAGTCCGCCTGCCAGACGGTGGAGTTGTCCACCGCCCGGTTGGGCTGCGGGATCTGGTTGCGCAGCGGTCCGTCGAACCGGGCCGGGCCCGGGGTGTCCGGGTCGGTGTCCTGGTCCGGGAAGTTCGGGTGCCGCTGGTTGCCGAACTCGGCGAGGATCACGAAGATCTTGTCCGTCTGCTCCCGGGAGAGCTCGACGTACTGGTGCTCGGTCGGGCCGGGGCCGGTCTTGGTGCTCTTGGCGGCGCGACCCGCCTTGGCGCCCGTCGCGGCCTTCTCGCCGACCTTGACGACGGTGCTGCCGTTGATCTTCTGCGGCTTCGACGCGCCGGTGAGGACCTCGGTCAGGCCCTCCTGACGCAGCGCACGCCGCTTGTCCTCCAACGGGTTGGGCAGGTCGTGGTCCGCGTGGGCGGGCTCGGCGACCGACGGAGCGGCGGCCGGCCCGTTCGCCGGCGGCGCCGCGCTGGCGGACGTGCCCGTCACCAGCCCTGTCGCCGTCAGCGAAAGCCCGAGCAGACCCACTGCGACTTTGCGCACGTGGTACCTCCGGTGTGAGGGAACCGGCCCTACGGGGGTACGGGCCGGTGAGCGGCCCCCGACCAGGGGGCCATTGGTGAACATAGACACTGCCGAGACGGGTGGGAAGATAGGCGCGTCGATTTGTTGCAAGATTTTGTTGGCCCCGTCTTCGGCCGTCATACTTCGACGCCTCGACAAGGGTCGATGAGCAGGGCGTGTGTGTCGCGCCCGCACATGCAGCGGTGCATTTCGATCAAATGACCCGAGGTACGAAAAGTGGGGCCGATGGCGTCCCCGCCACCGGCCCCACGATTGATCGATGAATCAGTTGGTGACCTTCACGACCATCTCGTCGGTCGGCTTGGTGCCCTGCTTGACGATCTCGATCTGGGTGCCGGTGCCGGCGACCTTCACCGAGTTCTGCTCGTTCTGCGGCGACCAGTAACGGTCCACCACGCTGTCGTCGAAGACCTTGTTGGCCTTCAGCTTCGGCACGTTGACCGCCACACCGTTGAGGCGGAACGTCTGCGCCGGCTTGTTCTTGGTGCTGAACGCGCCGTCGTAGCCGTTGCGCCGGTTGGTGATGGTGCCCTGGCCGGGGATGGTGATCGGCCCGGGGCGGACGTCGACCGGCAGGTTCAGGCCGTAGCCCGGGTGCTCGGACGTGTTGTTGTCGCCGTACGCGTAGTTCACGTACCAGACCAGCATGCCGGGCTGGTTCGCGAACCGGTCCACGAAGTGCGGCCGGGTGTTGCCGTAGCCGTAGTTGTACCCGCCGGTCCGCAGCGCGTCGTCGTACCCGAAGTAGGTGCGGTTCTCGGCGATGTAGAAGCGGGGGTAGACGTCGGTGACCGAGCCGTCGATCCGGGTGAAGCCCTTCACGGTCCACTCGGCGGCCAGGGTCTCGGCGTTGTCCGTCCACGCGACGGCGCCGTTACGGGTCAGCGTGATGTCGTCCAGGAACGCGCCCGCGAAGTGCACGCCGCCGTCGGTCGCGTAGCGGTAGCGGAACTGCACGGTCTGCCCGGCGTACGCGGACAGGTCGTAGGTCAGGTCCACCCACTCGCCGTTGCTGGAGCCGTCGACCCCGGTCTCGGCGGCGTCGACCAGCTCGTTGGTGAGCGAGGTCCAGCTGGCGCCACCGTTGGTGGACACCTCGGCGTAGAGGAAGTCGTAGTCCTCCTCGATGTCGTACTGGGCCTTCGCGCTGATCGACGCGGTGGTCGCCCCGGTCAGGTCCAGGGTGCGGGTCAGCGAGTTCTTGAGGTCGTCCGCGCTGCCGCTCCACCACTCGTACGAGCCCCCGAACGGGGTGTTGTACTCGGTGGTCTGGGTCTGCGCCGGCAGGTTCACCACGACCGCCTGGGCCTTCGGCCCGTCGCTGTCGCCGGCCGGGCCGAGCGTCACCTTGGTGGCGCCGCTGTCCTCCTCGACGGTGCTGTAGTTCAGCCAGCCGAGGTAGAGCTTCGACCACGGGTCCATGTAGCCCGGGGTCGACCCGATGTCGTCGGTGCCGTGGCTCAGCCACGAACCCGAGGCCATCAGGCTCCAGAAGCCGACGCCGTTGTCGCCGCCGGCGGTGTCGTAGAGGTCCGGCAGGCCGAGGTCGTGCCCGTACTCGTGGGCGAAGACGCCCAGGCCGCCGTTCTCCGGCTCGGTGGTGTAGTCGCGGATCCACAGGCCGGTGTCACCGATCTGCACACCACCCGCGAGGTTGCCGGCCGGCCCGGCGACGCCCTCCAGGTTCGTGAACGCGCCCCAGCGGTGCGACCAGATGGCGTCCTCGCCCTGGGCGCCGCCGCCGGCCTCCTCGCCCTCACCGGCGTGCACCGCCTGGAAGTGGTCGATGTAGCCGTCGGGCTCGTTGAAGTCGCCGTCCCCGTCGTAGTCGTACCGGTCCCACACGTCGAACTGGGCCAGGTACTCCTTGATCTGGGCCGGCGTCTTCCCGGCCGCGACCTCGCTGTCGTACCAGGCGGTGGCGCTGTCCTTGATGAAGTTCCAGGAGCCGTCGGCCTCGGAGATGGCGTTGCTGCCGTACCGCGCCTCGTTGAACGGCACGGTGACCCAGTCGGTCACGTCGCCGCCGACGGTGTAGCGGCCGCCGGACTGCTTCAGGTAGAAGTCCCGCATCGACTCGCCGTCACCGTAGAACATGTCGAGGTAGTGCTCACGGTGGAAGTCGGGCCGCCACAGCGTGCTGTTGTCATCGGTGGCGTTGCCGTCCCACTTGCGGTCCGGCTGGGTGATCTGGTTGACGACCGGGCCGGCGGTGCCGCCGGTGCGGGGGTCGGTCTTGTCGCCGAAGTTCACCAGCATCGTGAAGATCGGGTCGACCTTCGGGGCCTGCTGGTACTCGACGAACAGGTCGTCCTTGACCTGGATGACCTTCGAACCGTTGCGCTTGGAAAGCTTGGCCTTGCCGGACAGCAGGTCGGCGATGGCCTGCTTGCGCAGCTCGCGCTGCTGGTCCGCCCGCGGGTCGGGCAGGTTGTCGCGGCCGTGCTTCGCCTTGTCGGATCCGGGGGTCGGGCCCGCCGCCGGGGCGCCGGAGGCCGGCGTCGCCACGACTCCCGCCGCCAGCAGCGCGGCCGTGGCGCTGGCCAGGCCGGCTGTGACTCGTCTCCTCAAAGGTCTCCTCCTTTGTGGACCTGTTACAAGACAGGTGCCGTATCTGGTCGGCACTGTCATGAGATGCGTCACCACCCTCGCAGAGAGATCAGCAGTTGTCACGAGCCAATTGCCCGCCTGCTCCCGGAGATTTGAGCGCTCTTATGGCGACATATAGGCACGACTGGGCCGTAGCCTGGGGCAACCGTTTACGTCACGTTTCGGCCACGATCATCTAGTTGGTCGAGGTTATGGAGTGCCCCGCGACAAAGCGCCTCGGGCACCGGAAACGTCACACCGCCGGGTTGCCGCCGTGGGCCGGCCATCGACTCGGCGGCTCCGGCGCGGTGGTCGTACAACGGCGGACGGCCCGCCCGAAGCCTGCGCTTCGGACGGGCCGCCCCTCGACCATCCCGCCGTGGTGACGGGTCCGGATCAGTTCCTCGCCGGCGTCACGTGGATCGTGGCGGAGGTGTTGTCCTTCTTGGCCTTCTTGATCGTGAGCGAGACGCCGAAGTTGACGCCCAGGTCACCGGGGTTACCGGTGCCCAGCACGATCGCACCGCCGCCCAGCGTCACCCCGTAGAACTCCGGCGCCGGAGTGCCGTCCGGGTTGGTCACCCGGGTGGTGTACGGCGTGTTGTTCCGCGACGGCAGCACCACGGAGGCGTCGCTGTCCCGGGCGTACGCGGCGCCGTCCCGGATCTCGATGCCCGGGTACCAGCCCTGGGCGTCGGTGAACGACTTCACGCCCGGCTGCGCCTTGAACTGGGTGCAGTACGAGCTGTACGGCTCGCCCGCCGCCTCCAGGCACTCCTGGAACGGGTACGTCTTGTTCAGCGAGAACGCCGCGTTCGACGACTGCGGACGGCTCGGCAGGTTGTCCGTCACCGACGGGTCCTTCACCGCCGCCGTGCCCGTGCGCCGCAGCGGGTCGAAGTGCGAGTCGACGATGAGCAACCCGCCCTTCGCGCCGTAGCTCGGCAGCGCGGTCAGCTGACCGGTCACGTGGTTGACGTCGCCCAGCTCGGTGTCCCGGTACCACACCAGCATGCCCGGCGCGTTGTACGAGATCCGGTCGACCTTCCAGGCGTCACGCGAGTACACCGTGTCGTAGGTGTACTTCAGGCCCTCGTCGAAGCCGTCGAAGTTGCGCCACTCGGCCAGGTAGTAGTGCGCGCTGGTCCGGGTGCCGCCGTCGATCTTCCAACCCGCGCCCGTGGTGTCGACCCAGGTGCCGGTGGTGGCGGTCCAGCCGTTGGCGCCGCCCTCGACGTCGTCGCTCCAGGTGGTGGCGCCGCCGCCGGTGACCGAGAAGTCGTCGGCGAACCAGCCACGCTCGACGAACGCCTCGTCGGTGGCCTGACGCAGCCGCAGCTGGATCGTCGTCCCGGCGTACGCCGACAGGTCGACGTAGTCGTGCCGCCAGCCGTTGGTGCTACCGGTCAGACCGTACTTCTTGCCGCCGAAGTCGTTCATCCGGCCGTTCGGGTCCGGGTAGTTGTCCGGCGTGGTGACCACGTTGCCGGCCTCGTCGTAGACCTTCTGCTCGGACCAGGTGGTCCCGCCGTCGGTCGAGATCTCGACGAAGCCGTAGTCCCAGTCGGCCTCGATGACGTAGTTGTTCCACATCCAGAACTTGGCGTCCGCCGCCGCCGGCACCGCCACGGAGCGGCTCAGCTTGACGTCGGCCCAGTCCTGGTCGTTGCCGCTGTGCCACATGTTCGCGCCGCTGTGCGGCGTGGCCAGCGTGGTGACCTTGTCGGGCAGGTCGACCTTGATGCCGTCCTCGGTGCGGACCGGGGTGCGCGAGGTCTGGCCGAGCTCGACGTCACGCGGGCGGGTGCCCGGCGCGATGGTCAGCGGGTCGGCCCAGCCGAGCACCCACTTGTCCCAGATGCCCATGTGGGTCGGCAGCGCCTGGAAGATCTCACCGGAGTGCGAGCCCGAGGCCATCAGGTCCCAGAAGTCGACGTCCGAGTCGGCGTTGCCGGAGGTGTCGTAGAGGTCCGGCAGACCGAGGTCGTGGCCGAACTCGTGGGCGAAGACGCCGACGCCGGCGTCCTCCGGCTGCACGATGTAGTTCGACACCTGGAGGTTGGTGCCCGGGATCGTGTAGCCACCCACCACCGAGGAGGAGTGGGCCCAGATGGCGTACGGGCCCTGCGCGCCGCCACCGCTGGACTTGCCCTTGCCGGCGTGCACCAGCACCAGGTGGTCGATCACACCGTCCGGCTCGAAGAAGTTGCCGTCGCCGTCCCGGTCGCCCTGGTCCTCGATGTCGTAGTCGGCCCAGGGGAAGTTCGGGTTGGTGGCGGCCAGCGTGCTGATCGCGTCGGTGGCGAGGCGGCCCGCGCCGGCCGGGTTGTCCGGGTGGCCGTTCATCGACTGCTGACGACCGGCGACCCAGTTGCCGTTCTCGTCCTGGAAGCAGCGGTTCGCCCCGTACCAGGCCTCCGAGTGCGGCACCGTGATCCACGGGCTGGCCTGCCCGTCGACGGTGTAGGCGCCCTTGGACATCTCCAGGTACATGTTGTGCATGGTGCGGCCGGAGAGGTCGATGCCCTTCTTGCCGTCCGGACCCTTCAGGTCCTTGCGCACCCGCTCGGTGATGCCCGTCTTGGTGTAGAGCATCTTGTCGTAGTGGGTGGGCGAGAAGTCCGGCACCCACATCGAGTTGTTGTCCTCGTACCCGAGGGTGGCCGGGTTCGGGATGTTGTTGTGCTTCGGCCCGTTCTGCACCGTGCCGGGGACACAGGTGCGGTCGTCGAAGACCGTGCGCGGCACCATGACGTTGGTGAAGTCGTCGTTGGCCTGGTCGTTGAACTCGACCAGCAGGGTCAGCAGCTTCGCGGTCTGCGTGCTCGGCGCCTGCTTGATCTTGCGCGGGTTCAACTTGGTCCGGATCGACTTCGCCTCGATCTTGGCCAGCTGCTTGGCGGTCACCGGGTTGCCACGCGCGTACTTGCGGTCGAACGCCCGTGCCTCGTCGGCCGGCGTGGTGTAGACGCCGTCCTTGCCCTTGACCTCGCGGCCGTGCGAGTCCGGTTGGACCTCGGGCTCGGCGTAGTTGATGTAGTACTCGTCGGCCCCGATCACCGCGCGCGGAGCGGCGGAGGTCTCGGCCGACGCGCTGCTCGCCACGGTCAGTGACGTAGCCGCGAGGGCGACGGCGGGCAGCGCGACGAGTAGGCGTCGACGCTTCCCGGCCCTGGATAATCTGTTCATGCCGCTCCATTTCTCGGGCATGGCGGAGGAGTTGGCGACCGGCGGTCCTCGAAGTGATGCCCTTCGAACCGGCCCGGCCTGCGTGAACCTAAATCACGACCGACCCGCAGCGACAGGGGTCCAGGGCCGCCTTGTCCGTTCAGCCGCCTTCGATTCCACCGACCGACCGATATGACAGCGAGCGTCTCTATGAGTGTCGATGCGTCATACGTGACGGAGGGTGGCGGCCCGTCGGACCGCCACCCTCCCTTGTGTACGCGAGCCGTCAGTCCTCGTCGGACTTGCCGCCACTCATGCCGGCGGAGATCAGCTCCATCACCGACGAGTCCTGGAGCGTCGTGACGTCACCGAGCGAACGGTTCTCGGCCACGTCCCGCAGCAGCCGCCGCATGATCTTGCCGGAGCGGGTCTTCGGCAGCTCCGGCACCAGCATGATCTGCCGGGGCTTGGCGATCGGGCCGAGCGTCTTCGCCACGTGGTTGCGCAGGTCCGCGATGAGCTGCTCGCCCGCCTCGCCGGTGGTCTCCGCGCTGCCGCGCGGGATGGCGAACGCGACGATCGCCTGACCGGTGGTCGGGTCGGTCGCGCCGACCACCGCCGCCTCGGCCACCGACGGGTGGGACACCAGCGCCGACTCCACCTCGGTGGTCGAGATGTTGTGGCCGGACACCAGCATCACGTCGTCCACCCGGCCCAGCAGCCAGATGTGCCCGTCGTCGTCCTTCTTCGCCCCGTCACCGGCGAAGTAGACCCACTCATCGCCGGAGTTGGCGCCGGCCCCGAACCGCGACCAGTAGGTCTCGAGGAACCGGTTGTCGTCGCCCCAGATCGTGCGCAGCATCGACGGCCACGGCTCCTTGAGCACCAGGTAGCCGCCCCCGCCGTTGGGCACCGCCTGGCCCTGGTCGTCCACCACGTCGGCGACGATGCCCGGCAGCGGGGTCATCGCGCTGCCCGGCTTGGCCGCGGTCACGCCGGGCAGCGGGGAGATCATGATGGCGCCGGTCTCGGTCTGCCACCACGTGTCCACCACGGGCAGCTCGCCCCGGCCGACGTGCTGCCGGTACCACATCCACGCCTCCGGGTTGATCGGCTCGCCGACGCTGCCGAGGAGTCGCAGCGAGGACAGATCGAACCCGGCCGGGATGTCCTCGCCCCACTTCATCATCGTGCGGATGAGCGTCGGGGCCGTGTAGAGGATGCTCACCTGGTACTTGTCGACGATCTCCCAGAAGCGGCCCTTGTGCGGGGTGTCCGGGGTGCCCTCGTACATGACCTGGGTGGCGCTGTTGGAGAGCGGGCCGTACACGATGTAGGAGTGCCCGGTCACCCAGCCGATGTCGGCGGTGCACCAGTAGACGTCCGTCTCCGGCTTCAGGTCGAAGACCGCGTGCGTGGTGTACGACGCCTGCGTCAGGTAGCCGCCGGTGGTGTGCAGGATGCCCTTCGGGCGGGCCGTCGTGCCGCTCGTGTAGAGGATGAAGAGCGGATGCTCGGCGTCGAACGGCTGCGCGGTGTGCTCCGCCGCGGCCGTCTCCACCGTCTCGTGCCACCAGTGGTCCTTCTCCGACCACGCGACGTCCTCGCCGGTGCGGCGGACCACCAGCACGTGCTCCACCGACGGGCACTTCGCCACGGCCTCGTCCACGGTCGGCTTCAGCGCCGACGGCTTGCCCCGCCGGAAGCCGCCGTCCGCCGTGATGACCACCTTGGCGGTGGCGTCCTGGATCCGGTTGGTCAACGCGTCGGCCGAGAAGCCACCGAACACCACGCTGTGCGTGGCGCCGATCCGCGCGCAGGCCAGCATCGCGACCGCGGCCTCCGGGATCATCGGCAGGTAGATGGCCACCCGGTCGCCCGCGGTGACGCCCAGGTCGGTCAGCGCGTTCGCCGCCTGGCAGGTGAGCCGGTGCAGGTCGGCGTACGTGAGGGTGCGCGTGTCACCGGGCTCGCCCTCCCAGTGGATCGCCACCTTGTCGCCCCGACCGGCCTCCACGTGCCGGTCCAGGCAGTTGTACGCCACGTTGAGCTCGCCGCCGACGAACCACTTCGCGAACGGCGGGTTCGACCAGTCCAGCACCTCGTCCCACTGCCTCGACCAGGCCAACCGCCCGGCCTGCCGCTCCCAGAACGCCAGCCGGTCGGCCGCCGCCTCGTCGTAGGCGTCGGCCTTGACGTTGGCCTCGGCGGCGAGCTGGGCCGGCGGCGGGAACTGGCGCGTCTCGTTCAGCAGATTGGCCAATGCCTCGCTCATCCGTGACTCCTCGTCGCTCGGGGTGGTGACCTGCGTCTCGTCTGGGGGAGAGGTTAGCCTCGCCGGCCAGGTCGGGCGACCGCCGCCCGCTTCCACCGCGCCGAGCGGACGGCCGCGCGCGCCAAGCTGCACGCGTACCCCCTCGGCTACCCGGTGCGCCGCGGCCGTCGCGCCGTCGACGGTGGCCGACCCGACGGCGGTGCCGGCCGGGGCGTTCCGGGGTGAGGGGGTTCGTGCCGGCCCGTGCCCCGAGGGCCCCGGGCGGCGGCGGTGGCGTCAGTCGCCATCCGCACGGCTGGCCGGTGCGTCCACCCGTCGGGTCGCTACGGTGGCGCAATGACCACCGACCCGCTCGCGCCGCTGCTCGCGCTCACCGACGTCGCGCCCGCCGTCGAGCGTGCCCGCGAGCGGTTCGACCAGGCGTTGCGGCACCGCGCCCTCCGCCGGCACGGCGGCCAGGTCGCCGCCGAGGTCAGCCTGCGGTCCGCGGTGGCCAGCGCCGCCCTGGAGGGGTACGCCCACGAGCGCGAGGCCGTCCGCGCCGGCACGGTCACCGACCCGGTGCTCCAGGGCGCGCTGCGGGTGGCCGGGTCGCTGCCCACGCTGACCGAGCTCTGGCCGAAGGCGCCCCGGCAGGCGCTCGCCCGGCTGCACGTGCTCGCCGCCCGGGACGTCGTACCCGAACCGGAGCTCGGCCGGCCCGTCACCGACCCGCTCGTCGGCGCCCGGCTCGACGGCCTCGCCAACCTGGTGACCGGCGGCACGAAGGTCTCCCCGCTGGTGCTCGCGGCCGTGGTCCACGGCGAGTTGCTGGCGCTGCGGCCGTTCGCCGGGCCGTCCGGCGTCGTCGCCCGGGGTGCGGCGCGACTGGTGCTGCTCGCCAGCGGCACCGACCCGCGTGGCCTGCTGGCGGTCGACGTCGGACACCACGAACGCGAACCCGAGTACGTCGGCTCGGCCGGTGCCTTCGCCACCGGCACCCCCGACGGGCTGCGCTCCTGGCTGCGGCACTACATGACGGCGGTGGAGGTGGCAGCCGACCAGCTCACCCTGATCGGCGACGAGGTCCTCGCCGCCTCCTGACCGCGCGCCGCGCCTGCCCCGCCCGCCGCGTCGCGCGGGGACTTGCCGCGCCCGTCGCGCCTGCGGGGGCCGCCCGGCCCGCCCGGACCGCCCGGCCCGCCCGGACCGCCCGGCCTCAAGATCCGCGCAGTTTCCGGGATGTTGTTGCCTCCGATGGGCGCGGAGGCAACAACATCCGAGAAGTTGGGGTCTCGACCGGTTCCGGTGGGGTACCGGGTCAGGCGGTCGCGGAGGTTGCTCGGGTTCGGCGGTGCCGGCCGTACCAGGCGATGCCGATCGCGACCCCGACGCCCACCGCCGCCGCGGCGGCGGCCACCGGAACGGCCGGCCGCTCTCGCAGGCGGCGGCCCAGCGGGATCGGGTGCCGGAACTCGAGCACCGGCCAGGCGTTCTCCACCGCAAGTTTGCGCAGCTGCCGGTCCGGGTTCACCGCGGTCGGGTGACCGACGCACTCCAGCAGCGGCCGGTCGCTGTACGAGTCGGAGTAGGCGTACGACTCGTCGAGGTCGTAGCCGCGCTCCTCGGCGAGTTCCCGGACCGCGTCGACCTTGCTCGGGCCGGCCGCGTAGAACTCCACCTCGCCGCTGTAGCGGCCGTCCTTGACCGCCATCCGGGTGGCGATCACGTCGGTGATGCCGAGCAGCTCGCCGATGGGCCGGACCATCTCCTCGCCGGACGCGGACACCAGCACCACGTCCCGGCCGGCGGCCCGGTGCTCCTCGATGAGGGCGGCCGCCTCGGCATAGACGTACGGGTTGATCAGCTCGTGGAGTGTCTCCGCGACGATCTGACGGACCTGCTCGACCTGCCAGCCCTTGCACAATGTGGCCAAGTAGTCCCTCGTACGCGCCATGGTCTGCTCGTCGGTGCCGCCCAGCCGGAACATCAGCTGCGCGTACGCCGACTTGACCACGTCACGCCGTGTGATCAGCCCGTCCCGGTAGAACGGCCGACCGAACGCCAACGCGCTCGACTTGGCGATGACGGTCTTGTCCAGATCGAAGAAAGCGGCACCTCGGCCCACGGCGCGAAAGTCTAGTCGGATGGTCTATGGTCGGCGGGTGCCCGGGGTCCGGTGATCCCCAGACCCGCTGGCCGAGCCGATCATCGCCGCTCACAGTGATCGGGGTCACACTCTGCGAAAACAATTCGCGGGGAGTGGAGCGCACACCACTCGACGTAACAGGTCCGCTCAGGCAGACTTGTCCGCACGGCGAGTATCCATATCTCGCACAACAGACAGACCCTCAGCGGTTGCACCCCCCGTGACCGCTGAGTTGGTTCGGCTCGACCCCCCCGGAGCCGAACCTCCCGACGACCCCCGTCTCCCCCCGACGGGGGTCGTCCCTTTCCCGGAAGCGCTCCCGACCTGGTAGAGGCACTTCTCCGAGGTCGGTCGGCCGGGGTGCCGGGCGGAAAGTCAGCGAATCGTCAGCGAACGTCAGCCGGACCCGGTCGGCGTAGTCGTCCGGGGTGTGCGTATAACGATTGAGCGTCGTTGACGCCTTCTCGTGCCCCACCACCCGCCGCACCACGTTGACCGGCACCCCGTCCGTCACGAGCCAGGTGATGTACGAGTGCCGCAGGTCGTGGAACCGCAGCCCGCCGAACGCCGAGGCCGCCGCGTGCGCCACCGCCGCCGCCTCGTCGGCGAACTCCGCCCGATCCTCCCGGCCGTCCCGGTCCGGCCACGACGCCACCCACCGGCCCGGCGCCACCTCGGCCACCCGACCGAGCAACCCGGCCCGCACCAACGACGGCAGCCACACCCGCCGCCGGAAGTTCGACCGCCGCTGCGGCCCGCCGTCCCGGTCAGCGAAGACCAACGCCCGCCCGTCCGGCACCGCGGCCCCGCGCCGCCGCCGCAGCTCGTCGACGAGGAACGGCGGCATCGGCACCGTTCGCACGCCGGCCCGAGTCTTCGGGTACGTCCGCAGCACGATCCCGCCGTGCGTCTCCACCGCCACCTGGGCGACGTGCAGCAACCCCCGGTCGAGGTCGACTGCCTCCCACGGCAGGCCCGCGCACTCACCCCAGCGCAGTCCCGCCCCGGCGGCAGCGCAGACGATGCCCCGGTGTTCGGCCGGCACGGCGGGCAGCAGCCGGCCGAAGAACGCCTTCCGGCTGATCGTTCCGGCGCGAGCCTCCCGCGCCCGGTTACGCGGCACCCGCACCCCCTCGCACGGGTTCACCGCGATCAGGCGTGCCCGGATCGCCGTCTGCATGATCATCGACAGCATCCCGAGGTGTTTCGCTGTCGTCGACGGTGCCAGAGTCCGGCCAAGGTTGGTCACCCACTCCTGTACCGCCAGGTAGTCGATCTTCGCCAAAGGCCAGTCCGCCCACTGCGGCAGCAGGTGGGCCCGCAGCATGGAATCCGTCCGCTCGGCTGTCCGAGCCTCCACCGACCGCCCGGCGAGCCACCGCGTCACGAACTCGCCGAACCGGAGTCGCCCCGCGTGCGGGTCGACGTACGTGCCCCGGTTGAGCGCGCCCTCCACCTCGGCCAGGAACGCGTTCGCCTCCTTCTTGGTGCGGAACGTCTTCGCCTTCTGCCGGTCAGCCGAGTCCCGCCAGTTCGCCCGGTACGTACCGGCCGGCGTCTTGCTCACGAAGCCCACGATCACCAGCCCCCGCGCGGCGCGTCGGTACCCGTTGCCGAAAGCTGACCGGGGGCACCGTCCAGCCAGGCGTGGAAACGGCTACGCGGCACCACCCAGCGCCGCCCCAGCCGCTCGGCGGGGATCTGGCCCGCCCGGACCAGCGCATAGGCCGAGCTGACCGACAGGGACAGCATCGCGGCCACTTCCTTGACCGTGTAGACGGCTCGGACCGGCTGAGGCGGGCAGTCGTCGGGGGCGACTTCGCCAGCACGAGGCCCGGCCTGCCGAGGCGCGAACGGCACGACGATGGACAAGATTTCCTCCCCAGGGGTTCAGGCCGCGAGCGCGGCGGGTTGATCGGTTGCCGAAACAGCGGCGGCTGTCCGTATCCGCGCGGTGTCGAGGTCCGCGCGCCAGCGGATGCGGGCGGATATCGCGCGCAAGAGTCGGTGTTCCAGTGGCGGCACATCGGGGTCTTCGGGCCGGGCGAGTTCGAACCGGTACCGCTTCGAGCCGTCCGCGTCGTCGGCGGCCTGGTCGTGCTCCGGCGTGTCGGCCATGCCGCCGGCGAGGATGGCGCGGACCCAGGACCGGTTGTCGGCGCGGTGGTCGGCGAGGGTTTTGCCGGACCATTGGCGGGAGACGAGGACGCGTCGGCCGGTGAAGCCGAGGGTGGAGCGTTGGTGGACCTTCCCAGTGCACCGTCCGGGGGTCAAGCCGGCCTTGACCCCGTCGGGCTGGACGCCGTACAGCAGCCAGTTTGCGCAGGTCGGCGAGCACGGCAGGACGGCGAGTTCCGCGTGGAGGCGGTCGAAGTGTGCCTTCTGCGCGTCGGAGCGTGGCTTGGCCTGGTCGGTCAGGTCCTTGGTGACGTACTTGGTCACGTAGCGGATGGAGCGTTCGGCGTTTTTGGTGCCCTGCTCGATGCCCCGGGCGTCGATGCGGCCGAGGCGGGCGACGTAGGCGGGGCGGCTGTCGGGTTCTTCCAGGGCGTCGAGGGCTTCGCCCCAGGTGGGCAGCGGCTCGCGGGTCTTCGGGTCGACGTACGCCTGCTGGTCGACGTCCCAGACCGGCGGCTTGTCGACCGGGTAGGCCAGTTCGTCGAAGGGTGGCCACCACACCTGGTGGTAGGTGGCTGCCGCGATCTGCTTGAGCAGCCGGCGAGGCAGTGTGCCGCGGATGGCGAAGTGCGCGTGCGGGGCGAGCCGCCGTTGCAGCTCTACCGCGCCCGCGTATTGGACGTTCCAACCGGCGGCGCGGCGGACGTTTTGCCACCACCGGTCGAGGACCCGCGCGAAGTGGATCGCGTCCAGGGCCGCGCGCCGGTAGTCGTATGCGATCGGGTCGACCGGAGTGCCGAGCACGTCATCGTGTTGGCCGTGACGGGTGCCGCACTCGCACGGGGCGACGTAGGCGCCGCGCCGTAGGTGGGAGTGGACCGGCCCGTGCGAGCCCAGGGTGAGCGTGACGAGCATTGACGGGCGGTGGGTTTTACCTGCCTTGCCGGAGTAGGCGCGGCCGACGGTGCGCGGGTCGACGGGCAGGCGGGGTAGGTCTGGGGAGTCCTGCCGCCGCCGAGTCGACCGCTTGCGCCGGGGCCGCTCGTCACGCTCTTTCGAGGTCAGGTGGCCGCGCAGGCTGGTTTCGGCGAGCGCTTCATCCAGCTCCGCGATGGCAGCGTCGATTTCGGCCAGTTGGGCGGCCCGCTCGTCGGGGGTCATCGGCTGGTAGTGCAGCGCTTCGCGTTCGAACTCCAGGTGTGCCCGGACCCGGACGAGGGCGAGGACGTCTTCCCCGGGCTGGTCGGGGCGGACGGCGGGTTCGTCGGCGAGGTGCCAGCCTTCGCGGATCTGTTGGATGCGTAGCCGCCGGCCTCGCTCCGCGCAGGGCTTGCACTTGACGGCGAGGGTTGCCCCGCAGGGCACCTCCACGACCTCGGTCAGGCCGGTGGCAGTGTCGGTACGGCGCAGGGCCAGGGGCCGGACGCAGACGCCGTTCTGTTCGGCGAGTTGCTTGAGCGCGTCCTTGGCGAGGGGCTTGCGCATCCGGTCTGCCCGCGACCCTGGCCGGGGCTGCTCGACGGGAGTCGTGGGGACGAGTTCAAGTTGGCTCACCGGTCACGCTCCCGGCCGAAGACGCTGCCGTTGCGGGGCGCGAACGCCGCCGCCGGTACGGGCACCAGTCCGGGCCGTCGCTCCATCGGCACCACCGGACCCGGGCGGAGAGCCGCCGGGCGAGGCTGCTCGTTGGTGGCCTCCACGGCGACGTTCACCGCCTGGCCCTCGTCGACGACGGCGACGTTCACCGCCTGGTCCTCGTCGGCGGCGTTGAAGGGCGGTCGGTCGGCGGCCGGGTTGTAGCCGGGCGGGACGTCGCCCCAGCCGTCGGCGTCTGCCTGCTTGTCGACGGGCACCCCTGCCGGGGCGGCGGGGGTGGTCGAGAAGATGAGCTTGGACAGGCCGAGGAACGCCAACGCGGGAACGGCCGACAGCAGCCACCCGGATACCCCCGGCTTGGCCACGGCGAGTTGCGCCGACAGCGACAGGGCGACGGCGCAGACGAGCAGGAACATCGGGTACCCGATCGACCCGCCGGTGCGGCGGCGCCGCCGGATGGTCAGCAGCGCCGCCAGGGGCAGCAGTTCGGAGATGGCGGCGTTGGCCCACCCGAACCAGTCCCCGGTACCGGCGGGCGAGTTGGCCATGGTCCAGTCGTGCACGTGGGTGAACGACGCCGCCCCGGCCAGCCCGCCCACGGTCAGGACGATGAGCACCAGGACCACGCCCTCCACCCGGTCAGCGGTCGCCTTCACCGGGTCACCTCCTGTTCGTCGTCGGTGTCGTCGCAGAGCCGCCGGTAGTCGCGGCCCAACTCGCGGATTTTGTCGTCATCGAGGTAGGCGAACCGCACGCGGACCGGTTCGCGGACGCCGTCGAGGACCACGAACCCGATCCCCGGGGCGGATTCGGGGATCCGGTCGCACAGCGCTCCCCGGTCGCGCGCGGAGTCGCCGAGGACCATGTCCACCTGTTCCGGCTCGGTCAGCCGCAGCCCGATACGGGTCGGAAACAGGTCCCGAAACGGCAGCACGTCCTTACGCGGGTCCTGAAGTGCGGCGACCACGTGCACCCCGACCGCCCGCCCCTGGGACAGCAGCAGGCCGAGGGCTTCCTTGATCCGGTCACGGACCTTCCGATCCGTGATGTACGCCGTCAACGCCGCCAGTTCGTCGACCACCAGGACGATGAGCGGCTCATCCGGCGTCGGCGTGTGCTGGCGGGTGACACCACGCAGGCGGGCCGCCCGAAGCCGCATCCGCTTCACAGCCTCTTCCAGGACACCGGCCATGCCGTCCGGATCGTCGTAGGAGAACCGAGCGAACAGCGGCACCCCAGCCGCCAACTCCATCCCGCCCTTGGGATCGAATGCCCACAGCTCGACCAGGCCCGACCGGATACCGCCGGCCAGGGACCGGATGAGCGACCACAGCACCGATCCCTTGCCCGACCCCGTGGCCCCCGCGATCAGCACGTGCGAGCCGGTCAGCCGCAGCCGGTACGGCTGCCCGTCCTCACGCACACCGAGCGTGAGCCCGCCGAAGTCCGGCACCTCAGCCGCCGGCAGTGGCGTCACTGTGCTGGCCAGAGGGTCACGACGTAGGAACCGGATCACTACCCGGTCAGGACGGTTGGTGGAGCAGGCTTGGCCGCTGCGCAGGCGAAAGGCGTAGGCGAGGCGTTCCGCGGCCTGCCCCCAGTCGTCCGGGATCTGACCGGGCAACAGGCGGACGGTCAACTCATCGCCGTAGCGGTCGCAGCGGACCCGCAGCAACTGCGGCACGTACCGGTCACCAGCAAACGCCGTCGCCAGCCCACACGTGGCCATCACCGACGCCCACCGCCGCCGGTAGACCACCAGGGCGCGGACGCGGCTGACGAGCGGGTACCAGCCGAACCGCAGCCACGACGACGGGTGCCACCGCCACCAGGCCCCGCAACCGGCGGCGACGGCCAGAACGATGCCGGCGAGGACCAGGCCCCCGTACTCCGCCCGCACCCACAAGGCGGCCACGGTCGGGGTGGTGAGCCACCAATACCGCACCGCCAGCACCGTGAGGCGGAACAGACCCCGGGTCAGCCACCAGAACACCAGCAGCCAACCCGGAACCCGCCACGCCGGCAGGCGCACGTTCATCGGCGCCACCGGGATCTTGTCCCCCGGAATGATGTTGATCAGAGGCACAGGTCATCACCCCTGCCAGGACGGCCCAGGGTGGCAATGCACGCGCGGCACGACATGCGCCGCAGGTCGAACCGACGCGGCTTCACCCACTCCTGGCAGCGGGGGCAGCGGATCGCGCACACCCGCGCCGAAGCCGGCGGCAACCGCAGCACGGACCGGAGGGCCGCCTCCGCCTCTCTGTAGGCGTGGCGTAGGCCGACCATGTGGGTGCGGGACATCAGGACCACCGCCCCGAGGAGCAGCGGCCCTCAGAGCAGTTCGGGGCAGGGGGAACTACGGTGGGCATCACGCCCTCCTTCACACGTGAGGGATGGGGAGAGCGCGGGACGGGCCGGGACTCTTGGCGGGGAAACGACCCGCCCCGCGCGCCAAACAGCGACCGGTCAGGCCGCCACCGAACCGGGCATGGCCGACGCCGGTCGGATCGCGGTAGCCCGCAGCGAGTACGCCATCCGGGAGCGGCAGTCACCCGACGAGCGGCCCGGCTTGCACCGCTGCGAATCCACGTACGGGGTCAGGGTCAGGCCCTCGAACTCCACCGCAGGCGGGTAACCCGGCACCGTCGACGGCGGCGGCACCGGCTGCTGCGGCGCGACCACCTTGACCTTCACCTCGGTCGACCGACCGAACTTGCCGGCCTCCGGGTCCAGGTCCATCACCCGCACCACCCAGACCCGCTCGCCGGTCTCCTTGTCCCGCGCCTGGTTGTCCGCCTCACCACGCCGCTCAAAGTCGATCTGCGGCGACACACCCAGGCAGAGCGCCCCAGCGGGGAACACGTACTCGGACGGGACGGGAACCTTCAACGTCATCGGAACCACTTCGGCAGCCTCCTAGCCTCGCCAGTTGTCTTCCTTACAACCGGTTGAGCTAACAAGCTACGTCAGCTTGTAAGTACAAGCAAGATCGAAGGCGAACCGATTGCACAATGTGGAGAGCCGGCCCCGGGGTGCCAGGACCAGCAGGAGGAGGACGTGATGCCGCAGCGGGAGACAGCCGAGCGCCTGTTGCTGGTGGACACCGTTGGCCGATGGTTCCACCTGGACCAGCCAGTGCTCATCGGACGCGGGCAGACCTACTGGATCGACCGCACGACAAGCGAACTGTGCGTCGATCGGAGAGACGGGCGAGTTACGCGGACTGCCGGCGAGATGTGCCGCTGAGCCGCCAGCGAGGTCGACGCAGGCGAATCAGGACAGAGCGTAGGTGTCCTCGATCTCGTGGCGGCTGCCTGGCATCACCAGCACCGACGTCATGATCGGGCTGCCGGAGGCCTGGTGGACGGTGATGACGACGCTCATCACCGACTCGTCGGCCGGCACCTCCAAGGCCTCAGCCTCGACGTCGCTTACCCGGCGGGCGGTCATTCGCTCGGTGGCGTAGTCGGGTCGTAGGCCCTTGTGGCGGGTGATGAGGTCGAGCAGGCCGCCAGCGATTGGGTCCGGCCTGGTGATGTCGGTACCGACCGCGATGTCCACTGGCACGAATGTGGCGACCAGGTCCACCGGCCCCGCCTCCGAGACGGTCCGGCGGCGCCGTTCGTAGACCGGCGTGCCCTCCGGGATCTTTAACTCCGCCGCGATCCGCGGTGAGGCGAGCACTGGGCCGACATGCAGGATCTCCGTCTCCCCGGTCTCGTCCAACTCGACCGCGTCGCGAGCGTAGTCAGGAGAGGTACGGCCGGAGGCTGGTCGGCCGCGTACGAAGCTGCCCTTGCCCTGCTGCGACTCGATCCAGCCATCCTGCTTGAGGATGCCCAGCGCCTTGAGCACCGTCGGGCGGGACACCCCGAACTCCGTACAGAGTTGGTTCTCCGACGGCAGTGCCGCACCGGGGGCGTAGTCGCCGTCCTCGATGCGCTTCCGCAGCGTGTTCAACACGCGCAGGTATTTCGGCGTCGGAATCTCGTACGCCATCGCGGGCCACCCCACCTATGAGCGCTGCATGAATCTCAGCAGCTTATGAGTTGTTTGCATGACAGGACAAGCAAGGTCAGCCGTTCGGCGTCACACGCCCGATCGCTGTGGCCAACCATCCCGACCACGACGATGGCGCTCCCAGCGACTCTGGACGAGTCGCGCCCGGCCACCGGCGCGGCAGGCAACCGTACCGGCCGAACACCCGCAACGCTGCCCGACGCTGCCAGCACGGACCCTCCTCGCCGCATGCGGCGCAGCGCCCGTCCGCGCTCGACGGAGTGTGCTGGTCAAGCTGCGCCTGTGCCGCCCGGAGCTGGTCGCGCACCGCCTTCGACAGGTAGACGCTCACCGGTCCGCCCCATCCGGCGGGAGCTTGCTCGCGCGTACCAGGATCTGCGCCTGCCGACCATGCCGGCCGGACGGACCGAGCCTGAATCCCTCGACCCAGATCCACTCATCCTGCGGCGGACGGTTGGCCACCAGTCGAACCCCGGTCACCCACAACGTCACCGGCCCGTCCGACGGCAGGAGACGATCGGCTGCATCGATCGTCAGCACCGCGCCGAGTCGTACCCGAACGTCAAACACCGCGCCTCCTCATCACCGGCGCCACGTTGCGAGGCGGCGCGTTGTCGGTAGTGCGTCGCTGGATCTGAAGCCCGGCGATCTGCGCGAAGACCTCCCGCCGCGCCACCGCCTTTCCGGTCACCGGATTGATGGAGTAGCCGGTCAGCCACACCCAGCCGTGGTACGTCGGCTTGTCGCAGACCGAGGTCACCCGCAGCCACAGCGCGCGGTCGCCGCCGAACTGCACCGACGCCCGACCGTCGATCAGCACCAGGTCGCCCGGCATCGGGACGCCCGGTCGGGGCGGTGCCAGCTTGCGAAGCGCCGAGGTGGGCGGGCCATTAACGGGTCGTCGTTCGGGTCGCGGTCCCACGCCAGCACCCACCCCGGGCCAGCCTCAGCAGGTCGCCGCGCGACCGGAACCCGCGCAGTCCAGGCAGGACCGCCGAGCCAGGGAACGAGTTCGCTCCGTCCCGCGCGCCATTCCCCGGATGGCGGTGCGGGCAAGGGTGTACTTCCAGCCCGCGCCCGAGCAGGATTGGCAGTTGCTCGATACGTTCAGCCCCGTCATGCAGACAGGTTGTGGCACATACCGCCCAGCAACCCGGAAAATCCTTCCGGGGTCGCAGCCGACCGAGGGGAGACAGTGAACCGGTGCGCGGGACAACCAACACCCTGACCATCGGCGAACGCGTCGCCTGGTACCGCAGGCGACGCGGCCTGTCCCAGGAAGTCCTGGCCGGACTGATCGGCCGTACCGCCGACTGGCTGGGCAAGATCGAGAACAACCGGATCGAGCTGGACCGGCTCTCCGTCATCAAGTCCCTCGCCGAAGTCCTGGACATCTCCCTCGGCGACCTACTCGGCGAACCTTCACTGCTCGACTGGACCGGCGACAGCGGCACCGAAACCGTGCCCGCCCTGCGCGCCGCCCTGATGAACTACCGCGCCCTCGGCCCGTTCGGCGGCAGCCCGGACGCGGAGCCGCCGAGCGTCACCGTGCTCAAGAAGGAGGTAGGCGCCCTCTGGAACGCCTACCAGGACTCACGATTCGGGTACGTCACCGGCCGCCTACCCGACCTGCTCCACCGCGCCCAGGCCGCCGCCGACCACCACGACGGCGACGACCAGGACCAGGCCCGCCGCCTGCTCGGTCTGGCGTACCAGCTCGCAGCTACCCAGCTCACCAAGCTTGGGGAAAGCGACCTCGCCTGGATCGCCGCCGACCGCGGCTTGGCCGCCGTCCGACCCACTGGCGACCCGCTCATCACCGGCTCACTGTTTCGCTCCGTCGGCCACGCCCTACACGCCACCGGCCGCTACGCCGAAGCAGTACGCCTCACCGAGGACGCCGCCGGCTACCTGGAGCCCCACCTGAAGCACGCCACGCCCGCGCTGCTCTCCGTCTACGGGACCTTGTTCCTGTCCGGCTCGATGGCCGCCGCACGGTCCAACGACGCCGGCACCACCCGCGCCTTCCTCGTCGCTGCCGACCAGGCCGCCGGTCAGCTCGGAGCGGACGCCAACCATCTCTGGACCGCATTCGGCCCGACCAACGTCGCCATCCACCGCGTCGCCACTGCCGCCGAGTTGGGCGATCTTCAAGTCGCCATCGACCTTGGGCCACGTGTCGACACTGCCGGTTTGCCGATGGAACGCCGCGTGCGCCACGCCCTCGAAGTCGCCCGCGCCTACAGCTCGTGGAACCGACTCGACGCCGCCCAAGCCGTGCTACTCGACGCCGAGCAGATGGCACCCGAGCAGGTCCGCCACCACTTTCTCAGCCGACAACTCGCCCTGACCTGGATTCGCCGACAGCGCGGCAAGCCCTCGGCTCAACTGGTCGGACTGGCCCAGCGGCTCAAGGTGCTCGACTGAGCCCAGCCCATCTAGGCTGCCCTGGTGACGGCCAACGAGATGCCACCCATGGCAACCCCGCGCGTCGCCGCAGGCGCCCTCTTCTTTGACAACGAAGGCCGCGTACTCCTCGTACGCCCCAGCTACAAGACGCACTGGGACATCCCCGGTGGTTACGTCGAACCCGGCGAGTCACCGCGTACGGCGTGCATGCGCGAGATTGAGGAGGAATTGGGCCTAACCACTGCTCTAGGCCCCATGCTCGTCGTTGACTGGGCGCCGGCAGAGCACGAGGGAGACAAGCTCCTTTTCATCTTCGATGCCGGATCTCTCACCACGGAGCAGGAACGGGCCATCCGCTTCGCCGACGGAGAGCTGACCGAATGGCGCTACGTGGCAGCAGATGGTCTGGACCATCACGGACCGCCTCGACTCACTCGGAGGCTCCGCACAGCGATCGCAGCGCGCAACAGCAGCAACGCCACCTATGCGGAGCACGGCAACGCTCTCTAGTCCAGATTTCGACACGGGCTCAAGGCAACCTGCAACGGGCCGCACACGCGCCGACGCCTGGGCGCGTATCGGTCGCTGCCGCTGTCGCTCTGCGGACGTCACGCCTGATGCGCGGCGGCTGGCGCGGAGAGCAGGAAGCCCCGGACGGAGCGCCGCCGCTGACCAGGCCGTTGACCGCGGTGTGGTCGGCCGACAGCCGCGGCCAAGATCCCGTGCGGCGCAGGGGAGCGCACGCCGACTGCGTCGGTGAGCTGACAGCGGTCGGGACGTTGCGCGGTTTGAGCGCCTCCGGGAGGGAACGCTCCGGCTCCAGTATGGCCGGGGCTCTATCGACGGGGCACGGGTCTGTTGGCAGTTGCGGTAGGCCATCCCGCCTGCCATCGACCCGGGCAAGCCGAGCAGATCACCCACTGACCCGTCAGCGTCCGAACTTGCGTCAAGGTCTCCTGACGTGGCGGGCTGAGCGGTGGGCCCTCCCGACGAGGGCGGGTCGACGGCAGACAGTGAGGATGGTGGCGCAGTTGCAGCGGCGCGTCCATTGCTTCAGTTGAGGAAATTTCCGTAGGGTCAAGCAGACCAGGAATCAGGGGAGGGCGGCCCAATGCGCGCCCAGCATGGGGGGCGAGCCGTGGGTGACGACGTGTGGAGCGCGGTGTCCCAGGACAATCGTTTAGTAGGTACTGCGGCTGCTGCTCAGTTGGGGAGAGTTGGGTAGTGACTACCGACCAGCGCAGGAGCCCGCCTCTATCAGCCATCCCCAAAGCGCGTCGGAGGCAGCCTACCGAGCAGCCTGGCAACTCCTTCAAGTACCTCTACTGGCGACTCAGTGAGAAGCAGTTCCAGCAACTTTGCGGCGCCCTATTGAGGCTCAAATATGATCCGGTACAGTGCTTCCCAGTCGGCATGGCCGACGAGGGTGTCGACGCAATATCGGAAGGCTCCATTGTCTACCAAGTAAAATGGACAAGTAAGGTCCAGCAAGACCCAAACCAATGGCTGAAGGCCGCGATTGAGAGGGAGCGAGCCAACATCGCCCGTCTCGTAGAGCAGGGGCGGATATCACGCTATGTGCTAATGACGTCCGTAGCAGGCACTACGACGGCGAGGCGGACTGGAAGTATCCAGAAGTTAAACGAGGATCTGAGAGATTATAGCGAGGAATTCGGCATTCCCATTGAGTGCTGGTGGCAGGCCGACATCGATGCGGAGGTTGATGCTGCGCCAGACTCAATCAAATGGTCTTATCAGGAAATGCTCGCCGGCACGGAAGCAATGCGCTACCTCATTCACGGGTCCCAAGTCTCCGGCGACGCCGCCAAGATGCGGGACACTCTGCTGCAGGTAATGGCAACTCAGTGGCGGGACGACTCTAGAATCAAGTTCTCCCAGGTCGAAATGGACCGGGTGAACCTCGTTGACTTCTTCGTCGACGTCAGGGTATCGCAACAGACTGCACCTCGTAACGCCGTTGACCGATTCGTCAGTTCACACGACCGTCGAATCCATGAGGGAGCCGGAGCCGTTGACTATATGTTGAAAACAACGGTTCCGCTCACGTATCTTCTCGGTGTCCCCGGGCAGGGCAAGTCAACGCTTGGCCAGTACCTTTGCCAGGTTCACCGGGCAGCAATTCTGCCTGGCGATATGCTCGGCGACAAGAGGCCGCCGCATGAGTCCATTGCTGACCCGAAGCTGCCATTGCGCGTCGACTTAAAGGAATATGCTGAATGGCTTTCCGGCCACGATCCGTTCGGCGACGATGAGCCGCCCAAAAAGCCGAAGTTGCGCAGGAAAGACCAGCGGAGCCTGGACCTTTTCCTGGCGGCCTTCTGCTCGGCGCTAAGCGGTGGCAGGCTTGTTACGGTCGAACACGTGCAGAGCCTGCTGGCTCGCTATCCTACGTTGCTGGTGCTTGACGGCCTAGATGAGGTGGCTGACCCAAGCTTGCGCAATGTCGTGGTCGAGCAAATCAACATTACCTCGACCCGGATGGGCGCTGAGGCCGGCACACGTCGCTTTCAGGTTCTGGTTACTTCCCGTCCCAATGCTTCTGCCCTTCCAGAGCCCGACAAGGACATCTTCCAGACGCTCCGTCTTGAACCACTGACGCAGCAACTTCAGCGAGAGTTCGTCAATAAATGGGCCGACGCAAATCAAATTCACGGAGTCGCGCGGCGGAAGCTGCATCGCACATTCCAAAGCCGAACGGCTATTGACCACATCGCACAATTGGCCGACAATCCCATGCAGTTGACCATTCTTCTCTTCCTGATAAGCAGGAAGGGGGAAGCGGTCCCAGTATCACGCACGCCGCTCTACACGGACTATATGGAAACTCTTCTTAGCCGGGAGGTGGACAGGAAGCAAATTGAACGCGACCAGGTCCCTCGTGTCACCGAGGTAACCTCCTTCCTTGGCTGGCACATGCAGTCCGGCGTGGAGACGGATCCCGGCGCGGGCCGGATGACCCAAGAAAACATTGAGACAACCGTCTACATCTACTTCCGTCGTACTGAAGGGCCGAGCAACCAAGTCTCGGACCTCTTCCGTGCTGTCACCGACCGATTCTGGGCTCTGACCAGTAAAGATGAAGGCACGTTCGAATTCGCTGTTCAGCCCGTTCGGGAGTACTTCGCGGCGAAATTCCTGGCAGAGTTTGCTGGGCAAGACCTTCGAGATCCACTTCCTAAGCAGGAGGTGTTGGGGCAACTCGTGGTGCGGCCATATTGGCTGAACACGGCCAGGTTCTATGCCGGCTTCGCTAATCCTAACGAGCTCGCCAGCCTGCGGTACGGGCTAGAGGATGTGCTACTCGCGCGACGTCACCCACTCCAGGAACGTGTAGCCATCTGGACTCTGGTCAACGATGGCATTTTTGCCAACAAGACCCCGGTGCAGCGTGACGTCGTACGTCTTCTTGTGGACGATCTGAGCTTGCAACTGATAACAAGCGCCGGAGAAGCCTCGACAAACTTCCCTCGCTTGAGCCCCAAGTCGGGCGGCGACGACATGACGGCACTGCTTCTACATGATATCCAGTCCGCCCCTGCCAGTCCCATATCCTTAGTCAGGGCGCTGTTTTTGCGCCGGCATCTACCGCTCGAACAGAAAGCCTTCGTGTCGTGGTGGTTGCCGCAGATGCGAGCGGCGATTGGAACGCCGACGGAGACGGCTTGGCTCAGTATAGGTGGTCGCTTTGGCGTTCCGCGAGTACTGCCGCCCGACGCCAACAGGTTGCGCCTTGACGACCCTGAGTCGTGCCAGGCCGCCCTATCTGTTGGAGCATCTCCGGACCCAGGGTCCGAGCAAGAAAAGGCGCTACTTCAAGCAGTGCTTGACGGTTGGTGCTCCGATATATCTACGTCCAGCTCTAGCATGGCCGGCAGTTTGTTGCGTGCCACTCGGCCACAGTGGTATTTGCAGCTCGTAGAGCAAGGCCGGGAAATCCCTCAATTGTCGTCGGGGCATCTTCGGACTACGCCCTCGGACCGATCCTCGCGATCATCCGCCTGGAATGAACTTGTTAGCATCGACCAGAGGTATGCGCGGCTTAAGAGGGCTGCTAATGCGCGTGGCAAGGGTCAGAAGGGCACGACCGAGCCGTGGCAGAATCCGGCTAGAGAAATCTCCCGTATACACGGACCTTGTTGGCTGGCAGCCGAGATCGCCGTTATTGGTGCCGCGGCACCGGACAGAATTGGTTCCGGCTCATTTGATCCCAATGGGGAGCCTTTCGGCGCAAACGTCGACTACGGAACTTTCGTACTAGAGGTGCGTCGCCGCCGAGACTCGCAATGGTGGAAAGACAGCCATGACAGGTACGAGGATTCCCTGTCCCGGCGGACTTGGGCCTTGGCGCTTTTGGCCACCGCTAAAGAAGACCTCGTAATTGAGCTCATGGATCGGATCGACGGGGTCCTCGCAGGGGCAACCATGAACGAATTCTTGGCGGTCGCTGCTTCCTCTAGCCGGCTAGGTGTTTCAGGAATAACGCGGCGGCTGGGGTCCAAGACGTTGGCTGCTG
The DNA here is from genome assembly GCF_044466625.1 of Micromonospora sp. NPDC049366. Lineage (NCBI taxonomy): Bacteria > Bacillati > Actinomycetota > Actinomycetes > Micromonosporales > Micromonosporaceae > Micromonospora > Micromonospora sp. NPDC049366. The sequence continues at coordinate 174,130 of NZ_JBITMV010000003.1, forward strand.
TAGGGATACGGTCACCGCGAACCGGTCTGCTCGTGACTCATTTTGCTGCCAGCCTGCATCACTTCGACCCGCTAGAGCCCTTGAGCGATGATGGTTTGGCGCAGCTTGCGCGGCCGGACGCTACAGCATGGGCCGTTGCCCGGGCTATCACCGTGAGACTAATGAGGGGTCGGAGCGAGACCCTGCTTGATGCGCTGGCTGTTATCGGCCCATATTGCGGCGTGAAGATGCCAAGCGGCATAACTCGCCCTAGGTCAGAACTCGTCGAGCCGATCCTTGGGAATCCCGCTAAATATCCAAGTGCGTGGGTTGCATTAGCTGAACAGTGGCTGTCACTGAAGAACGGTGAGGCAATTATGGAAGAGGTAGTTGTCAATCGAGGATGGGCGCCGAAGGTACCGCGGATCTAGCATGGAGCGGCTGAGGTTGACTTCTGTGCCGCGAGGTACTGCGTGAACCGACTGGGGGTGACGATCGAGACGGACGCCGCGGACAAGCGTGGGTACCCGGAGGCACCACACCAGTGGACCTGCCTGCAGAAGCCGTCAGGTTCAGTCACCTGCAAAATCCAGCTCGTATGCGAGAGGTACGAAGGACATCTCGTTGAGCATATTTACGGTGACCGCATTCTCCGGGAAGTCAGTGAGCCACTGTTGTACCTGGGACGTAGGAGCCCCAGCGTTGAGGCCAGCTAGCGCCAGGACGCGACGCTCCAACGGACCGCTAACCCGCTGGATCGCGGCCTCAATGGCTTGAATTGCCACGCGAGGACTCCAAGCTGCCAGGCGCTGTGCAGCAAGCGCAAGCAATGGCAGGCTCTTCGCGTTCCCGGCAAGTTCGTTTGCTAGGTGGTCGATCAGGCCCTTCGACATCAATTTCCGTTCAGACGGGAACATCGTCGCGAATTGCGCAACGGGCCATTCTACCTTTCCCCACGGCGAGCTGCGATAATCGAGAAACCAGTCTTGCATCCTGACCGCCCGCCTTGAGTCTCGGAAGAGGCGGCCAAGATGATCCGCGACATGCGGCATCCGATGTGACACATCTTGAATCGATTTCAGCTTCCGGAAACGCTTATGTGTCTTCATCCTCTCCGCAACGAACCTGACAGTGGTTCGATTAGCAGTTTCCCTGTCTTCAACGATCTTTCTAATTAGTGCATTCAGCGGGCCTGTGTCAGTCGGGGATGAAGCTAAGCCTTCGTCGATTGCACTATGCTCCAGTTTTAAGACCTGCTCGACGACGGCGCTACCTTCAAGTAGTTTCGTTTTGGCCACGTTAAGGTGTAGGCCCATTGGCGCTAACGCCTTTTGGATCTCGATTTGAGCCAACCTCAGTTGGCCCGCATCATCACCGAAGATCCAGATATCGTCCATCCATCGCGCAAAACTGCGTGCACCGCCTTTGCTGGGCCATCTTTCCTTGCTTACGTCAACCAACACGTCGTCTATGCGAGAAAGATAAAAATTCGCGAGCACGGAGGACGCTTGGCAGCGTTGGGGTATCCCGGATCGGCCAGGAACCTTATCCCAAGACTGCAAGAATGAATTCAGGCGGTCTGCTTCGATGTCGAGGCCAGCGGAGCTCAGTCGCTGTTCAATTTGGGCGCACAGTCGATCAACAGGAATGCTGGCGAAACATGAGACAACATCTGTCTTCAAGGCGGCGTCATATTGGTTCGCCAACTCACTAATGTGTGTGCGATATTTCTCCCACTCGCGGTCATTGCGAGCGTACTTCCCTGGCCTTGGATTAGTGCGGGGCAACCTCCACCCGAAGACATTTGGGTTAAGCCGCCCGATCAGGGTTTTGCTGACTCTTCCGACTATTGCCTGGTAAGCCAGCCGATCAATCGGGTCCAACACCACCGCGGGGCGAGTTGCGAAGTTTTCCTTCGGCACGTCAACCAAGCAGGAGGCTGCGGCACCTCGGCCATTCAGGCGAGCTTGAAGAATGGAGGGCTGATGCTTAATCACCCAGTCAATCTCTGGCCATCCCCATGGATCCCGGTACCAGTCGCCGAGAAGGTCCTGATGACTCGTTGATAGAGTAGCTCTTAGATCAATCTTCGGAAGCCACAACTTACATCACCCCGCCGAGCTGACCAATCGAATTACTTATAGAACCCATTCAGCGGGCTCGCCAATCTCATACTCTTGCTTCTTGCCAGGGACTACGCCACGTCGCCTAATTTGGTCGGCATCCGCCCAAATCGTTGAAGGGTTTCCGGAACTCCGCAGGAGTTCGAGTTCTTTGACTTGCTCAGGGGTTGCTTCTAGCTCATATATATCTGCCACAAGGATTTCCCGGCTCTGCGCAAATGTGCTGTAGCGCATGGGTGTCACATGCCGTCGAATCCTACGCTCGAAGATCCAAGGGAAAGCGTCAGCGGAAACGACGCCTTCGTCGACCAATTCTTCCCAAAACTCACGCCACGGAGAAGTCTCCCTGGACTCGCCCGACTCGAACCATCGAAAGAACGCAACGAGGTTTTTTCCGGGAACTCGAACCCTGAGATCGTTTTTGCTTGATTCGTCTACAGGAATTAAGTCGTCGGTCAGAATTCCCAGTTGGTCAAGATGTCGCTTTGCCGATTCAGCGTATTTGTAGACGCCGCCAACGGGCACATAAGTGCTGAAGCGCTTCCCTTTAGTTAATAGGTAGAGCCCATCAACCTTGATTCTATAGAGATACGAGATCGATAGCCGGATCGTCTGCCTGCGGTAGATGAGAGAAAGCCAAAAAATTCTTAGCCATCGCCGATTTTGAATCACTGCGTCGATCAAAGGGATTGCTGCCCCGGTTACAAACCCGCTCGTTACGGCAAAGGGGCCACCGTCTGGGTCCATGAAAAGAAGGGCAACAAGGCCGAATGCGACAAAGCTCGCAAAGATTCCTGGTCGCATGGTGCCCGCTTCTCCCCAATGTCAGGTCACAAGGACGGTACAGTGCCGCGTCATAACCCTCAACGGTCGGAATGCTGACACGTTTGGCTTCCAACGTTGACAGAAGCGTTGGCAGCATCCGGTTCGTACGACGGCACCAGGCGAGGCCCTGCCGGACAACAGTCCGACATCGGCCACGGGCAGTCGGGCCGGCCCGCACGCCCAGGACTCGTAGACGAGACGTCGGCAGATCCTCGCCAGTAGGCACCCTCAGGGCAGCGTCCTGATGCGGCTGCCGTGGATGCGCTATGTCCTCGCCTGGGAAATGTTCTTCCCACTCCTGGGCACCTCGGGCTGCCGCGGGGCCGATGAGCGACGCGACAGGCGCTACCCGAAGCCCATTCACTGCGGGTCGCCATCGGTGCCTTCCCAAGCCTGTTAAGCGTCTGGCGGGACGCGAGTGCCAGCATGTCCCCTGACGGGACCAGCGCCGACGCCCCATGCTGCCGAAACAGTCTCTTCAGGATCAAGGGGCCGCGCAAGCGCGGCCCGCCCGCCGCACTCGGCCTGCTGGCGGCCTCCGGCCGGCATCGGCCGGCGCGGCGGGCCATCGGTCCCGAAGTCAGTTCGAGGAGTCGATGCCAGTAGGTCGGGCGGCACCCTGCGCCGGGACGTGGATCTGAAGACGGCGGTGGAGACTGTCACGATGCAGTCGACGATCCGACGCCACCGCGAGTTGTTCGCATCCGTGCACAAGCGGCCCCTGATGTATCTGCTTCGGCCTGACTTCAGCTCAGGCGCCGCCTTCGTGCTCGGGTGCCACGTTGCCGACGAGGCGATCCTGACTGGCTTCCAAGAATGGCTCGTCACACGGGTGGGATGCGGGTCGAACGTCTTCTGGCCGCACCTCGTCCTCAGGCTCACCGAGCCAGTCGGTCCGAAGAACCCACGCGAGCTGGACCCCGAGACTGATCGCAGAGCCTTCGACGCGCTGTTCTCCCTGTTGGACGAGTTCCTTGCGCTTCGAGAGGAACACGACAGCCTGCGCAGGGTCTATCGAGCTTACGAAGAGTGGCAGGAGCTGCGCGACGACCAGGGATGCCCGGAGTCCGGGGCCTCGGAATGCCCTGTCGTGGATTGGCCGCGTCCGGCGTCTGCCGGCCGAGCAGGGCCGTGACGATCGCGGAAGCCCCGAGCACCGCCGAGGGCAGGGCGATCGCTGCCGCGCCGCTTCGCGGCTTGCCACCGGATAGCGGGGTCCAGGCGCGCGGAAAGCCGCCGACACAGCAAGCCGCCCCCGGCCCGAAGGCCGGGGGCGGTGAGCCGTACGCCGCCGGACAACCGCGCCCATGCGCAGCCGTGCCAGCTACGTGCCAGTAGCCGGTGTCCCCGACGGTCTGTAGCGGTCATGACCGGGCAGCACGGCAACATCGCTGACCAGGCGTTCCGGACAGATCAGGTCAGCAGAGAACGATCTTCCAAACTGAGCTTCTGGCGGGCGAAGGCGGACCGCTTCGGTACCTAGAGTGCACGCCACGCTGCCGATAGCGTTGGGTCTGTGACGGAAGAGGTTCGGCGAGCCGTCCGGCGGCTTTGCGACCAAGCGCTCACCGGCGTTGGTCGATGGTCTGGGCGGGCTCCACTTCGCGATGCCCTGTACCACGCCACACGTGGGCGGATCGACAAGCGCCCACGCTACTCGGTCGGCCAGCTCCCGACCCTCGACACGCCCTGGCAGGACACCGCGTCAGGCAGGTACTTCGGTTGGCGGTGCCGGCAGGCGACCCTCAACGGGGAGTTCGCCTTTGCCGTCGAATACATCGTGTGCCCGCACTGCCGGACAGCCTGGGTCGACAAGCCATACACCGCCGAGGAATACCAGCGTCAGGGCCTTGCTTCGGTGGCCCTGTGGGCGCTCCGTGAGGAGAATCCAGGACTGCATTGGTACACCGGCAGCGGGCACCTGGGCGAGGCCAAGGCGTTCTGGATGGCTGTTGGGCGCGGCATTCCTGGTGGCTACCGTCGACGCGAGCTGTGCGAGCACATCGGCAGGCCTGGGGGGTTGAAGCCGGCCTGGCTACTTCGGCGAGAGCGGCGCCGGGCCGATAGCGCCCGTGACGGTTGATGGCGGTTCCGCGGTACGGCGCAAGGCGTAGGAAATCAGCGGATCGTCAGCGAACGCCGTACCGCGTGGTCCGACTCGATCATGCTCGACGGCACGACCGAAGCGTCTGACCACGCGGTACGGCACTTGATCACACTCGCTGCTACGTCGGGTCACTTTCCCCCCGACGGGGGTCGTCCCTTTCTCCGGGAGCTCCGCCAGCGGCAGCTGGGCGCGACCCGCGCGTGCCGGGCCGCGCCTCAGCAGGAACCCAGCCGGTTGATGGCCGGCACCAGTGCGCCACTGACGATGAACCCCAGCAGCGCGAGGGCGAGCCAGGGCCAGGGGTGACTCCTGCGGCGCGTGACCGCCCACCAGGTCACGACGACAGAGGCCACCGCTGTCAGCAGCATCAGCCCGCTGAGGAGACGGTAGGCGTCCATGGCCAGCCGGAACGTGTCGCCGGTGTCGCCCGGACACGGCTCCGAGGGCGCGAAGCCCACGAGGGTGTAGAGGCAGCCGAGGAACACGGTCAGGGCGAGCGGGATGGTCAGCACCACCGCTACGAGAACCGGCGCGCGGGATCGCATGGCCGCAGGTTAGGCATCGAAGGTCACGGACGCGGCACGCGGTGACGACGAGGACGCGCCGAACCCGTCGTGCTGCTGCCACCGGCGTGGAGCTGCATCCCCGGGGCTGAACGGGATCCCGCGCATAGCAGATCCACTGCCTCCACGGGCGTTGTCCACAGGCCGCCCGGTTGTCCACAGGCGGGCCTGGTGGGGCAGCCGACGGGGTCGCCGGCGAGCAGGGTCTCGGTCAGCACCTGAGCCCGACCGCTGGAGGCCGCGATGCCACCTCGTACCTCACTCCCGTCGCCCGGCCGGCGACCGCTGGTCGTCACCGCCGACGGCGACCTGCTCGACGACCTGCTCCGGCTCGCCGCCGCCGGCGGCGCGGAGGTGGAGCTCGCTCCCGATCCGGCTGCCGCCCGGACCCGCTGGCTGCCCGCGCCGCTGGTGCTGCTCGGCGCCGACCAGGCGCAGCCCTGCCTGCGGGCCCGGCTGCCGCACCGGCCACGGCTGGTGCTGGTCGGCCGGTCCGGCGAGCTCGACCCCGGTTGGCAGGTCGCCGAGCTGATCGGCGCCGAGCACGTCGCCACCCTGCCGGCGGCCGAGCCGTGGCTGGTCGACCGCCTCGCCGAGCACGGCGCCGAGGGCCCGCCGGGTGCGGGAGCGCGGATCGTCGCGGTGCTCGGCGGTCGGGGTGGCGCCGGGGCGAGTGTCCTGGCGGGTGGGCTCGCCGTCACCGCCGCCCGGTCCCGGCTGCGCACCCTCCTCGTCGACGCCGATCCACTCGGCGGCGGGCTCGACCTCGTGCTCGGGTGGGAGCAGTTGGAGGGGTTGCGGTGGCCGGCGCTCACCGGCGCGGACGGCCGGGTGGACGCTCCCGCCCTCGTCCGCGCTCTGCCCAGCCGGGGTGACCTGGTGGTGCTCTCGTGGGACCGCGGCGATCTGTTCCCCCTGCCGGCCCCCGCCATGGCGGCCACCGTGGATGCCGCGCGGCGCGGGCGTGACTTCGTCGTGGTCGATCTGCCCCGGCAGCTCGACGACGCCGCGGTGACGGCGTTGCAGAGCGCCGACCAGGCGTACGTGATCGTGCCCGCCGAGTTGCGCGCCACCGCCGCCGCGGCCCGGGTGGTGGCCACCGCCGCCCCGCACTGCGCCGACCTGTCGGTCATCGTGCGCGGGCCGGCCCCCGGCCGGCTCAAGGCCGCCGAGGTGGCGCGGGCGCTCGGGCTTCCGCTGGCCGGCGCTCTGCGCCCGGAGCCGGGCCTCGTCCGTGGACTGGAGCGGGGCGAGGCACCCGCTGCGGCCGGGCGCGGTCCGCTGGCCGCGCTCTGCCAGCGGATCGTCGGGGACCTGACCGGCGCTTCCCGGGCGGGTGCGGCATGAGCGTCGAGGGGGCGCGGCAGCTCCCGGCGGACCCGGCGTCGACGCGGCGGCCGGACGACGACGGGCTCACGGTTCGCGTGCGGCAGCGAATGGCGGCCACCGCGACGCCGGTCACCCCGGCGGCGATCGTCTCCGCGGTACGCGCCGAGCCCACCGCCGCCGTCCTGGGTGACACCGCCGTGCTGCGGATGGCCGACCGGGTCCACGACGACCTGGTGGGTGCCGGGCCGCTCGCGCCGCTGCTGGCCGACCCCGAGGTGACCGATGTGCTGGTCAACGGTGTCCGCGTGTGGGTCGACCGGGGTCAGGGTCTACAGCAGGTGGCGGTGCCGCTGGGCTCGGTCGACGAGGTGCGCCGGTTGGCGCAGCGGCTGACCGCGAGCGCCGGCCGGCGGCTGGACGACGCCTCCCCGTACGCCGACGCGCGGCTCGCCGACGGGACCCGGCTGCACGCGGTGCTGCCACCGGTGGCGACCGACGGGCCGTACCTGTCGCTGCGGACCTTCCGGCAGCGGCCGTTCACCCTCGACGAATTGGTGCGGCACGGGACGGTGCCGCGGCCGGTGGCGCCGGTGCTGTCCGCCGTGGTGGCGGCGCGGCTCGCGTACCTGGTGACGGGCGGCACCGGCTCGGGCAAGACGACGCTGCTCAACACGTTGCTCGGGCTGGTCCCGTCGACCGAGCGGATCGTGCTGGTGGAGGACGCGGCCGAGTTGCAGCCACGGCATCCGCACGTCGTCGGGTTGCAGGCGCGGACGGCCAACGTGGAGGGTTCGGGTGTGGTCGGGCTCTCCGACCTCGTGCGGCAGGCGCTGCGGATGCGACCCGACCGGCTGGTGATCGGTGAATGTCGGGGCGCGGAGGTGGTGGACCTGCTCGCCGCGTTGAACACCGGCCATGACGGCGGTGCCGGGACCCTGCACGCCAACGCCCCGTCCGACGTGCCGGCCCGGCTGGAGGCGCTGGGGATGCTCGGCGGGCTGCCCCGGGCCGCGTTGCACGCCCAGGTGGTGGCCGCTCTCCAGGTGCTGGTGCAGGTGCGCCGCAGCGACCGGGGTCGGGTGCTCGAATCGGTGTGCCTGTTGCTCCCCGAAGGGCCCGAGCGGCTGGTCACAGTGGTGCCCGCCTGGGTACGCGGACGAGGGCTCGGCCTCGCCGCCCGCCCGTTGGCCGCCCTGCTGGCCGAGCGAGGTGTGACGGTGCCGCCGATCCTCTGCGAGCCGTGGCCCGGATCGGCGGGCCCGGCATGACCACCGGGATCTGGCTGTCGGCCGCCTCGCTGCTCGGTGCCGCCGTCCTGATCGGCTGGCCGCTGCGCGCCGCCCGGGTCCGCCGCCGCGTGACGGTGGGTTCGGGCGGCTCCCCGGCCGCGTCCACGGACGACGCGCTCATCGAATGGGTCCTGGGGCTGGGGCGGGCCCCGGGCGGTCCCGCCGGGCCGAGGTCCGAGCTGCTCGGCGGGCGTACGGAGGCGGCCACCACCGCGCACCGGTCCGCCTTCGACGGCGCGTCCGTCAGCCGCGCGTCCGTCAGCCGCGCGTCCGCCTCGGACAGCGTCGTCGAGGCGGTGGCTCGGGACGTCTCGGCCGGACGGGACGTCGGCTCTCGGTCATCGTGGCCCGGGGCGCCGGCGGGCGGACCCACCCAGCCGTCGCGTCCAGCGGGTCCCACGCGTCCCCCTCGTCGACGCGACAGGCGTGGCCCGGCAGGGTTGGGCGGGACGCCGTTCGGGCGCGTCACAGTGCAGCGGCAACGCAACGAGGCCCGCCCGGCGTCGTCCGATCGACCTCGATGGTCCGTGCGGCTGTCCCGGTCACCCCGGCGGATGCTCGTCCTGGCGGCCCTGGGCTGTGCCGGGATCGGCGGGCTGGTCGCCGGCCCGGTGGGGGCGGCGGCGCTCGGCGGGTACGGCGCACTGGGCGTCCGGGCGGCGCTCCGCTGGCGGGCGAGCCGGCACACCGAGCGGATCAGACGCCATCGGTTGGACGAGCTCTGTGGACTCGCCGCCGATCTGCGCGCCGGGCTGCCCGCGCCCGTGCCGGCGAACGAGTCGTCGGCCGAGCCACCCGAGGGCACGGACCGGCTCGACCGGCTGGTGTCCGCCGCCGTACGACTCGCCGACCGCACCGGCGCGCCGCTCGCCGAGTTGGTGGAGCGGATCGAGGCGGATGCCCGCTCGACCGCCCGGGGGATGGCGGCGGCGACGGCGCAGGCGGCGGGGGCGCGCGCCACCGCGTGGCTGCTGGCGGCGCTGCCGCTCGGCGGGATCGCGCTCGGCTACGGCATCGGGGTGGATCCGCTGGCGGTGCTGCTGCACACGCCGGTCGGCGCGGTCTGCGCGGTGCTCACCCTCGTGCTCCAGGCGGCCGGGCTGTTCTGGACCGAACGGCTCACCGCCGCGCCCGGCCGGGGCGCCTGATGGCCGCCTCGGCGGTCACCGCGAGTTGCCTCGTGGCGGCGGCCCTGCTCCTCGTCGTCGCCCGGCGCCGACCGGCGCGCCGGCTCCGCGCGCTCGGACGGGGCGCGGAGAGCCGGCCGGCGCGACTCCGGCTCCACGGCACCCGCCCCGGCCGCCGTCTCGAGCGGGAACCGGCCGACCCGCCGCGCCCGGGATGGCTCGGGCGTCCGGACGTGATCCGCCTCGCGGCGATGCTGGCGGGCATCGCCGTGGCGGTGGTCGTCGGCGGGTGGGTCGGCCTGCTCGCCGCCGCGCCGACCGCGCCCGTGCTCGACCACCTGCTCCGTCGGGTCGAGCCACCCGCCGTCCGGGATCGGCGCCTGCGTGAGGTGGCCGACCTGCCACTCGCGGCAGACCTGCTGGCGGCGGCCATGCGGGCGGGCGCGCCGGTGGACCGCTCGGTGCTGGCGGTTGCCGAGGCCCTGGACGGCCCGCTCGCCGATCGACTCGGCCGGGTCGGCCGCACGCTGCGGCTCGGCGGCGGGCCCGAGGAGGCGTGGTCGGCGCTGAACGGGGTGCCGGCGGCGGAGCGGCTGACGGCCGCCGCCTACCGGTCGTCGAACAGCGGCGCGGCGCTCGCGGGCGCGCTGACCCGGCTCGCCGACGACCTGCGCGCCGACCGTGCCACCGCCGCCGAGGCGTCGGCCCGCCGCGCCGGAGTGCTGATCGTGCTGCCGCTGGGGCTCTGCTTCCTGCCGGCGTTCATTCTCGCCGGCCTGGTGCCGGTGATCGTCGCCGTGCTCGGCGACGTGCTCTGACAACCATCGAGGAAGGGGTACGACGTGCGCAAACTGCTCGCCCGCCTGCGTGGGGACGCGGGGATGAACACAGCCGAGTACGCCGTCGGCACGCTCGCGGCGGTCGCCTTCGCGGGCATCCTGCTGAAGGTGCTGACCTCCGGCAACGTCCAGTCCGCGTTGACCGCCGTCATCGACCGGGCGCTGAAGTGATCCGGCGCCGGCTGGCCGGTCGTGACCGGGGGTCGTTCACCGCCGAGCTGGCGGCCGGCCTGCCGGCGCTGCTCCTGCTCCTGCTCACCGGCCTGACCGCGGTGAACGCGGTCGGGGTCCGGGCCGGCTGCCTGCACGCGGCCCGGGAGGCGGCACTGGCCGCCTCCCGGGGCGGCGACGGCGGCTCCGCGGGCGGCCGTGGCGCACCGCCCGGCGCCGAGGTCTCGGTCTCGGTGGAGGGCGAGCAGGTCCGCGCCACCGTACGAGCCCCGGTGCGGACGCTCGGTGCGCGACTGCCCCGCCTCAGTGTGTCCGCGTCGGCGGTGGCCGCCGTCGAGCCCGGCGCCCAGCAAATCGAACGATGAGCCGACACGCCGGGGGACGGGGGATGAACCGACGCGCCGAGGGCCGAACGATGAGCCGACGTACCGAGGGTTGGGGGATGAGCCGACGCGCCGAGGGTTGGGGGATGAGCCGACGTGCCGGGGGCCGCACGACAGGCCGGCTCGTCGCAGCCCGGACACCTGCGTGCGACTTCGGTGCGGGTGGCGCCGGTGCGGAGACGGAACGGGGCGGAGCCACCGTCCTGGTGCTCGCCGTCGGGTTGGTGTTCGTGCTGTTCGGGATCTTCGGGGCGGCTGTCACGGCCGCACAGTTGGCCCGCCAGCGGGCGGCGGTGGCGGCGGACTTCGGCGCGCTCGCCGGGGCGGGCCGGGCGATCGAGGGCGAGCCGATCGCCTGCGCCCGGGCCGCCGACCTTGTGGCCGGCAACGGCGGCCGGCTGGTCACCTGTCGGCTGGACGGCCTCGACGCGCTGGTCACGGTCGAGGTGACGATCGCCCCGCTGCCCGGTCTGGTCCGTGTCGCGACGGTCAGCGCCCGCGCTGGCCCGGTGACCGGATGACCGTCGCGGGGCGACGCGTCCCGAACCGCCCGTGGCGAGAATGCCGACCGCCCGTGGCGACGATGCCGGACGCGCCCGGGACGCGGGTCGGGGCGGCGTCCCGGGCGGATCGGTCGACAGTGGCCTCAGCGGGCCTGGAGGGCGTCGAGGGCGACGGACATCGCGATGACCAGTCGGCGGTCGATCTGCGGCTGGTGGATCTCGACGACGTACCGGTCGCGGAGACCCCACTTCTTCACCACCGAGAAGACCGGCTGGCCGCCGGCGGTGAAGTCGAAGTGGTACGGCAGCCAGGACAGCGAGTCGACGAAGCGGCGCAGCAGCGCCACCGGGAGGCTGCGCTCCTGGCCGGTCACCTGCGGCAGGCCGTTCTGCTCGACGTGCCAGGTGGAGCGGAGCAGCGACTGGGCGAAGTCCTTACGGAACAGGCCGATCGGGTTGCCGGCGGCGTCGGTGACGTCGTACGTCGCGCCGAGGTCGAGGCGCTGACGCGCCTTGAAGCCGAGCAGCGGCTGCTGCTTGGTGTCGTCGGTGTAAATGGTCACCTGCTCCTTGAAGGCGAGCCGCTTCTGCTGGGCGAAGGCCAGCAGCCCACCCTCGGAGCCGTCGGGAGCCACCGAGTGGACCTCGTACTGGTTGACCATCATGCGCAGTCGCTGGCGGATGTGGAACCGCTGCTGAGCCTGCAGGTTGTCAGGTTGCATCTGTCGTTCTCCTTGGGGGACGTGTGCGCCGGAGTCTCGCACAGCCGAGACCAGCTCATCGGCCGATGTCGGCCGTGGCGCGCAGCCCCCAGGTGTGCAGCACCTGGTGAATGGCCCGCAACCGCTCGTCGATCCGGTCCAGCCGCTCCGCCTGCGCGAGGGCGGCCAGCGCGGACGCGAATGCGATCTGCTGGTCGACGGTGAGCTTCTCCTGGTCGAGGTTGTAGAGCAGGTCGACGGTCTCGGCGATGGTGTCGGCCACGACTTCCTCCTCGGGGTGGCAGCGGCGAGGACATGCGCAACCTTCGATGGAAGCGCTCCCATATCGTTCCCGGCCGAGCCGCCTCCCATGCCTGTCCATCCGGACCGACCACCGGGCCGGCGGTCAGGCCGGCAGGTTCGCCAGCACCACGTCCAGCACCCGGATCGCGTCCGGCTTGGAGAGGGGATTGTTGCCGTTGCCGCACTTCGGCGACTGCACGCAGGACGGGCAGCCGCTCTCGCAGCCGCACTCGGCGATCGCGTCCCGAGTGGCCTTCAGCCAGGCGCCCGCCGTGCCGTACGCCCGCTCGGCGAACCCTGCCCCGCCCGGGTGGCCGTCGTAGACGAAGACGGTCGGCGCCTCGGTGTCCGGGTGCAGGGCGGTGGAGAGCCCGCCGATGTCCCAGCGGTCGCAGGTCGCGATGAGTGGCAGCAGCCCGATCGCCGCGTGTTCGGCGGCGTGCAGACCCCCGGGCACGTCGGCCGTCTCCACGCCGGCGGCGGTGAGCGACTCGGGGGAGAGGGTGAACCAGACGGCCACGGTCCGCAGCTCCCGCACCGGCAGGTCCAGCGGCCGGGTGTCGATGACCTCGCCGGTGGCGATGCGTCGCCGCTGGTACGACACGACCTGGCTGGTCACGTCCACCTCACCGAGGAACATGCCGACCGGTCCGGCGTCGACGTACGAGCGGACCGACGCCACCGAGACGTTGGTGACGTCCCGGGCGTGGGTGGACCAGTCCGGCTCCTCGGCGTGCACCAGCGCGCAGCCGTCGGCGAGGTCCAGGTCGTCCACCACGTACGAGACGCCCTGGTGCAGGTAGACCGCGCCGGGGTGGAGCAGGAAGTGCGAGGAGCCGCCGTCGACCGTGCCGAGCAGCCGCCCGGTGGCCGACTCGACCACGACGACCGGTGCGCCGCCCTCGCCGCGCAGGTCCACCTCGGGTCGCTCCCGGTGTCGCCAGTACCAGCCGGTGGGCCGCTGCCGCAGCGCGCCCGCCTCGACCAGCTCCTGCACCGCCTCCTTCGCCCCGTCACCGAAGAGCGCCAGGTCGGCGGGGGTGAGCGGCGCCTCGACGGCGGCGCAGGCCAACTGCGGGGCCAGCACGTACGGGTTGGCCGGGTCGAGCACCGTCGCCTCGACGGGCCGCCCGAAGACCGCCTCCGGGTGGTGCACCAGGTAGGTGTCGAGCGGGTCGTCCCGGGCCACCAGCACGGCGAGCGCCTCCTGCCCGGAGCGCCCGGCCCGGCCGGCCTGCTGCCACAGCGACGCCCGGGTGCCCGGGTAGCCGCAGATCAGCACCGCGTCCAGGCCGACGAGGTCGACACCCAACTCCAGCGCGTTGGTGGAGGCCAGCCCGAGCAGATCGCCGTGCAGCAGCGCCCGTTCCAGCTCCCGGCGCTCCTCGCGCAGGTAGCCGGCGCGGTAGGCGGCCACCCGCTCGCCCAGCCCGGGCACCGCCTCGTCGAGCGCCCGGCGGGCGTTGGCCGCCACCACCTCGGCGCCCTTGCGGGAGCGGACGAAGGCGAGGGTGCGTACGCCCTCGGCGACCGTGTCGGCGAGCAGGTCCGCCGTCTCGCGCAGCGCGGACCGGCGGACCGGCGCGAGGTCCACGGCGTCGGACGAGGTGTCGGCCGAGGGCAGCAGCGGCGGCTCCCACAGCGCGAAGGTCACCCCGCCCCGGGGCGACGTGTCCTCGGTCACCGCCGCCACGGGCAGCCCGGTGAGCCGACCGGCGGTGGTGGCCGGGTCCCCCGACGTCGCCGAGGCCAGGACGAACACCGGCGAACTGCCGTAGCGGGCGCACTGGCGGCGCAGCCGGCGCAGCACGTGCGCGACGTGCGACCCGAACACGCCCCGGTAGGTGTGGCACTCGTCGATCACCACGTACGTCAGCCGGCGCAGGAAGCCCGTCCACTGCGCGTGCCCGGGCAGGATGCCGTGGTGGAGCATGTCCGGGTTGGTCAGCACGAACCGTGAGTGCCGGCGGATCCACTCCCGCTCGGCGCGCGGGGTGTCGCCGTCGTAGCAGGCGGGGCGTACGCCCTCCAGCTCCAGTTCGGCGACGGCGCGCAGCTGGTCGGCGGCGAGCGCCTTGGTCGGCGCGAGGTAGAGCACCGTGGCCCGGGGGTCGGTGAGGAGGGTCGCCAGCGCCGGCATCTGGTACGCGAGCGACTTGCCGGACGCGGTGCCGGTGGCGACCACGACGTGCTGGCCGTCGTACGCCAGGCTGGCCGCTTCGGCCTGGTGCCGCCACGGCGCGACCACCCCGCGCCGGGCGAACGCCGCCCGCAGCTCCTCCGGGGCCCACTGCGGCCACGGCGCCGGCACACCCGCCCGGGCGGGCACGCGCTCGACGTGGGTCACCGGGTCGGCGTCGCCGCGACCCCGTAGCCGGACCAGCAGGTCCGCCGGCGAACGCCGGCGGTGGACCGGGGACGGCTCCGGGGCGTGGCGCGGCGCCAGGCGCGCCGAGCTGAAGCCGTCGGAAGTCACGTCCTGCACTCTCGCACTGGTGTTCGGAGATGAAAAGCCGGGCTCCGGGGTAAGAGGGAGCCGCCGCCGGTGGACCACTGCGTCTTCCGGCGGTAGTGGTTAGATGCCCAGGAGAGTTTACGGCTCTTGCGAGGAGGGACCGATGGAGCTGTCGCTGGCGACCCGCACCGTGGGGGAGCACACGGTGCTCGAGGTCGGCGGTGAGGTGGACGTCTACACCGCCCCCCGTCTGCGCGAGCGGCTCCTCGAACTCATCGACGGCGGCGCGCGGCACGTGGTGGTCGACCTCGGTCGGGTCGACTTCCTCGACTCCACCGGGCTCGGTGTGCTGGTGGGCGCCCTCAAGCGGCTGCGGTCGGCCGAGGGCACGTTCGCCCTGGTCTGCGACAAGGAGCCGCTGCTCAAGATCTTCCGGATCACCGCGTTGGACCAGGTCTTCCCGCTGCATCCCACAGTCGACGCGGCGGTGGCCGCGACCGGCGCCGGCGCGTGATGGCGACGGTCCGGCTCTCGTTCTCGCCGGCGCCGGTGCACGTTCGCACCGCCCGTCTGGTCGGCGTCGCGGTCGCCCGCCGCGCCGGCGTCCGCGAGGACCTGCTCGACGAGGTACGCCTGGCGATCGGTGAGGCGTGCACCCGCGCGGTCGCCCTGCACCGTCAGTACGGCCTGCCCGACCCGGTGCTGGTCGAGATGTCCGACGCCGGGCAGTACGCGGTGCGCGTGATCGACCGGGCGCCGATCGAGGCGAGCATCGGTCTCGCCGCCCTGCCCCCGGACGAGCTGGCCGACGAGTCGCTCACCGACGAGGCGCTCACCACCGGTGTGGGCTTCGCCCTGCTCGCCGGGTTCGTCGAGGACCTCCAGGTGCGCCCGGTCGACGAGGGCATCGGCACCGAGGTGCGGATGGTCTGGCCGGTCGGCCGCTGATCCGAGCCGCGGGCCGGTCGCGTGCGACCGCGTCCGCCGCGGGCGCCGACCCGTGCCGCGAACCATTAGGCCGCGTTCCCGCCAGGGAACGCGGCCTGCGTTGTATGGGTCTAGCCCTATATCAGATTTCCGCTCATAACACAGCGATGAAGATCATCGGCCGGGGGTGCACCCTCGGTGTGACCTCGGACACTGCGGAGGGCTACAGTACCCGGGTTGTCAGCAAGTGATCCATCCCGCACCCAGCGGGAACGGGAGTCCATCGCTGGTCCGCAGGGGTGGGCTCGGCGGGCGCTTGCGAGTCCGCATCCAGGCGCCGGCCGGTGCGTCTCCACCGGCCGGGCGCGTGTTCGGTACAGGAGGACACAGATGTCCGAGACCTTGGCCGCCGACGGCGGCGGGCTTTCCCTTACCGGAGCCAATGTCACGTACGTCGTCATCGCCGCGGTGATCGCGCTGGTGGCGCTCGTCTTCGCCGCCGCCCTCACCCGGGCGGTCCTGGCGGCCGGCAAGGGCACCACCAACATGCAGGAGATCTCCGGGGCCGTCCAGGAGGGCGCCTCGGCCTACCTGCTCCGACAGTTCCGCACCCTGGCGATCTTCGTCGTCATCGCGGTGATCCTGCTCTTCCTGCTGCCGGTGCACGACACCGACGGCAGCGAGATCGCCGTGAAGATCGGCCGGTCGGCCTTCTTCGTCGTCGGCGCGCTGTTCAGCGCGTTCATCGGCGGCGCCGGCATGTGGCTCGCCACCCGGGCCAACCTGCGGGTGGCCGCCGCGGCCCGGGAGCGACAGGGCGGCCGCGAGTCCGCCATGAAGATCGCCTTCCGGACCGGCGGCGTGGTCGGCTTCCTCACCGTCGGCCTCGGCCTCTTCGGTGCCGCGCTGGTCGTCATGATCTTCCGGGGTGACGCGCCGACCGTGCTGGAGGGCTTCGGATTCGGTGCCGCGCTGCTCGCGATGTTCATGCGGGTCGGCGGCGGCATCTTCACCAAGGCCGCCGACGTCGGCGCCGACCTGGTGGGCAAGGTCGAGCAGGGCATCCCCGAGGACGACCCGCGCAACGCCGCCACCATCGCCGACAACGTGGGCGACAACGTCGGTGACTGCGCCGGCATGGCCGCCGACCTGTTCGAGTCGTACGCGGTGACGCTGGTCGCCGCGCTGATCCTCGGCCGGGCCGCGTTCGGCGAGGATGGTCTCGTCTTCCCGCTGATCATCTCCACGATCGGTGTGCTCGTCGCGATCGTCGGTGTCTTCATCACGCGGCTGCGCGCGTCCGACCGCAACGGGCTGGTCGCGATCAACCGGGCCTTCTACCTCTCCGCGGTGATCTCCGCGGTGCTGGTGGCGATCGCCGCGTACGCCTACCTGCCGGCGACCTTCGCCGAGCTGGAGGGTGGCCTCACCGGCATCAACGAGAACCCGCGGGTCGTCGCGATCGGCGCGGTGGTCATCGGCATCGTGCTGGCCGCCGCGATCCAGGCGCTCACCGGCTACTTCACCGAGACCAACCGGCGCCCGGTGCAGGACATCGGCAAGAGCTCCCAGACCGGCCCGGCCACCGTCATCCTCGCCGGCATCAGCGTCGGCCTGGAGTCGGCGGTCTACTCGGCGCTGCTCATCGGCGCCGGCGTGTTCGGCGCGTTCCTGCTCGGTGGCAGCTCCATCACGCTGTCGCTGTTCGCGGTCGCGCTGGCCGGCACGGGTCTGCTCACCACGGTCGGTGTGATCGTCGCGATGGACACCTTCGGCCCCATCTCCGATAACGCGCAGGGCGTGGCCGAGATGTCCGGCGACATCGACGAGCACGGCGCCCGCACGCTGACCGAGCTGGACGCGGTCGGCAACACCACCAAGGCGATCACCAAGGGCATCGCGATCGCCACGGCGGTGCTCGCCGCGACCGCGCTGTTCGGCTCGTACACCGACACGCTGCGTACCGCGTACGCGGACGCCAACATCGGCAACGTCGACAACGAGATCCTCAACGCGCTGAACCTGTCCAACCCGCGCAACCTCGTCGGTCTCATCATCGGCGCGGCGGTGGTCTTCCTCTTCTCCGGGCTGGCCATCAACGCGGTCTCCCGCTCGGCCGGCGCGGTCGTCATGGAGGTCCGCCGGCAGTTCCGTGAGCTGCCCGGCATCATGGACCGCACCCAGCGGCCGGAGTACGGCAAGGTGGTCGACATCTGCACCCGGGACGCGCAGCGCGAGCTGATGACCCCCGGTCTGCTGGCCATCCTGGCGCCGATCGCGGTGGGCTTCGGCCTCGGCCCGGGCGCGCTGGCCGCGTACCTGGCCGGCGCGATCGGGGCCGGCACCCTGATGGCGGTCTTCCTGGCCAACTCGGGCGGTGCCTGGGACAACGCCAAGAAGCTGGTCGAGGACGGCGCGTACGGCGGCAAGGGCTCCGAGTCGCACGCCGCGACCGTCATCGGCGACACCGTCGGCGACCCGTTCAAGGACACCGCCGGTCCGGCGATCAACCCGCTGATCAAGGTGATGAACCTGGTCTCGCTGCTGATCGCGCCGGCCGTGGTGGCCTGGAGCGTGGGCGACGACAAGAACACCGGGCTGCGGGTCGCCGTGGCCGTGGTGGCCGCGCTGATCGTCGTGGCGGCGGTGGTGTTCAGCAAGCGCAAGGGTGTGGCCATGTCCGACTCGGACGCCGGCGACGGCACCGGCTCGGGCAGCGCCGACCAGCGGTCGGAGACCGTTCCGGCCTGACCCGTACCGCACCGTGGCCCCCCGGCCGGCGCCCGTCGCCGACCGGGGGTCCCGCCCGTCCGGACCGGCAAACCTGAGC
Organism: Micromonospora sp. NPDC049366; assembly: GCF_044466625.1. Classification (NCBI taxonomy): domain Bacteria; kingdom Bacillati; phylum Actinomycetota; class Actinomycetes; order Micromonosporales; family Micromonosporaceae; genus Micromonospora; species Micromonospora sp. NPDC049366. The sequence continues at coordinate 192,584 of NZ_JBITMV010000003.1, forward strand.
GGTGCCGGCGCTGGACGAAGGTCGTACGCTGCAACGCATGCGTACGTGCCGGGCGACTGCCGCCGGAAAGCTCACGGTGGTCCTGGCCACGCTCGCCCTGCTCGCCTCCGGCTGCGGCGGCGGCCCCAGCCCGCAGGCCTGGGCGGCCTCGGTCTGCACCGCGCTCGCCCCGTGGCGTTCGGAGATCAGCAGGTTGACCAGCAGCACCGACCAGCAGATGACCGCGCAGACCACCCCGGCGCAGGCCAAGGAGAACCTGGTCCGCCTCTTCGCCGGGGCCGAGCAGGCCAGCGAGACGGCTCGGCGCAAGGTCGAGCAGGCCGGCGTGCCGGAGACCGAGCACGGCGACGAGATTTCCGCCGGCTTCCGCAGCTCCCTCGCGAAGATCAGGGACGCGTACGGCCGGGCGCGCGGCACCATCGACGGCCTCGGCACCGGTGAGGCAGGTGCCTTCTACGACGGCGTCCGGGCCGCCGTGGACACCCTCAACAAGGAGTACGACGCCAGCGCGCTGGACACCAGCCAGCTCAACTCCGAGGAGCTGAAACGGGCCTTCGACGAGGTGCCGGAGTGCCGCTGAAGGGAAGCGGCGACACGTCGGGGGCGGAACTGCTCCCGACGCTCTTCCCGATGCCCGACGCGGCTGCCGCCGCCTCGGCTACCCCGGCTACCCCGGCTGACCCGTCCGACCCGGCCGCGCCGGCCCGCCGGATGGCCGCCGAGGAGGCCGGGAAGCAACTGGTCTTCTTCGGCGCCGAGACAGCGGAGCCGACCCTGGCCGACCTCGCCGGGCTGCTCGCCGGCCCGGCGGAGGTGGTCCGAATGGGCGGGACGGCCCGCGTCTCGGTCGTGGTCGACGCCGCCTGGCGGGTGCACGTCCTGGTGGCCGAGCTGGCCCAACGGGGGCTCGCGGCGAGCTGGGAACCGACCGAGGACGAGCGACACGCCGTCCGCACGTCGTACGCCCGGACGCTGAAACCGCTCGCGGCCGCCTGGCTGCGCGGGGAGGCGCAGCGGCCCCCGGCGAACTTCCACCTCAACGGCCGACGGCTACGGCTCTGGCTGGCCGCGGCCGGGACGCCCGAACCGCCCGGCCTCCTGCTCCGGCTCGGTCCGGTGGACGAGGAGGGCCGGGCGGTGGTGGGCCGGGCGCTCGCCGCGGTCGGCGTCGCCGGTGACCTGGTCACGGCGGAGGCGGGCGGGCCCGCGTATCTGATCACAGGACGCCGACGCCTGCGTCGCCTCGCCGAGATGGTCGGCGACCGGCCGCCCGCCGCCCCGGAGACCGCCTGGCCGACCCGACTGCCCTGACCGGCGGGCGCGCGGCGGCCGGGCCGGCGTCGTCGCGTGTCCGGTCGCGGACAGCCGGGGGGACGATCCGGGCGGAAAACGGCGGGTGGGGCCTCGGCCGACGGTCCGCCATCATCACAGTGTCCCGCTACGGGGCCTACTCACGGTGTACGGTGGCGCCGACCGGCAGGTCCACCCCTGCCGGTGCGGTTTGCCGCCCGCGAAACCCGAAACGTGGACGGCGCGTTACGTTGGACATCCGGGACCACCGGGTCCGGCGGGCCGCACACGGCCCGAATCGGGCGCGAGCGGCCATGAGCAGGAGTGAGGTCGGGGAGAGACGTGCCGAGCAACGCTGGAACCACCCGTCTGGTCATCGTCGAGTCACCGGCGAAGGCCAAGACGATCTCGGGCTACCTCGGCCCGGGGTACGTCGTGGAGGCCAGCTTCGGGCATGTCCGCGACCTGCCGCGCAACGCCGCCGACGTGCCGGCCAAGTACAAGGGTGAGCCGTGGGCCCGGCTGGGGGTGGACGTCGACAACGGCTTCCACGCCCTCTACGTGGTCTCCGCCGACCGTAAGCAGCAGATCAGCAAGCTGGTGAAGCTGGCCAAGGAGGTCGACGAGATCTTCCTGGCGACGGATGAGGACCGCGAGGGCGAGGCCATCGCCTGGCACCTGGTGGAGACGCTCAAGCCCAAGGTGCCGGTCAAGCGGATGGTCTTCCACGAGATCACCAAGCCGGCGATCCAGGCGGCCGTGGCCAACCCGCGTGAGATCGACCGCGACCTGGTGGACGCCCAGGAGGCCCGGCGCATCCTCGACCGGCTCTACGGCTACGAGGTCTCCCCCGTGCTGTGGAAGAAGGTCATGCCGAAGCTCTCGGCCGGCCGGGTGCAGTCCGTGGCGACCCGGATCGTGGTCGAGCGGGAGCGGCAGCGGATGGCGTTCCGCACCGCCGAATACTGGGACATCCTGGCCACCCTGGCCGTCGCCGACGCCGGCGAGGGGCCGCGCACGTTCAACGCCACCCTGGTCGCCCTCAACGGCGACCGGATCGCCACCGGCAAGGACTTCGAGCCGACCACGGGCAGGGTCCGCCCCGGGGCGGGCGTGGTGCACCTCGACGAGGGTGGGGCCCGAGGGCTGGCGGCCCGTCTGGAAGGGCGGCCGTTCGCGGTCACCCGGGTCGAGGAGAAGCCCTACCGCCGCCGCCCGTACGCGCCGTTCATCACCTCCACGCTCCAGCAGGAGGCGGCCCGCAAGCTGCGGTTCTCGTCGCAGCAGACGATGCGCACCGCGCAGCGCCTCTACGAGAACGGCTACATCACCTATATGCGTACCGACTCGGTGAACCTGTCGGAGACCGCCATCGCGGCGGCCCGCCGGCAGATCGTCGAGCTCTACGGCGAGCGGAGCGTGCCGCCGGAGCCCCGCCGCTACACCGGCAAGGTCAAGAACGCGCAGGAGGCGCACGAGGCGATCCGCCCCGCCGGCGACAACTTCCGCACCCCGGGCGAGGTCGCCAAGGAGCTCTCCGCCGAGGAGTTCAAGCTCTACGAGCTGATCTGGCGGCGCACCATCGCCTCACAGATGACCGACGCGGTCGGCTCCAGCGTCTCGGTCCGCATCCGGGCGATCTCCTCCACCAGCGAGGAGGTCGACTTCGGCGCGACCGGCAAGACCATCACCGACCCGGGCTTCCTGCGGGCGTACGTCGAGTCGAGCGACGACGAGAACGCCGAGGCCGAGGACGCCGAGCGTCGCCTGCCCACCCTGGTCAAGGACCAGCCGCTGACCGCCGATGAGCTGGCCGCGCAGGGGCACCACACCCAGCCGCCGTCCCGCTACACCGAGGCGTCGCTGGTCAAGGCCCTGGAGGAGTTGGGCATCGGCCGCCCCTCCACGTATGCGTCGATCATGCAGACCATCCAGGACCGCGGCTACGTCTTCAAGCGCGGCCAAGCCATGATCCCGTCGTTCCTGGCGTTCGCGGTGATCGGGCTGATGGAGCGGCACTACCCGCGCCTGATCGACTACGACTTCACCGCCAGCATGGAGAACGAGCTCGACGAGATCGCCGGCGGCGACCACGCCGCGGTCGACTTCCTCACCTCCTTCTACTTCGGCAGCAGCAACGGCACCGGCGACCAGGCGATCGCCCACGCCGGCGGCCTCAAGAAGCTGGTCACCGAGAACCTCAGCGAGATCGACGCGCGCAGCGTCAACTCGATCCCGCTCTTCACCGACGACGAGGGCCGCGAGGTCGTCGTCCGGGTCGGCCGTTACGGCCCCTACCTGCAGCGGGCGCTGCCGGGCGAGCAGCCCGCGCCGTCCGGTGGGGCCGCGCCGTCCGCTGGGCAGCCGACCCCGGCCGGCGAGCAGGCCGCGCCGTCCGGCGAGGGCGAGGAGGGCGGCAGCCACGGCGACCGCGCCCCGATCCCCGAGGGCCTGGCGCCGGACGAGCTGACCCCGGAGAAGGTCCACGAGTTGTTCCTCGGCGGCGGAGGTGAGCGCAAGCTCGGTGACGACCCGGCCACCGGTGAGCCGATCCTGCTCAAGTCCGGCCGCTTCGGCCCGTACGTGGCCAGCGGTGAGCGGAAGTCGTCGCTGCTGCGCTCGCAGTCGCCGGACTCGCTCACCTTCGACGACGCGCTGAAGCTGCTCAGCCTGCCCCGGCTGGTCGGCGTCGCCCCGGACGGGGTCGAGGTCTTGGCCAACAACGGGCGCTACGGCCCGTACGTGAAGCGGGGCGAGGAGTTCCGGTCGCTGGACTCCGAGGAGAAGATGTTCACGGTCACGCTCGACGAGGCGTTGGCCCTGCTGGCCGCCCCGAAGACGCGCCAGCGCCGGGCCGCCGCCCCGCCGCTGCGCGAGATGGGCAACGACCCGGCGACCGAGAAGCCGCTGGTGATCAAGGACGGCCGGTTCGGGCCGTACGTGACGGACGGCGAGACCAACGCGTCGCTGCGGCGGGGGCAGACCCCGGAGGCGTTGACCCTCGAAGAGGCCTCCGAGATGCTCGCCGAGAAGCGGGCGAAGGGCCCGGCGCCGCGCAAGAAGGCGGCGGCGAAGAAGGCTCCCGCCAAGAAGACGACGGCCGCCAAGAAGACCACGGCGACCAAGAAGACCACGGCGACCAAGAAGACCGCGGCGGCCGCCAAGTCCACCGCGGCCAAGAAGACCACGACGGCCAAGGCCACCCCGGCCAAGAAGGCGGCCCCCCGCAAGGCCGCAACCACGTCGGAGTAGGCCCGTTCAAGGAATCTTGGAAGATTGAAGCCCCTGGAGGGGCCTCAGGCTTCCAAGATCTGCGGGTTGTCCACAGGCGCGGCGGTGCGGCGTTCCTGCTTGGCAGGGTTGGGGTGTGAGTAGTGGTGGAGCTTCTCTGGCGGCTCTGCGCCGGCCACTGCCGGCCGACGATGCCGACGAACTGACCTGGCTGCTCTTCCGTCAGGAAGAGGTGATCAGCTTCGAGCAGGCCCTCCGGCACCTGTCCCGCAAGTCGGTGCGGCACCGGGTGGCGAGCGGCCGGTGGCGCCGAATCCATCGCGCGGTGTTCGTCACCCACAACGGGCCCGTCGGTCCTGGGCAGCTGCGCTGGGCGGCGGTGCTGGCCGCCGGCCCGCTCGCACTGCTCGGCGGGCTGACCGCGGCGCAGGCCGGAGGGCTCCGGGGCTTCCCCACCCGCCGCATCCACCTCCTGCTCCCGGATACCTGTCGGCGGGGGCCGCTGCCGCAGGGGGTGCTGGCGCACCGGACGGCACGCCTGCCGCCGGAGGACGTGCTCACGATCGGGCAACCGCCGCGGACGATGCCCGCCCGGTCAATCGTCGACGCGGCCCAGTGGGCGGCCACCGACGACGAGGCGCGGGCCATCGTGGCAGCCGGTTTCCAGCAGCGCCTGGTCGGGGGCGACGAGCTGCACCGAGTCCTCGATCACATGCCCCGCGCCCGCCGCCGGAATCTGATCCTCCGGACGGCGACGGACGGGGCCGGTGGCTCCCACTCGCTCAGCGAGCTGGACTTCCTCCGTCTTGTCCGTCGAGCCGGCCTGCCGGAGCCCAGCCGGCAGAAGATGCGCTACGACGCCTCTGGACGCCGCCGCTACCTGGACGCCTACTTCGAACAGTGGCGGGTGCACGTCGAGATCGACGGTGCCCAGCACTTCGATCCGCGTGCGGCGTGGGCGGACATGCGCCGGGAGAACGACCTCTGGGTCGAGGGTGACCGGGTGCTCCGATTTCCCGCGTGGGCGGTGCGAAGCCGTCCCGACGAGGTGCTCGCCCAACTCCGCGCCGCGCTCCGCGCCGCTGGTTGGCCCGGCCCGGCCTGAGGATCTTGGAAGTCTATGGCCCCTGGAAGGGCCTTTTCCTTCCAAGATCTCGGGGCGGGGCGGGGCGGGGCGGGGCGGGGCTCAGGCGCCGAGGAGGTGGGTTTGGTGGGGGTTCGTGAAGACCCGCTCGGGGTCGAGGCGGTCGCGGACGGCGAGGAAGTCCGCCCAGCGGGGGTAGGCGGGGGCAAGGGTCACCGCGTCGCGCCAGTGCAGCTTGCCCCAGTGCGGGCGGCCGCCCAGACCGGCGGCGACCTGCTCGAACGCCCGGAAGTACGGCTCGTACGGCATGCCGACGTACTGGTGGACGGCGATGTACGCGGAGTCGCGGCCGTAGCCGTGCGACAGCCAGATGTCGTCAGCGGCGGTGAACCGCACCTCCACGGGGAACAGCACCTTGAACGGCAGTTCGTCGACGATGCGCCGCAGTGCGCCCAGCGCCTCGCCGAGGGCTTCGCGCGGCAGCCCGTACTCCATCTCCACGAAGCGGACCCGGCGCGGGGTGCAGAAGACCTGGTCGGAGCGGCCGGTGTAGCGGCGTTCGGTGAGGGCCCGCGCGGAGACCGCGCTGATGTGCGGGGCGAGGGCGGGCACGGCCCGGCCGAGGCGGCAGGCGCCCGCGAAGACGGTGTTGGACAGGAACTCGTCGTCGAGCCAGCCGCGCAGCCGGGACAGCGGCCGGTCGTGGGTGGGCACCCGGTCGTTGGCCTTGACCTGCACCCGCGCCGTGTACGGGAACCAGTAGAACTCGAGGTGGTCGTGCGCCTCGATCAGTTCGGGGAGTTCGGCGAGCACCGCGTCCAGCGGGGCGGGGCGCTCGTGCGCGTGTAGGACGAACGCGTCCACGCAGCGCAGTGTCACGTCGACCAGCACGCCGAGCGCCCCGAGGGAGACCCGCGCGGCGGCGAACACGTCGGGGTGCTCGTCGGCGGAGCAGTGCAGCAGGTCGCCGGTGCCGGTGACCAGGGTGAGCGCCTCGACGAAGGTGGCCAGGCAGCCGTACGCCGCGCCGGTGCCGTGGGTGCCGGTGGAGATCGCGCCGGCGATGGTCTGCGCGTCGATGTCACCGAGGTTGGGCAGCGCGAGGCCGTGACGCGCGAGCAGGTCGTTGAGCGCGCGCAGGGTCATCCCGGCCGGTACGGTGACCAATCGACGCTCGGTGTCCACCTGTACGCCGGTGTCCAGCGCGGTCAGCTCCATCCGCCGGTCGTCCGCGAGGGCGATCGCGGTGAAGGAGTGCCCACTGCCGGCGACCCGGATCCGGGCGCCGTCGGCGCGGGCCGCCCGCACCGCCTCGGCGACCTCGGCCGTGCTCGTGGGGCGGAGGATGGTGGTGGCGGTGCCACGCTGGTTGCCGGCCCAGTTCGACCACTGGACGGTGGGAGGTGCGGTGCCGACCATGGCGCTCCCTCGATATGAATATGAACTGACTTCATATCAGGAACGTTGTCGCTGGTAAATACCGCAACTGAGTCCCGCTCGTTGTACCGATAGTCACGACCTCGTGACGTGGAGATATGTTCATCTGTCGAAGGGGGGTGGCACCTCAGTGTCCACACCAGCCGCCACGACCGGGCCGCTGCGCCGCGTACCGGTGCAGGGTCGAAGTGTCGCGCGTGTCCAGCGAATGCTGGACGCCTGTGCCGAACTCGTCGACGAGGTGGGGTACGAAGGGCTGACCACGACCTTGCTCGCCGAGCGTGCCGAGGTGGCCATCGGGTCGGTCTACCAGTTCTTTCCGGACAAGCGGGCGATCGTGCAGGCGTTGACCCTGCGCACGATGGAGTCCTACCTCCAGCGGCTCGACGAGCGGTTCGCCTCGGACGACCTGACCCACTGGTGGGACGGCGTCGACGCGGGCATCGACGAGTACATCACGATGCACCGCACCGTCCCCGGATTCCGTACCCTCCACTTCGGCGACGTGGTCGACCTGCACCTGCTCGACGAGCAGCGGGACAACAACGGGGTGATCGCGGACCAGCTCGCCCGCGTGCTCACCGAACGCTTCGGGCTGACCGACGTGCCCGAGCTGCGTTTCCATCTGGAAATTGCGGTCGAGGTGGCGGACGCGCTGATCAAGCTGGCGTTCCGCCGCAAGCAGGACGGCGACGACCGGGTGCTGGTCGAGGCCAAGGCGCTGATCCGGGATTACCTCCACCGCCAGGTGGACGCCCCGGCCGACGCGACGCAGGCCGGCTGACCGGCCGACACGATCGCCGTCCACGCCGAGTGGGGCGGCGAACCGGAGGCGGCGGCAGCGGCAGACCCGGGGTGCGCCGGGCGGAGTGAACGGCCCGCGGTGCGGCGGGCGGAGCGAAGAGCCCGCGGTGCGGCGGGCGGGATCGGTCGAAGGCCCGCAGGTGCGGCGGGCAGCGGTGGGAGAGCGGACGGCCCCGGGGGTGCGGCCCGGGGCCGGTGGCTCAGAGGAAGGCGTGCCCGTCGCCCCGGTAGGTGGGCACGGTCGCCACGACGGTGTCGCCGTCGACGAGGTGCAGGTCGTTGACGTGTTCGCACAACTCGCCGGCCTTCGCGTGCCGGAACCACACCCGGTCACCGACCCGCAGCGTCGCCGCCGCCGCGCCGGCCAGCGGTGTCTGCACCTCACCGGCGCCCTCGGCGCCGAGCAGGGTGAGCCCGGCCGGCAGGACCGGCCGGGGCAGCCGGCTCGTCGCGGCGGGGCCGGAGGCGATCCAGCCGCCGCCGAGCACGGTCGCCAGGTCGGCCGTCGGCCGGCGGACCACCGAGCAGGCGAAGTACGCCGCCGGGGCGGGCTGCCACGCGCGGTACGCGTCGAAGAGCGTGGGGCCGTACAGGCCGGATCCCGCGGTGACCTCGGTGACCGCGGGATCGGCGCTGGTCGCGGCCACGCTGCCGGTGCCGCCGCCGTTGACGAACTCCAGGTCGGCGTGCTGCCGCACGGCGGCCACCGCCGCGCCCCGGCGGGCCACCAGCTCACGGTACGAACCGCGCTGGGCGAGCCGGATCGCCTGCCCGAGTGCCCGGCCCGTGCGCCCGGGCGGCGCGTCGCCGAGGCCGGCGATCTGTGCCTCGTACGCCATCAGGCCCACCAGCCGATAGCCCGGCCGACCGGCGACGGCGGCGGCCAGCGCGCCGGCCGCGCCCGCGCTGTGCACGGGTGAGCGGCGCACCCCGACGTGCACCCGCCCGCCGAGCGGTCGCCACGACGCGTCCAGGTCGAGGCAGACCCGCAGCTCGGGACGCTGGCCTGGGGCGCGTACGGCGTCGACCAGCTCGAGCTGATCGGTGCCGTCGATCATCAGGGTGACCGCCGCGGCGAGGGTCGGGTCGGCCGCCAGTTCGGCGAGGGCTCCCCGGTCGGCGGTGGGGTACGCGACCAGCACGTCGTCGCTCACTCCGGCCCGGACCAGCCAGATCGCCTCAGGCAGGGTGAAGGCCATCACGCCGTGCCAGCCGGGTCGCCCCAGGGCGCGGCTGATCAGTGCGCGGCTGCGGACGGACTTGCTGGCGAGCCGGAGCGGTTTCCCGGCGGCGCGTTCGGCCAGCGCGGCTGCGTTGGCATCGAAGGCGGTCAGGTCGACGACCGCGTACGGCGGGTCGAGGTGGGCTGTCGCCCGATTCAGGCGCTCGCGAAGTTTGTCGCTTTCGGTGGCCACGTGTGCACGCTAACTGTCCGGCGGTCAATGCGAAATACCCTCGCGTCTGCCTGGGTGCGGTGGATGGTCCCGGCGACCTAGGCTCGACGAGCAGGAGAATGTCACGGGTGGGGTGGCTCCCCACCGGGTCTAGAGTGTTGCACCGGGGATGCCCAGCGATGGGCCGGCACGTGGAGGTACGGCCATCGAAAGCGAGAAGTACGGCGAGTCGTCCGGCGTGTCGCCGACAGGCGGCCAGCCCGGCGTGTCGCCCGAGGCCGCCCAGCCGACCGAGGCCGGGGACGCCGCCACGCGCGCCGATCCCGCTCAGTCCGCCGAGTCGGTCGGTCAGGTCGGCAGCACCTCGGCCCCGCTCGGCAGCGCCGCGGGGCAGATCGGTGGCGCCGCACCCGCCGGCGGCGGCGCCGGCCAGGCGGCCGGGCCGCAGACCGACCGGTCGGGCTACGGCGCGATCCGGTCCGTGCTGCGCATCCGTCCGTTCCGCCGGCTCTGGATCGTGCTCGGCGCCGCGTCCTTCGGTGACTGGCTGGGTCTGCTCGCGACCTCCGTCTTCGCCGCCGCCCAGGTGCAGGGCAGCACGGCCAAGGGTGCCGCCTTCGGCGGCCTGATCGCGGTCCGGCTGTTGCCGGCGCTGGTGCTCGGCCCGATCGCCGGCGTCCTCGCCGACCGGTTCGACCGGCGCTGGACGATGGTCATCTGCGACCTGCTGCGCTTCGTGCTCTTCGCCTCGATCCCGCTCTACGCCCTCAGCGGCGCCAGCGGCGCCCTGGTGGTCACCTGGGCGGCGATCGCCACGTTCCTCATCGAGTCGATCACCCTGCTGTGGATCCCGGCCAAGGAGGCCGCGGTCCCCAACCTGATCCCGCGCGCCCGGCTGGAGACGGCCAACCAGCTCACCCTCATCACCACGTACGGCCTGACCCCGGTCCTCGCCGCGGTCGCCATCGCGGTGCTGGACCGCAGCGTCCGCGCGACCACCGGCGGGGAGGTGCCCGGCTGGGCGGAGCCGGCGCAGCTGGCGCTGTGGTTCAACGCGTTCTCCCGGCTGGCGACCGCCATCGTGGTGGCCTTCGGCATCAAGGAGATCAGCCGTACGCGGGCGAGCGGTCAGGAGCGCACCGAGCAGAGCATGACCCGGCAGTTCGCCGAGGGCTGGCGGTTCATCTCGCAGACCCCGCTGGTCCGTGGCCTGGTGCTGGGCATCTTCGGCGCGTTCGCGGGCGGCGGCATCGTGATCGGCACCGCCCGGTTCTTCGCCAACTCGCTCGGCGCCGGTGACGCCGCCTTCTTCCTGCTCTTCGGCTCGATCTTCATCGGTCTGGCGGCCGGCATCGGGCTCGGCCCGATGATCGTCAAGGACATGTCCCGCCGGCGCTGGTTCGGCATGAGCATCGTCCTGGCCAGCGCGGCCGTGATGACGCTGGCCTTCGCCATCCACCTGTCGATGGCGATCGTCGGCGCGGTCCTGGTCGGCGCGGGCGCCGGCATGGCCTTCCTGGCCGGCACCACGCTGCTCGGCGGCGAGATCGCGGACGAGGTCCGCGGCCGGGTCTTCGCCGTGGTGCAGATCGGCACGCGGCTGGTGCTGATCCTCGCCATCGCGCTGAGCAGCCTCCTCGCGGGCGTCGGCGGCTCCCGCAAGCTTGAGATCGCCGACCTCGGCGTCTCCATCTCGTCCACGCGGCTGCTGCTGCTCGCCGCGGGCGCGGCCGGCATCTTCGCCGGGATCAGCGCGTTCGGCCAGATGGACGACAAGAAGGGCGTGCCGGTCCTCGCCGACCTGTGGGGCTCCATCCGGGGCCGCCCGCTGATGCCGGCCGAGCCGTTCGTCTCCAACGGCCTCTTCGTGGTCTTCGAGGGCGGCGAGGGCGCGGGCAAGTCCACCCAGCTGGCCGCGCTCGCCGAGCGGCTGGGCGGCCAGGGCCGGGACGTGGTGGTCACCCGCGAGCCGGGCGCCACCGGGATCGGCCAGCGGATCCGGTCGCTGCTGCTGGAGACCTCCGGTACCGAGGCCCCGTCGCCGCGCGCCGAGGCGCTGCTCTACGCGGCCGACCGCGCCCACCACGTGGCCACCGTGGTCCGCCCGGCGCTCGTCCGGGGCGCCGTGGTGATCAGTGACCGGTACGTCGACTCCTCCCTGGCCTACCAGGGCGCGGGCCGTACGCTCCCGGTCGACGAGGTCTCCTGGCTCTCCTCCTGGGCCACCGGTGGGCTCAAGCCGGACCTGGTGGTGCTGCTCGACGTCGATCCGCACACCGGCCTGTCCCGGGTGGCGGCGCGCACCGAGGGCCCGGACCGGCTGGAGGCCGAGTCGGTCGCCTTCCACGAGCGCGTCCGCTACGCCTTCCTCGACCTGGCCGCCAACGACCCGAAGCGCTACCTGGTGCTCGACGCCTCCCGGCCGGCCGAGGAGATCTCCCAGCAGGTCGCCCGCCGGGTGGACGAGATGCTCGGCAGCCCGGGCGGCATCGTGCACCCGCGGCCGGCGCAGGGACCGGACACCTCGGTGCAGCCCGAGTTATCCGACGCGGAGCTGGTGACGATGGAGCAGCGCACCTGATGCCGGACGTCTTCGCCGACCTGGTCGGGCAGGACGACGCGGTCGCCACGCTGCGCCGGGCCGCCGAGGCGGCCGCGGCCGTGCTCCGGCACGCTGCCGCCGACCGTACGCCCGCGCTCGTCCCGGCCGGCGTGGACGGCACCGCGACGGCCGGCACCGACGGCACCGGCCGGGCCGGCGGTGCGCCCGACCCGGGCGCCGGCATGACCCACGCCTGGATCTTCACCGGGCCGCCCGGCTCGGGACGGTCGGTCGCGGCGCGCGCCTTCGCCGCGGCCCTCCAGTGCGCCCACGGCACGGGCTGCGGCGAGTGCCCCGGCTGCCACACCACGATGGCCGGCACCCACGCCGACGTCCGGCTGGTGGTGCCGGAGGGGCTCTCCATCGGCGTCGGCGAGATGCGCGCGCTGGTGCTCCGCGCCGCCAGCACCCCGTCCGGTGGGCGCTGGCAGGTGGTGGTCATCGAGGACGCGGACCGGCTCACCGAGGCCGCCGGCAACGCGCTGCTCAAGGCGATCGAGGAGCCGCCGCCGCGTACGGTCTTCCTGCTCTGCGCCCCGTCCACCCACCCGGACGACGTGTCGGTGACGATCCGGTCGCGCTGTCGGGTCGTACCGCTGCGGCAGCCGCCGGCCACCGCGGTGGCCGAAGTGCTGATCCGCCGCGACGGCGTGGCGCCCGACGTGGCGCAGTGGGCGGCCGCCGCTGCTCAGGGGCACGTCGGACGCGCCCGCCGGCTGGCCCGCGACCCGGAGGCCCGCGCGCGGCGGGAGGCCGTGCTCGCGGTGCCCCGCCGGCTGACCGGGGTCGGTGCGGCGTTCGACGCGGCGTCCGCGCTGATCGAGGCCGCCGAGGCGGAGGCCGAGGCGTCGGTCGCGGAGGCCGACGCCACCGAGCGTGCCGCGCTGGAGACGGCCCTCGGCGCGGGCGGCACCGGCCGGGGCGCCGCCGGCGCCATCCGAGGGGCCGCCGGGCAGCTCAAGGACCTGGAGAAGCGGCAGAAGTCGCGGGCCACCCGGGCCCAGCGGGACGCGCTGGACCGGGCGCTGGTCGACCTCGCCGGCTTCTACCGGGACGCGCTCACCATGGCGCTGCGCGCCCCGGTTGCGCCGGTGCACACCGACACCGCCGCGATGGCGGAGGCCGGCGCGCAGAAGTGGGACGCGGAGGGGGCACTGCGCCGGCTGGAGGCGGTGCTGGAGTGCCGCGCCGCGATCGAGGCGAACGTGAAGCCCCGGATCGCCGTCGAGGCGATGATGCTCGCCCTCTGGCGGGGCTGACCCGGTCTCCTGGCCGGCGGCGGCACCGGCCGCCGCCCTGCGCGTCGAACCGTCCCGCCCGGCGGACCGGCTGTCCACAGGCATCGACAGCCCCGATTCCCGTGCGGTACGGTCCGGAGGCTGCCGTGGTGACGGCAACGACACGCTCAGTGACGCCAGCCCGGGAGGAGTCCGCCGATGCCACGGGGGGAGATCGACGAGGCCTGGATCGAGGAGGCGGTGCGGCGCTACCGCCGCATCGAGTCCCTCCAGGCCGAGTTCGACCAGGCGGTGTCGACGGTGGAGGTCACGGTGCGGTCGCCGGACGGCCTGGTCGAGGTCGTCGTGACCGCCGGCGGGCGGATCACCGACGTCCGTTTCCTCGGCCCGCTGCACGCCCGCAACCCGCGCGACGTGGCCGGTTCGGTGCAGGCGGCGGTCAGCGCGGCGGCCGACGCCGCCGAGTGGGCGCGGGAGAAGCTGCACAAGGAGACGTTCACCGCCTACCGACCGTTGGCGGGAGCCTGACATGGACACCCTGCGCGCCCTCGCCGCCCGCCTCGACCAGGCGAGCACCGTGCTGACCACGCTCTCCCACACGGTCCCGGCCAACGATCCCGGGTCGGCCGCCTTCGGCGTCGACGCACCCGGCCGTGCCGGGGAGGTCGGCCGTGCCCTGCACCGGCAGTGGACGGCCGCCACCGATCACCGGGCCCGCGAGGCCCGGGCCGCCGCCGGCCGGCTCAGCGCCGCCGCGGCCGCCGTCCGCGAAGCCGCCGACGGCTACACCGACGCCGATCGCGCCGCCCGGCTGCGGCTGGCCGGGGAGGCGTGATGGACACCCTCGACCGGCTCGCCGAGCCCGGCCTCGACCTGCTGCGCCGGGTCGACACGCTGCTCGCCGCCGGCGCGCCGGACGCGCACCCGGTGTGGCCGCTGCTGCGCCGCATGCAGGTGCTCCCCGGCGAGGCGGTGCGGGCGTTCCTCGACCTGCGGCCCGCGCCGCTGGCCGACGCCGGTCACGGGGTGCGCCGGTTGGTGCGGGGCTACGACGACGTGTCGACGACGCTGACCGACGCGGTGCTGTGGTCGGGGCCGGCCGCCGAGGCGTACGGGCATTCCCGCGCCGCGCTGCTGCACCACCTGGACGAGGGCCCGGACAGCCTGGTCGGGCGGCTCGAGTCGACCGCCGGCTATGCCGACGCGCTCGCCGACTGGGTGGAGGGCAGCCGGCTCGCCCTGGCCCGTGCGCTCGCCGACGTGCTCAGATCCGCCGAGGCGGTGGCGGTGGTCGCCGCCACCTCGATGGTCACCGGGTCGGCCGCCCGGTCGGGTCCCGCCGGTCCGGGGGTGACCGAGGCGGCCGAGATCGCGGTCCGGGTGCTGGCGGTGCTCTGCGTCGCGTACGACGGGGCCGAGACCCTGCTGCGCGAGTGGGCGCCGAGCCTGGCCGAGTCGACGTGGCGACCGCCGGTGGCCGGGCGGGTCCGCTACGACGCACCGACCCGGGTCGGCTGGTAGGCCCCGGCGCCTTTTCCGGCCCGTGGACCCGCGGGCCGGGCGTCGCCTCGCCGGCTGACCCCGAACAGCCCACGGCGTCGCGCTCGGGTGCCCGGTCGACCGGGCACCGGCGGCGACGCCGTGGCCTTCCCCCTGCACCCCCCGCAGGTCTGCCTCCACTCAACGCCTCCACCGGTCGTTTGTCGCCCGTGCCGGCGCGGATTCAGCCGTCCGGGCGAGGACCAACAACACGACGGGTGGGGCGGCGGGTCGGTCGAGTCGACCGCCATGGATGGCTGCACGGTGTAGTCGTCCGGCGACGCCCCACCCGCCGCCGTCCGCCGGCCCGTCGTAGGGTGGGGAGATGGGCATGCTCTGCGCGGTCAGCTTCAACCGGTACGGGCGCCTCTACTACCTCGATCCGGGGGCGCTGACCCCGCAGGTCGGCGACAAGGTGCTGGTGCCCACGGACGACGGGCCCGAGGTGGCCGAGTGCGTCTGGGCGGCTCAGTGGGTCAGCGAGGACACCGACGGCTTCCCCAAGCTGGTCGGGCTGGCCGGCGAGGAGGACCTGCGCCGCGACGAGGCGCTGCGCCGGCGCAAGGCCGAGGCGAAGGTGGCCGCGAAGCGGCTGATCCGGGCGCACGGCCTGCCGATGAAGGTGGTGGCCGTCGACCACGTGCTCGGCTCCGGTGAGGGCGGCGAGCGCAGCACCGTCTACTTCACCGCCCCCCACCGGGTGGACTTCCGCTCACTGGTCCGCGACCTCGGCGCCACCCTGCACTGCCGGGTCGAGCTGCGCCAGCTCTCCGCGCGCGACTCGGCCCGCGTCCAGGGCGGCATCGGGTCGTGCGGCCGTGACCTGTGCTGCGCGACGTTCCTCACCGACTTCGAGCCGGTGACCATCCGGATGGCCAAGGACCAGGACCTGCCGCTCAACCCGCTGCGCATCTCCGGGGCGTGCGGCCGGCTGATGTGCTGCCTGAAGTATGAACATCCGCTCTACCAGCGGTTCCAGGAGTCCGCCCCGGCGGTGGGCAGCCGGGTGACGACGCCCGAGGGCGACGGCCGGGTGGTCGGCCACAGCGTCCCCCGCGACTCGGTCACCGTCCGGCTGGACGCGGGCGGCTCCCGCTGCTCCTGCTCCCGAGCCTCCGTCTGCGCCCCCCGCCAAGCCCACGACCAGCACTACAACCCCTAACCCGCGCCGCCCTCGTTGCGCCAACGGGGTCCCGGTGAGGGGTTGGGTCAGGTCAGGGTTATGGGGGGTTCGGCCAGGTGAGGGGTCAGGGCCGACTTCGGGGTCAGCCAACTGGCGGTGGGGGTCTGGTCCGGGTTGAGTTGCCAGTCGCGGGCCACCCGGTCGACCGCCACGGGATAGATGGTCAGCGTGCCGTCCGGGTCGATCCGCATCCGGAGGAACGACTTCGAGTCCTCAATGCCCTGACCGGCGAAGAGCTCGTTGAGGTTCACCCCGAACGCGCCGGCCACCAGCAGGTACGCCGCCACCAACTGGCTGGCCACCAGCCCGCTGACCGGCCCGTACAGCACGGCGGCAGCGACCACCGGCAGCGGCCACGACCAGTCGTAGAACGGCAGGTGCAGCCAGGCCCACGTGCCGGCCGCGCCCAGCCCCACATGGGCGAGGCCGTGCGCGACACCGAGGATCCAGTGTCGGGCGTGCCGCTTGCCGCCGGCGCTGGGCGGCTTGGCGAAGAAGGCGGCGCCGAGCAGCGTCACCACCAGCATCAGCACCAGCGGCACGCTGAACAGTCGCTGCTCGGTGGTGCCCACCCGGTTCGCCGCCACACCGGCCATCGCCAGCATCAGCAGCGTGTGCAGGGTGCCGAGCAGCGTCGTGAAGCCCGGGTTGCGCAGCGGCAGCCGGGGGAAGATGCCCCAGCCGTACCGCCGGGAGCGCGCCGCCTCCGGGTAGCGGGCCTTCAGGTCGTACGGGCGGGTGCGGCTGGACCGCCGGGCGAGGGTGTCCTTCGGGGGCACCTCGATCCGCTCCGGCAGCTTGTGCGTCGGGTACAGGTAGGCGCCGCCGCCACCGCACGTGACGAGCTGCCGATCGTCGCCCGCGTACCGGGCGTAGTGGTGCAGGTCACCGGAGACCAGCAGCCGGACCTGCGCGCCGGTGGGCGAGATGATCGTACGGATGAAGTAGTCGATCGAGTCGTACGCCGTGGGGTGGTCGACGGCCTTGACCCACGTCGGCGCCGGCACCGCCAGGATCACCCGGCTGTGCGGTCCCAGCCGCTGCGCCACCGTGTCGAAGTAGGCGAGCTGCGGGTCGTCCAGGTACGAGCCCGACTGGTCGTCCAGGCCGAGCAGCCACCAGTCCGCGGGCAGCTCCACCGCGAAGTACGAGCGGGACTGGCCGGTGGCCCAGCCACCGAAGTGGCGGTCCCGGGAGCGGACGAAGAGCCGCAGGAAGGCGGTCAAGCCGTCGTACCAGTCGTGGTTGCCCGGGACCGCGAACAGGGTCGGCCGCTGGGGCGGAGTCACCGGCAGGGCGGCCTGGTAGGGGCCCTTGCACCGGTCCTCGTACGCCTCGTAGGCCGCCGACGGATAGACCTGGTCCCCGCCCATCACCAGGGTCTGCGCGCGGGGCAGTCGATGCCCGTCGACCTCCAGCTCCGGCTGCGCCAGCAGGTACGCCACCGAGTAGGTGGCGTTGAAGCCGTCGCCCAGGTCGGCCACGTAGTCCAGCCAGAGCCCACCGTCCGGCCCGATCTGCCGCTCGATCCGGGCGTCCAGGGAGTTCTGCAGCTCCCGCTTGTCGAGGTAAGCCCCGAAGAGCATCGCCAGCAGCGTACGCAGGCCGGTGCTGATCAGCAGAAGCGGCGCGAGCCACGGCACCGGCTTGCGGGGCGTGAAGCCCAGCTCCAGCGGGTCGATGCTCCGCGGTCGACGGGCGGCCCGCTCGCCGACCGGCTCGCTGGCCGGGCCGTTGGTCAGGTCGTCCGCGCGCGGGTCGGCGTTACCGGAGCGGTGGTGATCGTCGGTCACCCGCCGCAGCGTAGTACCGCCCTGCCGCGAACGCTGTCCGAGGAACGACCGGAACGCGTCGGATGTCCGCCCCGACCGCTCGCCGAAGCGGGGGATCCGGTTCGGCGGGCGCGGAGGCGTGCCGTACACTTGGCGATCGTTGCCGCCTTAGCTCAGTCGGCTAGAGCGACGCACTCGTAATGCGTAGGTCGACGGTTCGATTCCGTCAGGCGGCTCCATAGAAAGGCCCAGGTCACCGGCTTGATCGCCGATCATGGCCTGGGCCTTTTGCTTGCCTTCGCAGGGCCGAGCAGCCAAGCGAGCAGCCAACCTATTCACCCGACCACAGCGCCCCTTCCATGCGGGACGCGGCTTCCCGTGCGATCTCGGGCGCGACGTGGGCGTAGATGTTGAGGGTCACGCTGATCTGCGAGTGACCGAGGATCTCCATGACCACGCGGGCGGGTACGCCCTGGGCGAGCAGGACGCTTGCCGCCGTGTGTCGGAGGTCGTGCAAACGAACTTGCCGCAGACCAGCCTGCCGGATGATCTATCGGAATGAGCGGCAGTCGTTGAGTGGATGGATCGGGGTACCGACACTCGTCGCGAAGACGAGGCCAGGGTCTACCCAACGGTCCGACTCAAAACGCTCTGCGGCCTGGCTCTCCCGATGACGACGCAGAGCCGCCAACACCGTGGGGGGTAGAGGCAACGTCCGGCGGGACCGAGCCGTCTTGGTTTCGACGAACACGAGCCCACCTGAATCCGGATCGCGCTGCAACTGGCCACGAACACGAAGCGTGCCCGCCGTCAGGTCAACGTCTTCCCACCGCAAGCCCAGCACCTCACCTTGACGAAGCCCGAGCGCGATGCCGATGAGCCACCGGGCTTCCAGCCGCAGCCCCTCGACCGCTCCGCCTTGTCCCGTCCAGAGAGTTCATCGCCGTGTCGAGGTGCGCCGCCTGCGCCCCCTCTTGATCAGAGCGCCGAACACGCCGACGCACACAACCGAACAGACGGCCATGACTACCGCTGCGAACGGATCACTTTTCGGCCCTGACAGAATTTCCACCGATGCAATTCCGAAAATGACGGCAAGGCTGGGCAGCAAAATGCGCGCCACACCCCGATGATGACGCCGATTGTGTATGGCTTGAATGCGACGTTGCTCGGCAGTGAGGTCCTTCTCCCAGGGGGTGTTGAAGGGCCAGTTGGCCATCCAGATTATGGCAGTCAACCCCGCAATAATCATCAGCACCGTAACGATGGCTTTGAAGAGCATGCTCTACCTCCAGAAGCCGTCAGTCCATGACCGAACTAAAGGCGTTGGTGAAGGGTTATGGTCGGCGGGGCCCTGGGTCAGTAGGTGCGAGATGATAGTGACTGGTAAGCGGCGGCCTGTAAAGCAACTGCGACGGACACCCTGCCGCTGATGGGTTACCTGACGGTGAAAGCCATGGCCGGGAGCCACCGAGGCGAACGGAGCCGGACGAGCCCGGACTGATCCGGTTGCCGCGAGCGTGGCGGCCAGGGCGAAGCGGACGTTGCCGCACGGCTGCGGAGTGGTCTTGGGAATCTACGGATCAGGAGTACGGCCGCTCTCTGGCCCGGTGCTACCGCGCGCAGCGCTGGCATAATCCCCGCACGTGAGCGAGTACCTGGTCCGCCCGATCCGGGGCGACGAGTGGCGTGAGGTTCGGGCGCTGCGTCTGAAGGCGTTGAAGGACGAGGCTGCCCCGTTGGCCTTCGTCGAGTCCTATGAGGAAGGTGCTGCCCAGCCGGAAGAGTTCTGGCGGGGGCGCGCACAGCGTTCCTCCAGCGATGCTGGACCAGAGGCGGGGGCATGTCAGTTCGTCGCGATCGCCGATGACGGCACCTGGGTGGGAACGTCGGTCGCACTGGTCGAGAAGGCGGGCGAGCGGGACTTCGAGGGCGAGACGATCGAGCAGTCCGGCGGGCATGTGGTGGGCGTTTTCCTGCAGCCGGAGCACCGCGGCCAGGGTGTGATCGGGCGCTTGTTCGACGCAGCACTGGATTGGATGCGTCAGCGGGACCTTACGAGGGCGCGTCTCTATGTGCATGCGGACAACATCCGCGCGCAACGCGCTTACGAG
This sequence comes from Micromonospora sp. NPDC049366, assembly GCF_044466625.1. Lineage (NCBI taxonomy): Bacteria > Bacillati > Actinomycetota > Actinomycetes > Micromonosporales > Micromonosporaceae > Micromonospora > Micromonospora sp. NPDC049366. The sequence goes on from NZ_JBITMV010000003.1 coordinate 212,272, forward strand.
AAGATTGGCTTCACGGCCACCAGGAGGAGTGTCGACGGATCCCTCGGCCCCGAGATCGAAATGGCACGGGCACTCTGATCCCAGAACCGGGCCGGGCCGGGCCGGCCACGCTCGCGGTATTCAAGGGCTTTCATCCTCACTGACGGTGCGTATCGTCTGCGCATGAGCGAGAACGCCTTCGTGTTCCCGGCCATGACCAAGGCCGATGTGATGCGGCTCCTGGGCGCTCTTGCGCACGCTCAGCCGGGTCAGTGGGTCGCGCCGGGGCCGGTCTTCGTGTGGTTGGTGGAGGAGGACCGTCACCTGTACGTCGACTGGGAAGCGCACATGGTGGCGATGCTGGATCGTGCGGTCGACCAGCGGCCTACCTGGGCAGTTCAGGTCAACTACCGAGTTTCGCGGCGGGAAGAGATGGTGGCGCTGACTCGCGCGCTGTTGCAGTCGGGCGGTGTGGCGGTGGACGACTTCGTAGAGCACATTTGGACAGCCGAAGAGATCATGACCGATGCGCTCGTCCGGGCCCGCCGTTTCGGCGAACCGCCGCTGCGGTGATGAGCGGAGCCTCACGGGGACAGTGCCAGTGGTTCGCTAGCCCTGGAGGCGCTGCGCCCAGTACACCTGCCCGTCGGGGCCCAGGTAGGCCAGAGCCAACAGCAGGTCCGACAGCGCGATGGGCGCGGTGGCCGTTCTGGCCGCCGCCAGTCCGGGCCTCTTCACGTACGGGATCTGCGCGACGAACGTCAGCGGGGAGGCCTCGGCGTCGGAGACGGCAAGGCGTGAGCCGTGGCTCCACCAGGTGTCGCCGTCCTTGATGTCGCCCGCGCCTTTCAGCCAGGGATAGCGCTCGGCGATCCGGTTCTCCACTCCGGCGCTCCCGGCGCTGATCGCCTCCGGCCGCGGCGAGGAGACGGCGAAGTTTCCCACCTTGATGTTGGTCCGCTTGTCGATGAGGAAGATCGCGAAGTATCCGCCGTCGAACGGCTCGGGCGGAGCCTCCCAGGACACGCGGCCGAGCACCAGTTGGTCGCCCTCGTTGGGCACGGGCGCCGGCACGTTATCGCCGAGCACGGCCCGCGCCTCCTGCGGGGAGACGAACGTGAGTGACGAGGTGACGGCCAGCGCCTCCGGCCCGTACGGCGGGTGGTTGTGCCACCAGCGCCAACCGCCGACAGCCACCAGCGCGAGCACGACCGCCACGACCAGCGTGATCCTTCGCCATGTCACGGGCGACAGTGAACCATGGGATCGCCAGTTCGGCCGCGTCCGCCCGAGCCGGCGGTCGGCGCGCAGCGGCGACGGGACGCTGAGTGCCGGTGGCTGGCCGGCGGCTCGGTACCGAAGCCCAGGTCATCGACCTGGGCTTCGCCGTTCTCACGGTCGACAACAGCATCGCGAGCCGTGCCGTCCGCGAATGGTCCGCATCCCGCGCCGTGACCGCCATCCAGGCACGCATGTTGACAACAGGCCGAGTCCAAGCGCTGCGAGGGATTCACGGGCTGATTGGCGGATCTAGGTTGTCTCCTATGCGTGACCGATGTCGTGAGCTGACTGACCCTGACCGTGAAGTTCGGCTGGAGGCACTGCGTGCGCTCGTGACTGGAGCCGAGAAAGGGGACGAGGCCGCGAAGGAGGTCCTCAGGGAGATCGTGAACGGTTACCCCAACTTCGACCCCGAGATCTACTCCCGCGCGTTGAATCTCCTTGCGTTGTTCGGTGATGAGTCGCTGGCCGAAGCGCTCCTTGCTGCGCTTGCCGACGAGGAGTACGGATGCCAGAGGTGGGCGGCGATCGGCTGCGGCGTCCTGCGCCTTCAGACGGCCGCGCCGCTGTTGATCGACCTCCTTCGCCACCCGGAGGCTCTCACCCGCGAGAGCGCCTGTGAAGCTCTGGGAGAGATACGTGATCCCACTGCGGTCACGCCTCTCGCGCAGGTGCTCGACGACCCAGCCGAGCACGTCAGAGCAGCTGCCGCCCACGCCCTGGCCGACATCGGTGACGACGAGGCGATCGAGCACTTGTGGGCTGCGCTGGAGTCGCCTCGCCGGCCCGTACGTGCCGGCTACCTGTCGGCCGCGCTGGCGCACCCTGCAATCAAAACCTTCGACCGTCTGGTCCAGGCGACCTCACACGACGATCCCGAAGTGCGGTTCTGGGCAGCACGGGCGCTCGGTGCCACCGGCGACGAACGAGCCGAGAAGCTGCTGACGCGCCTCGCCGTCGAGGACCACGCCACGGTGCGGACCGGCGGGCACGTGAGTACCGCTGCCAAGAAGGCACTGAAGACGCTGCGAAACATCCGCAAACATCAACGGACGGAACGCGCTGGAGAACAGACCCAGCGGCGGCTACTCCGTCCGGATTGACGGGATCTCGGTGTGGAACGGGCGGTTGACGGTACGCGTCGAGGAGTCACGGCCCGGCCGGTCGTGCGGCTCGGCCGACGTGCTGACCAACATCTCATGCGGGCTTCGGACTGGAGCAGGTGTTGAAGCTCAACCGGCTGCCGTCTTCGATGCTCGGGCCGGTGCAGGTCTGGCGCTCCACGCGTCCGGAGCCGAACCGGTCGGCCCGGGCGTCGGTGATCACTTCCACCCGTCCGTCGCCGTGAACCGCGTAGGTGGTGGTGATGGGGTCGCCCTCGGTGGTGGGCTGGGTGACGACGAGGCGGGCCGGCTGCCGGTTCTCGGCGGCCTCGACGACGCACCGCAGCGCGTCGGTGGGCACCGTCTGGCCCTGGCGGAGGAGGAGCGTGCCGCAGTCGTGGGAGCCGGGCTCGGCCGGCTGCGCGGCCGGCGGACCCGTTGGTGCGGCCGTCGGGGTCGTCTGGACCACGCAGCCGGTGAGAAGGAGCGTGACGGCCAGCGCCCCGAATCCTCTGTACCGCATGGAGAGTCTGACGTCGTGCGGCCCGGCCGGGTTCCGCTCACCGGGCGCGTCCGCCTACAGTCGGCGGCGCGCGAAGAGCAGCGCCGGCGACGAGGGCCAGCCTGCCGGCTCCGGGGCGGGTTCGTCCGGTGGATCGGATCACCGAGGTCGTCCGTCGAACTTGCCGGCGACCGCGTGTTCGGTGTCGGTCACCTGGCCCGTCTCCAGGATCTGCTTGAGCCTGCGCAGGTTCGCGGCCACCTCGGCGGCGGGCGGTCTGCCGACCAGGGCCAGCGCGGCTCGCCCCAGCCCGCCGAGGGGCGTCGCCAGCACCTCCCGCACGTCGGTGTGTCCCGGCCTGGGCCCGGGTCACCCTGATCGTGGAGCCCAGGCGGACGCCGAGCGGAGCGACGATCGTCCACCGGTGGGTCGTCGGCCCGATCCGATCGACGGCCAGGACGTCCCCCAGGAAGCGGGGCAGGTTCTGGAAGTCCCGGTAGAAGCCGAAGACGTCCGCCACCGGGCGTTCGATGGTCACCCGTGCCTCGATCGCGTCCTCACGGGGGCGAAGTGCCGAGCCGCGCATCGCTGTCTCCCAGGGAATCTCGCAGTCAGGCGGGCATGCCCGACCGCCTGTCCGTTAAACCCGGCGCGTCGGTGGGTGCGCGGCGAAATCCGGGTGCGGCGGGCGGCCCGGCGTCCACAGAATGGCCCGTGATCGTCGACCACTGGCCCCTGCTGGGTCTCCGCGTCCGCACCGAACGCCTGGAGCTGCGGCTACCCACCGACGACGAGTTGGCGGTCCTCGCCGACCTGGCGGCCCGGGGCGTCCACCCACCGAACGAGCGTCCGTTCCTCACCCCGTGGACGGATCTGCCGCCCCGCGAACTGGCGCGGGGCGTCGTGCAGCGGCACTGGCGGGACCGCGGGCTGTGGACGCCGCAGCAGTGGACGCTGGAGTTGGCCGTTTTCGAGGACGGCCGCCCGGTGGGTGTGCAGCAGGTGCGCGGGCGGGACTTCGCCGTGCTCCGGGAGGTGCGCAGCGCGTCCTGGCTGAGCCTGGAACACCAGGGCCGGGGCATCGGCCGGGAGATGCGGGCGGCGATGCTGCACCTCGCCTTCGCGGGCCTCGGCGCCGAGCACGCCGTCAGCGAGTCGTTCGCCGACAACCCGGCGCCGCTCGCGGTCTCCCGGGCGCTGGGTTACCGGCCGGACGGGATCAGCCGGGACGCGGTCGGGGCCGAGGTGCGGGTCTCGCAGCGGCTGCGCCTGACCCGACAGGACTGGCTGGCCGGGGATCGTCCACAGGTGAGCCTCGACGGGCTGGACGCCTGCCGGGAGCTGTTCGGGATCGACCCGGCCGACCAGCCGTAGCGGGGCCGGCCGCGTACCGGGTGCCGGCCAGCGTTCCGGTCACCCGGCGGCGGGCTCCGGCAGGTCACGCAGGCGGCGTGCCGGCGAGAAGAACACCCAGAGCGCGCCGGTCAACGCCCCCGCCGTCGCGATCCAGAGCGCTTCGCGTACGCCGATGGCGGCGCCCAGCGCGCCACCGGCCAGCGCGCCGATCGGCCGGATGCCGTAGTTGATGGTGCGCCGCACGCCGCTGGCCCGGGCCAGCAGCGATCCGGGGGTGAGCGCGGTCTGGACCGAGTTGGTCACGATGTCGAGCAGCATCACGCCGACCGCGCAGAGGAACTCGGCGGCGAAGAGCATCCCGAGCACCACCGGCTTGGGCCCGCCGGCCAGCGGTACGAGCAGCAGCGGCGCCGGGAAGAGCACGAACCCGGCCACCATCGTCGGTCCGATACCCAACCGGCGGGTCAGCCGACCGGTTATCGCCGCGCCGAAGAGGCCACCGACCGCGCCGGCACCGAGCACCGCACCGAGCAGACCGGGTGAGAGGTGCAGCTCCCGGGTGGCGTAGAGCACGAAGAGCGCGGAGAACATGAAGTTGAAAAGGTTGAGCGTCGTGGTGCCGAGCACGGTCGCACGCATCATCGGCGTACGGGCGATGAACCGGAGCCCCTCGGCGATCCCCAGGCCGCGTCCGCGGGCGGGCGGCGGCTCCGTCGGCCGGATCCGCCCGAGGAAGTACGCGGACCAGACGTACGACAGCGCGTCGGTGACCAGGGCGATCGGCGCGGAGAGCAACTGCACCAGGAGGCCACCGATGCTGGGCCCGGCGACGAAGGACATCGCCCGAGCGCCGTTGAGCAGGGTGTTCGCCTCGACGTAGTCCTGGCGCCGCACCACCGACACGAAGAGCGGGCCGCGGGCGACCTCGAAGAGCACGGCGAGGGTGCCCATCGCGAACGCCACCGCGTAGAGCTGGGTCAGGGTCAGCAGGTCCAGCAGGTAGGCGGCGGGGATGGTGGCCAGCAGCACCGCCCGGCCGAGGTCGCTGAGGATCATGATCCGTCGTTTGTGTGGAAGCCGGTCCACCCATGCCCCGGCGAGCAGCGAGAAGAAGAGGTTCGGCGCGAGCAGCGCCGCGGTCAGGTAGCCCATCTGCGCCGGGCCGGCGTCGGTGACGAGTACGGCCAGCAGCGGTAGGGCCAGCGTGGAGACCTCGTCGCCGAAGTACGAGACGGTCTGCGCCGACCAGTACCGGCGGAACGTCCGCTCCCGCAACAACCGGGGCAGCCGGCGGTGCCGGACCCCGACGCCGACGGTCTTGTCGACGCCGACACCGTTGCCCGCCGCGTTGGTGCCGGCGGTTTCGACCGGGCCGCTGGCCAGGTCGGTTGGGCTCGCGTCGGCCGAACCGCGAGCCGTGACGGTCGGGCGGTGCGGCGGGTCGGTCGGGCTGGGTCCGGCCGGGACGCGCGGCGTGGTGGTCGTGCCCTGTTCGGCCGGGCCGCGCGGCGTGACGGTGGGCGGGGTGGCGCCGAGGGCGGGCGGGGTGGCGCCGACGGCGAGCGGCGTCGATGTCGCGCCCGGGTCGACGCTCATCGGTCGGCACCCGGCTCGTCGGCCTCGCCGGCCCCGGCGGGAGCGGCGGGGGCGGGGTCGGCGGGGGCGGGGTCGGCGGGGTCGGCGGCCGGCTCGTCGGCGGCCTCCGCGGTCGCCGGACCACCGCCGGATGACGCGGAGAGCACGGCGAGTTGGATGAGGCTGACCCGGCGGAACCCGACCGGCCGGCGGGACGGGTCGGTGATGCGGTCGTCGTACTCGGCGAGCAGGGCGTCGATGCGGCCCGTCAATTCGGCCAGCTCCTCCGCCGTGACGTAGAGGGACTGGTCGCTGAAGCCGGTGACCGCCCGCCACTCCGTCGGCTCGTCGACCCGCCGGGCGAGGAACTCCTCGGCCTGTCGCGTGTAGAGGGCGAGCTGGGCCGCGTGCAGCTCGTCGGTGGCCGCGCGGACCTGCGGGTCGTCCGAGTCGTCGTCCCAGGAGGTGACACGGGCCGTGGCCCGCCACGGTCGCTCCCGGGCGTCGGCGCCGGGCGCCCGCTCGGCGAGCCCGTACTTGGCGAGCTGGCGGAGGTGGAACGAGCAGCTCGCGACGCTCTCACCGAGCTGTTCGGCGGCTCGGGTGGCGGTCATCGGGCCCTGCTGGCGGAGCAGCCCGAGCAGGGCCATCCGGAGCGGGTGGGCGTAGCCGCGCAACGCCCTCGGATCGGTCAGCTTCACATGGGGCAGCGACATACCCTAAAGCTATCTTTAGAAAGTTACCTTTAGCAACCCCCACCCGCTGCCCCCCGCCCGCCGCCCCCACCCCCGGCTGACCTCCGCGATCTTGCACTTTCCGCCCTGACGAACAGCACAAATCGCCCCCACGGAGGGCCGAAAGTGCAAGATCGCCGGGGCGGGGCGGGGCGGGGCGGGGCGGGGCGGGGCGGGGCGGGGCGGGGGGTGGGGCGGGGGTTGGGGGTTAGTTAGGTGTAGATGGTTTTTAGGTAGTTGGGGCCGTAGTGGTGTTCCAGGTCGGCGAGGCTGTCGGTCGGGGCCTCGACCTCCTTGATCAGGCGGGCCCGGGAGGGCAGCACGTCCGGCTGCCAGGTCTCCGGCCGCCACAGCTCGGAGCGGAGGAACGCCTTCGCGCAGTGGTAGAAGATCTGCTCGATCTCCACCACCACCGCGAGCACCGGCCGGTGGCCCTTGACGACCATGTCGTCGAACCAGGGCGCGTCCCGGACCAGCCGGGCCCGCCCGTTGATCCGCAGCGTGTCGGTCCGACCGGGAATCATGAACAGCAGCCCGACGTGTGGGTTGGCGAGGATGTTGCGGTAGCCGTCCGCCCGCCGGTTGCCGGGGCGCTCGGGCACCGCGATCGTCTCGTCGTCGAGCACCAGGGCGAACCCAGGCGGGTCGCCCTTCGGCGACACGTCGCAGCTGCCGTCCGCGCCCGCGGTGGCCACCAGGCAGAACGGCGAGGCGGCCAGCCAGTCGCGGTCCCGTTGGTGCAGCCGGGGACGGTCCTTGTTGGCGGCACGGGCGTGCGGCGTGCCCAGCAGTTCGCGCAGTTCCTCTTCCGACGTGATCTCCACCGTCACGCGAGCCTCCCCGGGGGCGTTTCACCGTTGGGTGGGACCACCACGTCGTGGCCCTCGCCTCGCCAGCCTAGGCGGGCACGGCGAGCGTGAGGTTTGCGGACCGGACGCGGGGGTACCGCCGAACCCGACAAGGCCGGACCCGACCAGTGGAGAGGCGTGGGCATGAGCGAGCAGGGCGGCGGGTTCGGCCGGGGCTGGCGGGGCCGGCAGCAGGGCTGGGACCCGATGGGCGAGCTGCAGTCGCTGCGCGCCGAGCTGCGCCGGCTGGTCGGCTCCCGCACGAGCCAGCCCGACGTGGAGGTCAGCGAGGTCGCCGACGGCTGGGAGGTCATCGTCCGGCTGCCGGGTGTCGCGCCGGAGGAGGTGGCCGTCGAGGTGGACGACCGGGAGCTCTGCGTACGGGCCCGGTCCGAGGCCGAGGTCAACGCCGACCAGGGCATCCCCGGTGGCTTCGAGACGCGGGGCTTCGAGTACCGGGTGGACCTGCCGACCCGGGTGGACCCGGACGCCATCGACGCCGTCATGGACCACGGCCTGCTGCGCGTACGGTTGCCGCGCGCCGCCCGGCCGACGCCGCGCACCATCACCGTCGGCCGCGCCGGGCCGCGCACCGGCGGCCTCGCCGGTGGTACGCCGATGCCGGTCGACCCGGCCGCGGACCGGGAGCTGCACCACCCGGACACCACGGCCGGCGAGATCGACCGGCCGTAGCGGGACCGCGTGGTCGCCCCGTCCCTGCTCGGCCCGGTCGCCGAGCGCGTGCCCGACGTCGAGCGGATCGCCGTGCTGCGCGCCAACGCGTTGGGAGACTTCATCTTCGTGCTGCCGGCGTTGGACGCGCTGCGGGCCGCGTACCCCCAGGCGGAGATCGTGCTGCTCGGCGCGCCGTGGCACGCGAAGCTGTGGCGCGACCGGCCCGGCCCGGTGGACCGGGTGCTGGTGGTGCCGCCGGCGGACGGCATCCGCGCCCCGGAGCCGGGCGAGACGCCCGGGTCGATGGACGACTTCCTGGCCGCGGCCCGCCGGGAACGCTTCGACGTGGCCGTGCAGGTGCACGGGGGCGGCGCCAACTCCAACCCGTTCGTCGCCGCGCTCGGTGCCCGGGTCACCGCCGGGCTGCGCGCCGAGGGGGCACCGCCACTGGACCGCTGGCTCCGGTACGTCTACTACCAGCACGAGGTGATGCGCTACCTGGAGGTCGCCGCACTGCTCGGCGCGCCGGCCACCACGATCATGCCGGCGCTGGCCGTCACCGACGCCGACCGGGCCGAGGCGGCCGAGGTGCTGGGCCCGGAGGATCGGCCTCGGGTCGCGTTGCACCCCGGAGCCACCGACACCCGCCGCCGCTGGCCCGCCGAGCGCTTCGGCGAGGTCGCGCGCGAGCTGGTCGCCGACGGGTACGAGGTGCTGGTCACCGGCACGCCCGCCGAGCAGGAGGTGGTGGACCGGGTGGTCGCGGCGGCGGGTGTCCCCGTCCGCCCGCAGGTCGGCACCCTCAGCCTCGGCGGCCTGGCCGGTTGCTACGCCGGCGCCCGGCTGGTGATCTCCAACGACACCGGGCCGCTGCACCTGGCCGCGGCTGTCGGCGCCGCCACCGTCGGCATCTTCTGGGTCGGCAACCTCATCAACGTGGCGAACCCGCTGCGCGGCCGGCACCGCCCGATCGCCTCGTGGACGGTGCACTGCCCGGTCTGCGGGGTGGACTGCACTCCCGGCATCTACCCGCACCGGCCGGGCGACGGGGAGTGCCCGCACCGCGACTCGTTCGTCACGGACGTGCCGGTGGCCGAGGTCGTGGAAGCCGCCCGGGAGCTGCTGCGACCCGAGCCCGGCGCGCCCTGACCCCGACTGCCGGCTCGCGTCGACGGCAGCACGGCCGCCGTCGCGGGCGGCGTCTCAGGCGGGTTGGGTGGCGTCCTCGTCGGCGAGCACGACCTCCCACGCCTCCACCTCGCGGTCGGTGACCGTGGTCGGCGACTCCAGGTGGTAGGCCCCGCTGGGCAGGACTCCCGCGCCGCCGTGGCGGGCGAGCACGGCGAGCTGGGCGGCGACGTCCTCGCCCTGGTGCTTCTCCTGCACCCGACGCCAGAACTCGAAGCCGCCCGAGTCGACCAGCTTCGCCCGGTCGTACAGCACGCAGCCGCCGATCCACGACACCTTGTACGCCCGCCAGGCGCCCGCCGGCAGGGCCAGCTTCTCGGTGATGTGCAGCAGGTTCGCGGCCGGATGGATGCGCGCCCTGTCCCATGCGGGCGTGCCCGGCCGGATCCGCTCCGGCTCCGGCCGGCCGATCCACTCCTCGTAGTGCCCGTGCGTCTCCGGTCGAATATCGTCCAGATAGGACAGCCCGTGGACCGCGTTGCCCACGAACCCGCAGCCCAGCTCGGTCAGGGCGGTCACCAGGCGGCGCAGGGTGCCCGGTTCCAGCCAGACGTCGTCGTCGAGGCAGAGCACGTACCGGGCGGCCGACGCGGCCAGCAGGGAGGCGCGGTGCTCGGCCAGCCCTCGCCGCGGCAGGTGGCGGGTGAGCAGCACGGGGTGCCCCCGGTGTCGCAGCGTCCGGACCATCGTGGCGGCGGCCGGGTGGCGGAACGCCGCGTCCCCGTCGGACTGGTCGCTGACCACCACCCCGAAGCCGGGCACGCCCTCCTGGGCGGCCAGCCCGGAGAGGGTGACCGCCAGCTCGGCGGGACGGTTACGGGTCGGGATCAGCACGTCGACCAGCCGGTCGGCGCGGAACTGCTCCGGGGCACCCGGGTCGAGCGGCCGGTTCACGACGGCTTCGTGGTCAGGTCGTTCTCCCGCTCCTGGCTGTGCCTCCGGATCCGCTCGATGATCCGCGAGGTGGACCGGTCCGGCACGTACCCGAGGGTGCGGACCTGGCCGCCCAGGCGGCGGACCAGCGGGGCCTCCGGGACCATCTCCGGCGGGTAGTCGCCGCCCTTGACGTACACGTCGGGTCGGAGCGCCTCGATCAGGGTCGCCGGGGAGTCCTCCTCGAAGACGACCACATGGTCCACACAGGAGAGCGCGGCGAGCAGCTCCGCCCGATCCTCCACCGGGTTGACCGGGCGGTCCGGGCCCTTCAGCCGGCGGACGCTGCCGTCCGAGTTGACCGCGACCACCAGCAGGTCGCCGAGCGTACGGGCCTGCTCCAGGTAGCGCACGTGCCCCCGGTGCAGCACGTCGAAGCAGCCGTTGGTGAAGACGACCGTCCGCCCGTCGCGTCGGTGCGCGTCGACGACCGTGGCCAGCTCGTCCACGCCGATGACGGGCGGGTGCCCACCGTCGGGCACCGGGACCTCCAGCGCGCTCAGCAGGTCCTCCCGACGGCACACGCAGGTGCCGGTGTCGGAGACCGTGATCGTCGCTGCGAGCTGGGCGAGCTGCGCGGCGGTCGGCAGCGGCGCGTCGGCGGCCAGCGCCAGCGTCATCGCCGCCAGGTACGCGTCCCCCGCCCCCACCGCGTGGCTGGCCGGCACCGGTGTGCTGTGGCTGCGTCGGGGCTCGCCGTCCGCGCCGCCGACCACCGCGCCGTCCGTGTCCAGGGTCACCGCCACCACGTCCGCGCCGGTGTGCTCGCGCAGCTCGGCGAGGCGCGACTCGGCCAGCACGGCGCGGTCCACGCCCTCGCCGGCCTCGGCGTTCACCGTCACGCCGGTGCCGGTCACGCTCAGCCCGTCGCCGGTCATCGCGACCCGGTCCTCGCCCGGGATCGGCTCGCCGGTGGGCACGAAGCGCTCCGCGGGCGGGACCGGCTCCGGCGGCGCGGCGGTGTCGGCGGTCGGCCCGACCCGATCGTGGCCGGACGCGGCGTCATCTGCCCGCGAGCGGCCGCCGCCCGCCGCTCGGTTGGCCGGCGCCCGGCTGGCCGGCGCGCCGTTGGCCGGTGTGGCTTCGCGCAGCGCGCGAGCGGCACCGGGTGCGGCGCCGACGGTCAGCTCGGACGGGCCGTCGGCCGGGTCCACGTCCGGGTGGGCCAGGTGCAGCTCCGTGCCCCCGGCCCGGGGCGTGGCACCGGCGGCCCGCGCCAGCAGGCGGGTCGCCTCGGCGAAGCTCGGGGTCACCACGGTCGGGGCGAGGCCCCGCCAGTCGGCGAGGTCGTGCGCGTCGAGCGCCACCGTCGCGTACCGCTCCCGGTTGGCGACCAGCCAGGCGCGCACCGGCGCGGGCAGCGCGCCGAGGCCGTAGTCGCAGACCACCAGGGTCGGTGCCTCGCCACCGGCGGCGGCGCGCAGCTCCTCGGTCGCACAGCTCAGCGCGGTGAGCAGGTTGTTCACCCCGTCCGGGTCGAGCGCGTCCTCCGGTTCGCCGGAGTCCTCGCGGAGCAGGATCTGGTTGCCGGCCAGCATCCGCCGCTTCACCGGCGTGGGCCGGCCGGGCTGGTTGACCGTCCGGTCCCAGACGCCCGCCCGGTCCAGGCAGTCGTGCAGCTCGTCGCCGGCCACGTCGGCGCCGACCGGGGCGACCAGCACGGCCAGCCCGCCGAGCGCGGCGACGTTCACCGCCGTGTTGGCCGCGCCGCCGGCCGCGGAGATCCGCCGCCGGAGGGTGAGGACCGGCGCGGGCGCCTCCCGGCAGAGTCGGTCGGACTCCGCGAAGCGCCAGTCGTCGAGCATGGCGTCGCCGATCACCAGGACCGGCCGGCCCCGCCAACTGTCCACGACCGTGGCGAGCCGGCGCTGTTCCGCTGCTGCTCCTGCCATGCCTCCCCGCATCCCCCCGGCCGATGGGGTCAAACCTGGCCTCCGTCGATGCGCCGGGTGGGGCGAGCCGGGTCGTGGCGGCCGTCACCGGCTGCCCGGTTTCGCCCCGGGTGCTCCGGGAAGGAACCAGACGTACCCCGGAGAGGAGATGCATCGAGATGGCAGAGACGACACTTCACGGCAAGCGGATCGCCTTCCTGGCCGCCGACGGGGTGGAGGAGGTCGAGTACGTGCAGCCCCGCGAGGCGGTGGAGAAGGCGGGCGCCCTGGTCGAGCTGGTCTCGCCGAAGCCCGGCACCGTCCGCGCCTTCAACCACCTCGACCCGGCCAAGCCGTACGACGTGGACGTGACGACGGCCGAGGCGGACGCCGCGGCGTACGACGCGCTGGTGCTGCCCGGCGGCGTGGCGAACCCCGACTTCCTGCGTACCGACGCGGACGCGGTGCGCTTCGTCCGGGCGTTCTTCGACGCCGGAAAGCCGGTCGGGGTGATCTGCCACGGGCCGTGGACGCTGATCGAGGCGGACGTGGTGCGGGGTCGCCGGATCACGTCCTGGCCGAGCCTGCGCACCGACCTGACCAACGCGGGCGCGACCTGGGTCGACGAGGAGTGCGTGACCGACAACGGCCTGGTCAGCAGCCGTAAGCCGGACGACCTTCCCGCCTTCTGCACCAAGATCGTCGAGGAGTTCGCCGAGGGTCGGCACTGAGCGGCGCCGCCGGACGGGGTTGGTGGCCGGACTCCCGACCGCCAGCCCCGTGATCGTCCGGGCGAGTTCGGCTGGTCGGGGCATGTTCCCCGTGCGGTGGGAAAGAGGGCGTGATGACCACGGAAGCTCACGCCGCGCCGAGGCTGAACAGCCGTCAGATACGTCTGCTCATGATCGGTCTGATGACCGGCATGCTGCTGGCGGCCCTGGACCAGACCATCGTGGGTACGGCCCTGCCGACCATCGTCGGCGAACTGGGCGGCATCAACCACTACTCGTGGGTGGTGACCGCCTACCTGCTGGCGTCCACCGCGTCGACGCCCCTGTACGGCAAGATGGCCGACCTGTACGGCCGCCGTCCGGTCTTCCTGTTCTCGATCGGCACGTTCCTGGTGGGTTCGCTGCTGGCCGGGTTGTCGCAGAACATGACCCAGCTGATCGTCACCCGCGGGATCCAGGGCCTGGGTGCCGGTGGTCTGATGACGCTGGCCTTCACGATCATCTCCGACGTGGTCTCACCGCGTGAACGTGGCCGCTACCAGGGCCTGTTCGGCGCGGTCTTCGGCATCTCCTCGGTGGCCGGTCCGCTGGTCGGCGGGTACTTCGCCGAGACGAACTGGCGCTGGATCTTTTACATCAACGTGCCGTTGGCGATTCTGGCGATCGTGGTCTGCTACCACGTCATGCGGCTGATCCCGTTCGAGCGGCGGGAGCACGCGATCGACTGGCTCGGCGCCGGCCTGCTGGTGGCCGGGGTGAGCTCGCTGCTGCTGGCGCTGAGCTGGGGCGGCAACGAGTACGCCTGGACGTCCGGCGTCATCCTCGGGCTCTTCGCCGCCGGTGTGGTGCTCGGTGTCCTGTTCCTGCTCCAGGAGTCCCGCGTCGCCGAGCCGATCCTGCCGCTGCGGCTCTTCCGCAACCGCACGTTCTCGCTGGCCAACCTGGCCGCCTTCGTGCTCGGTCTGGTGATGTTCGGCTCGATCATCTTCATTCCGCTGTACCTGCAGATCGTGAAGGGCGCCTCGCCGACCCGCAGCGGTCTGCTGATGCTGCCGATGATGGCGGGCATCATCGTCACGTCGGTCCTCACCGGCCGGGCGATGAGCCGGATCGGCCGGTACAAGTGGTTCCCGGTCGCCGGCTCGGTGGTGCTGCTCGCCGGCATGTTGCTCTTCACCCGGCTGCACGTGGACAGCTCGCTCTGGACGGCGTTCGGCTACATGGTGGTGATCGGCGTCGGGCTGGGTCTCTGCATGCAGTCGCTGATCCTCGCCGTGCAGAACGCCGTCTCGGTGCGCGACCTCGGCGCCGGCACCTCGTCGGCGACGTTCTTCCGGTCGCTGGGCGGCTCGTTCGGCGTGGCGATCCTCGGCACGGTGCTCTCCGCGCGGCTCGCCACCGAGCTGGGCCAGCGGCTCCCGTCGGCGATCGCCCAGCTGCCGCCGGCGCAGCAGGCCGCCGTCGACGCGAGCGGCGGCACGAACATCTCGATCAACGACCCGGCGACCATCATGGCCCTGCCCGGGCCGGTCCGGGCCGCCATCCAGGGTGCGTTCGTGGAGGGCCTGCATCAGGTGTTCCTGACCGCGGGGCTGATCGCCATCGCCGCCGTGCTGGTCACGCTCGTGATGCCGAACGCGCAGCTGCGCGGCACCGGTCCGGAGGGCGCGAAGGGCGGCGCCGACCCGCTCGGCGGCGAGGCCGCCGCGCCGGGCGGCAAGCCGCTGACCCGCGAGTCGAAGGAGGAGGCCGCCGCCGAGATGGAGGCCAAGTCCCAGACGATGATCTGACCCCGGTGTAACAGGGCGAGGCCGGTCAACATCCTTTGTAGGGAGTCGCCCCCGGGCGGCTCCCGGCCGGCGTCGACGGGGGCGTTCGGCCCATGCCGCGCTGCGGCCGACGCCGCGGCGCGGCTCCCTGCGAACAAGGGACGTCATGACCTCCGACCGCATCCTGCGTACCGGACTCACCATCCTCACCCTCACCGCCTCGGCCGCTCTGCTGCCGGCCGCACCCGCCGCCGCTGCCCCGGCGCCCCGGCCCGACCTCCGGCTCGACCTCGCCACCACCGACGCGATGATCACGGCCGACGGCGCACGGGTGCGCTTGGACGTCGCCGTCGACAACATCGGCGCGGCGACCGTCGAGGACATCACCGTGGCGGTCAAGGCGCCGGCCGGCAGCCGGATCGCCGGGGACCCCAGCTGGGCCTGCGACCACACCACCTTCGTCTGCACCCACGTCTACGGGCCGGTGGCCGCCGGCGGGTCGGCCGAACCGCTGCGCATGTACCTCACCCTGCCCGACGCCGCTGCCGGCACGGTCGCCACCCTGACCGCGACCGCGTCCACCAGTGCCCGCGAGGTCTCCCGGACCAACAACGCGGACACGGCGGCCAGCACGTACGCGTACCTGCCGGACCTGGGTCTGCTGCCGGGCCTCGACACCGGGGTCTGGCCGGAGGTCGAGGTACCGACCACCGGTGGGGCGATCTCGCCCACCTTCACCGTCCGCAACAACGGCAGCGGCCCGGCCGAGGACCTGCGGCTCACGGTCGAGCGGCCGGCCGGGGTGACCCTCGACGTGGCACCGCCGTCCGGCACCACCGACTGGCAGTGCGACCTCTCCGGCAACCCGGTCGTCTGCACGGCGGGCCCCCTGGAGGCCGGCGCGACGGCCGGCCTCACCCTCCCCATGGTGGCCGCGGGCGGTGCGGCCGACGAGGCGTTCACCGTCCACGGCACGGTGACCACGTCCAGCGGGCAGTGGCGTGACGACCGGGCCGACGCCGACGTCTGGTTCCGCTACGTGCAGCAGTCGGAGGAGCCGACGGACCCGACCGTCTGACCCTTCGGGACCGGCTGGTCCTCGGGTGGCTCCGGCTACTTGAGGATCAGCCGGTTCGTCTGTTCGAAGACGTCCAGGTCGGCCAGGGTCTCCGGCACCGACGTCGAGAGCGGCGCCGGCAGCCGGTCCCGGTCGAAGAACCCGGCGTCGGTGGTCTCGTCGGTCATCCGGGCCAGGGTGCCGTCCCACTCCTCGACGCGGAACGCCGTGGTGAAGATCTGGTACGTGTGGCCGTACATGTTGGTGTGGGTGCGGTCCGGGCCGGTGTAGAGGGCGAACGCGCTCACCCGCAGCGCCCGCAGCCCGGTCTCCTCGCGGACCTCGCGCACCGCGCAGTCGGCGATCGACTCGCCCAGCTCCATCGCGCCCGCCGGCATCGCCCACTGGCCGTTGTCGGAGCGTCGGATCAGCAGGATGCGGCCCGCGTTGTCCCGCACCACGGCACGGGCGCCGACGAACATCAGCGTCCGGTCCCCGGCGAGCGCTCGAAGCTGCCCGACGTACGAGTCCGCCCAGGAGATGCTCACCCGGACAATTTACGAGGCGCGGCGGGGGCCGGGCGGCTTTCCGGGGTTCCCAACATGTGACCGGCGACACTAACTTGTGACCCATGCGTAGCACGATGATGGACGCCCACCTTCAGGTCGCCCGGATCCTCGAACACGGCGCCACCGTGCACGGCACCGCCGAGGTGGTCACGTGGACCGGCGCCGAGCCCCGCCGGATGACGTACGCCGAGGTCGGCCGGGACGCGGCCCGGCTCGCCCACGGGTTGCGCGCCGAGTGCGGCGTGACCGGCGACGAACGGGTCGCCACCTTCATGTGGAACAACAACGAGCACCTGGTGGCCTACTTCGCGGTGCCGAGCATGGGTGCCGTGCTGCACACCCTCAACCTGCGCCTCTTCCCCGACCAGGTCGCCTACATCGCCAACCACGCCGAGGACCGGGTGGTGCTGGTGGACACGACGCTGATCCCCCTGCTGGCCCGGGCCATCGGCCAGATGACCACCGTGCGGCACGTGGTGGTGGTCGGCGGCGGCGACCCGGCCCCGCTGGTGGAGGCGGCCGGCGACCGGATCACCGTGCACACGTGGGACGCGCTGCTCGCCGGCCGCCCCGACACGTACGACTGGCCGGAGGTGGACGAGCGCGATGCCGCCGCCCTCTGCTACACGTCCGGCACGACCGGCAACCCGAAGGGCGTGGCCTACTCGCACCGCTCCATCTACCTGCACTCCCTCCAGGTGTGCATGCCGGAGGGCTTCGGTCTCGGGCCGACCGACCGGGAGTTGGCCATCGTGCCGATGTTCCACGCGATGTCCTGGGGGCTGCCGTTCGCCGCGTTCCTCTCCGGCGCCTCGCTGATCATGCCGGACCGGTTCCTCCAGGCCGCGCCGATCGCCGAGATGATCGCCGCCGAGCGCCCGACCCTGGCCGGCGCGGTGCCGACCATCTGGACCGACCTGCTGGCCTACCTGGACAACCACGATGTCGACACCTCGTCGCTCACGGAGGTCATCGTGGGCGGGTCCGCCTGCCCGCCGGCCCTGATGCACGCGTTCGCGGACCGGCACGACATCCGGGTCATCCACGCCTGGGGCATGACGGAGATGTCCCCGCTGGGCTCGGTCTCCCGTCCGCCGGCCGGGGCGACCGGCGAGGAGGCCTGGCGCTACCGCTACACGCAGGGCCGCATCCCGGCCGGGGTCCAGGCGCGGATCGTCGGGCCGGCGGGGGAGCCGCTGCCCGCCGACGGGACATCCGTGGGTGAGCTGGAGGTCCGCGGCCCGTGGGTGACCGCGCGGTACGTGGGCGACGAGACCCCGGACGAGGAGAAGTTCCGCGACGGTTGGCTGCGCACCGGTGACGTGGGGATGCTGTCCCCGGACGGCTACATCACGCTCACCGACCGGGCGAAGGACGTCATCAAGTCCGGCGGCGAGTGGATCTCATCGGTGGAGCTGGAGAACGCCCTGATGGGGCACCCGGCGGTGCTGGAGGCCTGCGTGGTCGGGGTGCCGGACGAGCGCTGGGACGAGCGGCCGCTGGCGACGGTGGTGGTCCGCGAGGGCGCCACGGTCACGGCGGAGGAGTTGCGCGACTTCCTGTCCATGTCGGTGGCCCGCTGGCAGCTGCCCGAGCGTTGGGCCTTCATCGACGCCGTCCCCAAGACGAGCGTCGGCAAGTTCGACAAAAAGGTCGTCCGTTCGCGGTACGCGGAGGGCGAACTGACGGTCAAGGAGCTGGCCGGCCCGTAACGTTCTTCCGCGGGTGGACGCCTGTACGGGTAGGAGCAACTCCCGGCAGACTTTCCTCCCCAGGGGCGGCCCCGGCGTTCGCACCGCGCCGGGGCCGCCCGTTCCATGCGGGGCGACCCGCAATGCCATTATTGCGAGACTTGTTCGCCTACGTCCCGATGACGGGGAAATCTCCTCACCCGTGAACCGAATCCTCCCAGCTCAGCCCGGTTGTGTCACTGATCGCTCGTGGTGATCAACACACGGCCGACCGTCGAGTCCTCCACCGCCTGGTGCGCCTGCGCGGCCGCGGCAAGCGGATGCCGGTGCAGCGGCAGGCCGGCGTCCGCGCCCACCCGGATCCCGTCCTGCGCGGCCGCCGCGGCGATGTCGTGGACCGCCTGCGCCTTGGCCGCCTTCGGCGTCTTGAAGAGCATCACGAACTGAAGGCGGGCGTTCGAGAGCATCAGCGGCATGGTCGGCACGTTCATCTCGTCGCCGCCGTCGGACGCGTAGATGGAGACCGTTCCCGCCTCGTGCATCACCCGCGCGTCGACCTCCATGTTCGTCGCCGCGGCGACCTCCACGACGGCGTGCACCCCGTCGGGCGCGATCTTGCGGACCTCCTCGACCACGTCCTGCTCCCGATAGTTGATCACGTGGGAGGCACCGGCCGCCGCCGCGAGCTGTGCCTTCTCCGCGCTGCTCACCGTCGCGATGACCGTGGCCTCCCCCCACCGGGCGAGCTGAATGGCGGCGTTGCCGACCGCGCCCGCCCCGCCCTGCACCAGCACGGTGTGGTCGGTCAACGCGCCGGCGTGCAGCGCGTCCGGCATGAACTCGCCGGCGGTCAGGCAGCGGTGCGCGGTGCGGAACGGGACACCGAGGCACGCGCCCAGGTCGAACGAGGCGTCGCCCAGGCGCACCGCCTGCCGGACCGGCACCACCGTGTACTCGGCGCTCGTGCCCCACGGCCGCTGCCAGGCGGCGTCCCAGATCCACACCCGTTCGCCGAGCAGCTCCTGATCGACGCCCTCGCCGACGGCCTCGACGACACCCGCGCCGTCCTGGTCGGGGATCTGCCAGTCGGCCGGCATCGGACCCTGCTGGCGGGACTTCACATCCGTCGGGTTCACCCCGGAAACCGCCATCCGGACCAGGACCTCGCCGCGCCCCGGCTCCGGCACCGGCCGGTCGACCAGCTGGAGCACCGACGGGTCGCCGGTGCGCTCGTACACGATCGCCTTCATGACCGTCTCCTCACTCCCGCGGCTCCGGCGGCGTGGGGCGCCGCCCGGCTGCGGTACCCGGCCCGTCCGGGCCCATGCCGCAGGGCCCGCCCGGGATCCGGGCAGCCGGACGGGCGGGCGGTAACCGGGCAACCGGGCAGGCCGGGGACGGACGGGGGTCAGCCGAGCGTGGCGACGGTCTCCACGGTCAGCTCGTGGATCGACCCGAGGGTCACCGCGGCGAGCGTCGCCGCGTCCGGATCCAGGGGGTACGACCCGTGCGGCACCGCCACCACGCGCATCCCCGCGGCGGCCGCGGAGCGTACGCCGTTGGACGAGTCCTCGACGGCGGCGCAGCGCGCCGGGTCCACCCCCAGCCGCTCCGCCACGGCGAGGTAGACGTCCGGCGCCGGCTTGCCCCGCGCCGTCTCCTCCGTCGACAGGGTCGCGCCGAACACCTCGGTCAGGCCGGTCGCGGCCAGCGTCGCCGCGATCAGCCGGGTCGGCGAGGAGCTGGCCAGCCCCAGCGGCCACCGCGCCGCCAACCGGCGCACCACCTGGTCGGCGTCGTCGATCACCGGTACGCGCGCCGCGTAGCGCTGCGCCATCTCGTCGACGACCTCCCGGGCCACCTGGTCGGCCCCACGGTCGACGCCCAGCTCGTCGCTCAGGTAGCGGGCCCACTCACCCGTGCTCATCCCCATCAGCCGGCGCTGGGTGTCCGACTGCCACGTCCCGCCGTGCGCCGCCACGTACGCCCGCCGGACCTCCTCCCACACCGGCTCGGAGTCCACGATCACGCCGTCCAGGTCGAAGATCACCGCATCCACCACGTGCCCATCCTGCCCCACCGGGCGGACGTCAGGCGCCGGGCGCCGGCAGGCCGATCGGGCTGTCCGTCGGGATCACGCTGTGCGCCGCCCGGGCGATCGGGTCGAGCAGGTCGCGCAGCCGGTCGGCGCGGTCGGCCCCCAGCGCCCGCCACGGCCGCGCCGCCGCGGCATCGGTGGCGTCCTCGATCGCCTGGAACTCGGCCCGGCCCCGCTCAGTGGGCACGCCGTCCACGTCGAGCCAGCCCCGGGCGCGCAGCCGGCCACGGGCGGCGGCCCACTGGTCCTCCAACCAGCCCCGGCCCAGCAGGTGCCGCGCCGGGATGTCGACCGCGACCCGCCAGGCGAGCGTCTCGACCGGGTCGAGGTCGGCGGCGACGAGGGCGGCGACGTGCCCGTCGCCCCGGTGCTCCCGAAGCGTGGTGGCGGCCTGCCAGAGCCGGGCCAGCGGGTATTCGCCGGCGGGCAGCGCGGCGTTGGCCGCGCCGAGCACCCGCCCGGCCGTCTCGACCGCTCCGGCGGCCGCCTCCAGCAGGTCGGCCGCCTCGACCAGGTGCGCCTCGGGCAGCTCGTAGGTCAACTCGGCCAGCGCCTGCACGGCGCCGGTGAGCCGGGCCCGCAGCGCCTCCTGCGGGGTGGCCAGCCGCCAGACCGCCGGCAGCGCCCGGGTGACCATCGGTGGCGCGAAGCTGAAGAACGCGGCGATCACCGGGGCGGGCCCGGTCTCGCCGAGCGGGGCGGCCCGGCCGGCGAAGTAGCCCCGCCAGTAGCCGCGCAGGCCGGCCGCCTCGTAGGCGGCCCGCGCCCGGGGGTGGAAGTAGGTGACGGCGTGCACGGGCTCGTAGTGCGTCCACAACACGCGGGCGGTCCGCCCGAGGCTGTCCAGTGCCGTCACGTGCACCTCCGCGTCCGCGTCGTCCGGGCACCGCCGCCAGTGAACCTATCGGGAGGGTGTGACGGGTTGGAAGCCCTCTGTCATCAACCGCACCACCGGCAGGTGCAGGGCCCGGCCGAGCGCCGGGCCCCCGCCCGGACTACTGCGCGTCGAGCACGTCCACCACGAAGCGCAGCGGGCCCGCCGGCCGGCCGCCCGCGCCGTCGTTGCCGTACGCCAGGTCGGCCGGGATGTCGAGCTGCACCCGGCTGCCGACGGTGACCCCGACGAGCCCCTGGTCCCAGCCCTTGATGACCTGGCCGACGCCGATCGGGAAGCTGGCCGGCTGGCCGCTGTTCCAGGAGGCGTCGAACTCCTTGCCGTCCTTGTAGAAGACGCCCACGTAGTTCGTGGTGATCGTCTGACCGGCCTTCACCGCCGGGCCGGTGCCCTTGATCAGCGGGGTGACGGTGAGCTTGGTCAGGTCACCCGTGCCCGCCTTGACCTCCGGCCGGGTGGCCAGGGCCGGGTCGGCGCCCTCCGGCAGCTGCGGGGCGGGCGGCGCGGTGGGCTGCTCGTCCAGCGCGGCGGACGCCGACGGGCTCGCGCCGGCCTGCGGGGCCGCGTCGTCGTCGTTCCCCTGCCCGACGATCACGAAGACGGTGATCAGCACCGCCACCACGGCCACGCCGGCGAGCCCGCCGATCCAGGCCTGCCGGCGGCGCTTCGCCTCGGCGGCCTTCTGTTCGGCAAGCTGGGCGGCCAACCGCCGCTCCGACTTGGTCCGGTTCTGCGTACGCTCGCTCACGGCGTCGACTCCCTGCTGCGAAGGTGTGGCCGGCACGGTGCCGGGGGGAGAAAGTCGACGCACACGGTACCTGCCCGGACGCCCACCGTGCCCTCCCCGGATCGGTGACGATCACGTATCGGGCCGCCGAACAGGGTCGTCAGCGCGGCGTCGGGTCGTCCGGGACCACCATGAAATCCGTCACGAACGAGGTCACCCGCCCGTCGGCGGCCCGCCCGATCCAGGTCCCGTAGCAGCCGTCACCCCAGCCCGAGCTGACCGTGACGACGTTCGCGCCGGTCGTCTCGTCCAGGACCGCGGTGATCAGTCCGGGCACCGGCTCCGCCGGGATCGTGGCCGGGATGAAGACCTCCTCGACCCGCTCGTAGGTCCAGTCCTCCAGCACCCGCAGCGCCGCCACGTCGGCCAACGTGCCGGTGCCGGCGTCCACCCCGTAGCCGTAGTAATCGTCGGCGCCCAGCCGGGCCGGGTCCTGGTCGCCGACGAGGGCAAGCTCCCAGCTGACCGTCGGCTCGTCGTCCACCACTACCAGCTCCAGCGCCGCCACCCGCCGATCCACCTCGGCGCCGTCGGCGAGGACCACCGCCACCCAGGCGCGGGCCCGGTGCCGCCCCGGCGGCACGGTCACCGTGAACGGGTCGCTCTCCGGGCAGACGAGCGGGTCGCAGCCCACCACCTGGCCGGTCGGCAGGACGATGTCGTCCACGTCGTGCGCCTCGATGACGTACGTGCGGTGTTCGTCGGCGAAGCGCGCGCCGGGCGCCAGCAACCGGTCCAGGTCAGGGGTGTACGGCACGGGTCTCCTCCGGAGGGTGGGCGGCCGGCGGAGCCTACCCAACGGGGGCGACGGCGTGCCCGTTCACTCCTCGAGGTGGCGTTCCAGCGCCTGGCGCAGGTGGTTCTTCGGCCGCGCACCGACGAGCGACCCGACCAGCTCGCCGCGTCGGAACACCAGCAGGGTCGGCAGCGACATGACCTGGTAGCGGCGGGTGGTGGCCGGATTCTCGTCGGAGTCGAGCGTGGCGATGGTCAGCCGTCCGGCGAACTCCTCGGCCAGCTCCGCGAGGCTGCGGGAGATGGCGTGGCAGGGCGGGCACCATTCGGCCCAGACGTCGACCACCACGGGACGGTCGGCGGCCAGCACGGTGCCGTCGAAGGAGTCGTCGGTCACGGTGACGAGGGCGGCGTGCGCAACCTCAGGCATGTTTCCTCCCGCTGTTTCCTGGCGTGGGCGAGCTGGTCCCGCAACTCCTGCCGGACCACGTGCAGCCGCGCGATGCCCGCGTCGACCTCGGCGAGCTTGCGGCGCAGCACCGCCACCGAATCCGGGCACACGTGCCCGGCGGCGTTGCCGGCGCGCAGGCAGGCCACGAACGGACGGATGTCGTCCAGCCCGAACCCGACCGCGAGCAGGGACCGGATCTCGCGTACGACGTGCAGCTCGGCCTCGTCGTAGACGCGGTAGCCGTTCGCCGAGCGGGCCGGGCGGACCAGCCCGTGCGTCTCGTAGTAGCGCAGCGCCCGGGTGCTCGTGCCGGCACGCTCCGCCAGCTCGCCGATCAGCATCGGACCTCCCTCGCCGGTGGCGTCGGGTCGACGCTAGACCTTGCCGCCGACGTCAAGGCAAGGCCGGGAGAGGTCAGGCGGTCTTCTTCGGGGTCGTCTTCTTGGTGGTCTTCTTCGCGGCCTCGCCGGTCTTCTTCGCGGTGGTCTTCTTGGCCGCCGCCTTCTTCGGCGCGGCCTTCTTCTCGGCGGCCTTCTTGGCCGGGGCCTTGGTCGCCTTCTTCTGCGCGGCGGCCTTCTGCGCCGAGCGGGCCGACGAGATCGGGGTGGGCTCGGCGGCCCCGCCGCCGCGGGCCGGCTGCTCGCCGCGCGCTGCCCGGGCCCGGTCCACCGACGCCTTCAGCGCGGCCATCAGGTCCACCGCCGCCGCCGGGGCCTCCTCGACCTCCTCCGGCTGGACCACCTCCCGGCCCTCCACCTTGGCGTCGATGACCTCCTGCAACGCGGCCCGGTAGTCGTCGGTGAACGCGTCCGGCTCGAACTCGCCGGTCATCGAGTCGATCAGCGAGCTGGCCATCGCCAGCTCCGGGGGACGGACCTTCAGGTCCTCGTCCAGGAAACCGAAGTCGGGGGTACGCACCTCGTCCGGCCAGAGCATCGTGTTGAGCAGCAGCACACCCTCACGGACCCGCAGGGTGGCGAGCTGCTCCCGCTGACGCAGGGCCACCTTGACGATCGCGACCCGCTCGGAGTCGAGCAGCGCGTCCCGCAGCAGCACGTACGGCTTGGTCGCCGTGCCCTCCGGCTCCAGGAAGTACGCCTTGTTGTAGAGGATCGGGTCGACCTGCTCGGCCGGGACGAACTCCAGCACGTCGATCGCGTGCGAGGTGCTCAGCGGCAGCTCGGCGAAGTCCTCGTCGGTGAGGATGACCAATTCGCCGCCGCCGAGGTCGTAGCCCTTGGCGATGTCGTCGTAGGTCACCTCCTCGCCGCAGATCGAGCAGGTGCGCTTGTAGCGGATCCGGCCGCCGTCCTCCCGGTGGACCTGGTGGAACCGGATGTCCTTCTCCTCCGTGGCGGAGTAGAGCTTGACCGCGATCGAGACCAGCCCGAACGAGACCGCTCCCTTCCAGATGGCACGCATGCCGGCTCCTCTCCCCGGTAAAGCCCAGGATCGCAAATGATCGAAGCCTGCGCGAGGACTTCGGCGGCGAACTACAGTCAGGAGGTGCCCGGCGCACCCCTGAAGCCGATGCTCGCGATGACCGGGCAGCTCCCGGCGGGTGCCGGCTGGGCATACGAGTTCAAGTGGGACGGGGTCCGTGCCCTCGCCGACATCTCCGGCGGCCGCCAGCAGCTGTACGCGCGCTCCGGCGTGGAGATCACCGCCGCCTACCCGGAACTGGCCACCCTGCGCACCCAGGTCGGCGACGCTCTGCTCGACGGCGAGGTGGTCCTGTTCACCGACGGGCAGCCGTCGTTCACCGCGCTGGCCGAGCGCATGCACGTCCGGGACCGGAACAAGGCGGCCCGGCTCGCGGCGGTCATGCCCGTGACGTACATGATCTTCGACCTGCTGCGGCTCGACGGTGAGAGCCTGACCGGCTGGCCGTACGAGCGCCGCCGGGAGGCCCTCGACGGCCTGGGGCTGGGCGGCGCGCGCTGGGCGGTCCCGCCCACCTTCCCCGACGGGCCGGCCACCTACCAGGCGGCCGGCGAGCACGGCCTGGAGGGGGTGATGGCGAAACGGCTCGGGTCGGTCTACCGGCCGGGCGTCCGCTCGCCGGACTGGGTGAAAGTCAAGCTGGAGATCACCGGCGACTTCGTCATCGGCGGTTGGCGGCCGGGCGCCCGCCGGCTCGGCGGTCTGCTGGTCGGGGTGCCCCGCCCGGACGGCCGGCTCACCTTCCGGGGCCGGGTCGGCGGCGGCATCGGCGCCGCCATCGAACGGCAGCTCCTCGCCGAGTTGGAGCCGCTGCGGGCACCGGACTCGCCGTTCGCCGGTGACGTGCCGCGCGAGGATGCCCGGGGCGCGATCTGGGTAAGGCCCCAGGTCGTGGTGGAGGTGAAGTACGGCCAGCGCACCCCCGACGGGCGGTTACGGTTCCCCCGGGTGCTCCGGCTGCGACCGGACAAGCCGCCCGAGGAGGTCGACGATGCCGGCTGACCGGCTCCGGGTGGACGTCGAGGGGCGTCCGCTGGAGGTGTCCAACCTCGACAAGGTGCTGTATCCCGCCGCCGGGTTCACCAAGGGCGAGGTGATCGACTACTACACGCGGATCGCCCCGGTGCTCCTGCCGCACCTGCGGGACCGGCCGTTGACCCGCATCCGCTTCCCCAACGGGGTGGACGGCAACTCGTTCTTCGAGAAGAACAAGCCCGCCGCGACCCCCGACTGGGTACGCACCGAGACGCTGCCCGCCCCCGGGTCGAGCAAGGGGCGGGAGACCATCGACTACGTGGTCTGCGACGACCTGCCCACCCTGGTGTGGCTGGCCAACCTGGCCGCGTTGGAGCTGCACACGCCGCAGTGGAAGGTCGGCGAGCACCCGGACATGATGGTCGTCGACCTGGACCCGGGCGCGCCCGCGGCGCTCAAGCAGTGCTGTCAGGTGGCGCTGCTGATGCGCGACCGGCTCGCCGAGGACGGCATCGACAGCTACCCGAAGACCTCCGGCAAGAAGGGCATGCAGCTCTGCTGCCCGGTCGACGGCACGCGCTCCTCCGACGACGTGTCCGCGTACGCCCGGCGGATCGCCCAGGAGTTGGAGCGGACGCACCCGAAGCTGGTCGTGTCGAAGATGGCGAAGAACCTGCGCCCCGGCAAGGTGTTCATCGACTGGAGTCAGAACAGCGCGGCCAAGACCACGGTGGCGCCGTACTCGTTGCGGGCCCAGTCGGTGCCGTCCGTGTCGACGCCGCTGACCTGGGACGAGGTGGCGGCGGGCGCCGCCGGGAAACGACCGGCGACGAAGCCGTACACGGCGGGCGAGGTGTTGCAGCGGGTGGAGAAGTCGGGCGATCTGCTCGCCCCGATCCTCGACGGCGGCCCCGCGCTGCCCGACGCCTGAGGCGCGCGAGCCCTCGTCGCGGCCGGCCTGCTCGTCGCGGACGGGGTCCGAGCGCAGGCCCGGGTCCCGCTGAATCCGGTTGACGTCGGCGCTGGTCGTCGCGCCTACTGGCGCACCGGGACGCGGCCGACGGGGCCGCGGCGGACGACGAAGGACGACGGTGGACACGACGACGCTCACCTGGACAACCCTCGGCGAGGAGCACCTCCCGGCCCTGACCGGGCTGGCCGAGGCGTGCCTCGCCGTCGACGGAGGGCTGCCCCTGTTCGCCCGGCCGCCGCTGCTGCGGGCGCGCCTGCTACAGGCCCGCACCCTCGGCGCGTGGCACGGCGGTGAGCTGGTCGCGGCCGTCGGGGTCGGCGTCGATCGGCGGCCGGTCACCGCGACGGGCCTCGTGCGTCCGCTCTGGCGGGGGCGCGGGCTCGGCACGCGGCTGCTCGGCTGGGCGCAGGAGCAGGCCGGGGACGCCGATCTGCTGGTGACCACGGAGACGGCGAGCGCGGGCGGGGACGCGCTCTTCGCCGCGCGGGGCCTCGACCGGACGTTCATGGAGTGGGTGCTGCGGCACGACCTCGGTGCCCTGCCGGAGGTGGCGGCGCCCGCCGGGGTCCGCGTCGAACCGGTGACCTGGGAGATCGGCCCGGAGCTGTTCGAGACCTACCGAGCGTCGTTCGCCGACCGGCCCGGCTTCGACGCGCCCGAGCCGGAGGAGTGGCTGGGCGAGCTGCGCGCGGACGACGAGTACCGGCCCGACCTGTCCCTGTTGGCCCGGGGGCCGGACGGACGGGCCGTCGGGTTCGTCAACGTCCTCGGCACGTGGGTCGACCAGGTGGGCGTGGTGCCGCAGTGGCGCGGGCGCGGGCTCGGCGCGTACCTGGTGGTGCGGGCGTTGCGGTCGCTGGCGGAGGACGGCGCGGACGCGGTGTGGCTGTGCGTGAACGACGACAACCCGGCCGCCGCCCTCTACCGCCGGCTGGGTTTCACCAACGCCGGCCGCCGCACCCGCCACCTCCACCACCCCCACCCCTAACCCACCCCCCCCGCGCCCCCCAGCCCCCGCCCCCCGTCCCGGCGATCATGCACGTGTGGTGCCGGATCGATCCCGCTTCGCCCCTTGTGTGAGGCACCACAACTGCATGATCGACGAAGGCCCGGCGTCCACCGGGTGAGTGGTGGGCGCCGGGCCTTCGGGTGGTCGGGTCAGCCTCGGCCGAAGACCTTTCGGGTGGGGCCGAGCCGGAGGAACACCGTCTCGCCGGTGGCGTCCTGGACGGCGTCGTTGTCGGTGATGGCGTACACCTGGCCGTTGCCGGCCACGGTCAGCCCCTCCAGCTTCTCCTGCGTCCAGCCGTTCGTCTCCCGCAGCGCGGGCAGCACGTCGACCGCGAGCGTCTTCGGCAGGATCCGCAGCGGCCCGTCGGTCGCGGCGGTGCTCGGCATCGGCACGGTGTAGACCCGCTTGAGGGCCGCGTTCGGGCCGTTCAGCTTGTCCCGCTCGATGACCGCGAGCCGGTCGCCGACCACGGTGATCTCGGACAGGCCGATCCAGTCGCCGGGCACGGTGGTGCTGCCCAACTGGTAGCCGTACCAGCTCCAGGTGCCCGCCTGCACGTCGTACCGGCCGAGCCGGACGACACCGGCCGGGTCGGTGGCGACCTCACGCTGCACGGCCACCCACACGATCTCCCGGCCCTGCCGGTCGGTGGTGGCGGTGACGCCCTCCAGGCCCTGCTTGGCGAGCCCGCCGGCCACGTCCGCCGGTAGCGGCACGACCTGCTTCGTCACCCCGGCCGCGTCGAGGCGGACCAGCTTGTTCTCCGGGCCCTTGGCGCCCTCGACGGCCAGCCAGAAGCCGCCCTGTGGGCGGGCGAAGACACCCTCGGCGTCGTAACCGACCGGCTGGCCGGCCGCGTCGCGGACCGGCAGGGCGCCGGTGATCACGGCCGGGGTCCGCTGGGCGTCGATGGTGAGGATCCGCGTGGAGCTGTACGCGGCGTCGGTGACGCTGTACAGCTGGTCCGGCTTGCCCGGCACCGCGCTCAGCGCGCCCAGCGCCCCCCACCCGATCGGCGTGCCCTGCCCGTCGTTCGCGGACACGATGGTCGGGAAGGCCGGCGTGCCCTTGCCCAGCTGGTAGAGGGAGACGGAAGCCCGGACGTTGACCGAGGCGTCGTCCTCCTCACTGGAGATGGCGATCAGCCCCCGGGACGGGATGGGCAGCAGCCCCTCCGGCCCGTTCGTGGAGGGCAGCACCTGCCGGAAGACCGGCCGGGTCGGGTTGCTGAGGTCGTACACGGCCACGAAGTTGCTGCGCTCCGAGCCGACGAAGCCGTAGCGGACACCGTCGTACTCGGCGACGGCGACGCCCTCCGGCTCGGTCCCCTTCTTGCCGGCCCGGTCCTCGTTGTGCAGCCCGTACGTGACGGCGAGCCGCTCGAAGGTGTTGCCGGCGTCCCAGGCGACGGCGCCGGTGCGGCTGTCGAAGACCGACCAGCCGCGGCTGCCGCCCCGCCAGTCGCCCTCGTTCGCTGTGGCCAGGTACCGGTCGTCGACCCAGGCCACCGCGTCCGGCTCACGCGGCACGTCGGTGATCGAGCCGGTGAGGTCGATGACACCGTCCTTCTTGGTGTCGATCCCGCTGACCGTGGCGGTGCCGGCGCTGAACACCTTCGTGATCCGGCCGGTGGGCAGGTCGATCAGGGCGATGCCGTTGTTCTCCTGCAGGGTGACCGCGAGCTGGTTGCGGCCGTTGATCGAGACGTACTCCGGCTCCGGGTCGGTCGGCTCGGTGATCCCGGCCGCGACCATCGCGGGCAGCGCGGTGCCGTCGGCGGCGGTCAGCGGCACCGGCCGCAGCCGCCAGCCGGCCGGCGACCGGCCGGTCAGGTCGACGATCTGCACGAAGCCGGCGGGGAGCTGGGGCAGGTCGCCCTCGTCGCCACCGGGCGGGGTGGCCTCCTCGTCGCGCTCGTTCTCGATGGCGATGGCCGCGAACCGCTGGTCCTTGCTGATCGCGATCGAGTCGGGCTGGCCGCCCAGGTCGAAGCTGGCGACGCGCTCGCGGCTGGCCAGCTCGATGACGTCCAGCCGACCGGACGGCTCGGTGTAGCTGCGGCTGGTGTTGACGACGACCAGCACGTACTTCCCGACCACGCTGACCGACGTCGGCTCGTCCTCGGCGTCGCCGAGCTGCGCGAGCGAGAGGGTGCCGAGGCCACGGGGCCGTTCGGCGCGGGAGATGTCGAGGAAGCCGATGCGGCGTCCCAGCGCGTCCGTGTAGATCAGCGTGCGGCCGTCGGGCGTGACGGTCGAGATCTCGGCGACGGTCGGGGACGCGGGGTCCGCGCCGGCCGGCCGGTTCTGGAAGACCGGGTAGGTGGCGACCCGGTCGAAGGCGAGTGGCGTGCTCGGGTGGTGGTGCCCACCGGCCGACGCCGAGGTGGCGCCGGTCAGGCTGGCCGCCGCGACGCCGGCCGCGGTGAGCGCGGTGAGCGCGGTGAGGGTTCTTCTCACTGTCAAGGACGTCCTCCGTTGGTCGTGCCCGGTCGGAGGCTGACACCTGCGGGGGAGCAGCACCTTGCCGGGACGTGAACAGGCGGCGAAGGCGGATGCGGGGTGCCCGTCGGTAGGGTGGGTGGGCAGTCGCACCGGGGAGCGTGGAGATGCAACCGACCGTCACGGCCGACCTGCCGGCCCTGCCCACCGTCGCGTCGCCGGTCGACGCCGACCGCCCCCTGCTCACGTGGCTCGACGCCGCCACCGGCGAGCGTGTCGACCTGACCGCGCAGCAGCTCGGCCACTGGGCGGCGCGCGGCGCGGCGCTGCTGCGCGACGGCTGTCGGCTCGCCCCGGGTGACCGGGTGGCGGCGCTGCTGCCGCCGCACTGGCGTACCGCCGCGGTGCTGCTGGGCGCCTGGTCGCTCGGGCTCGCGGTGTCGTTCCGGCCGCGGGCGACCGCCGGCCTGCCGGTGCTCGAACCGGGCGGGGACCTGCCGTACGACGCGGTGTTCGTGA
This sequence comes from Micromonospora sp. NPDC049366, assembly GCF_044466625.1. Lineage (NCBI taxonomy): Bacteria > Bacillati > Actinomycetota > Actinomycetes > Micromonosporales > Micromonosporaceae > Micromonospora > Micromonospora sp. NPDC049366. Next base: position 242,463 of record NZ_JBITMV010000003.1, read on the forward strand.
CGCCGGAGCGGCTGGACGACTGGCTGGAGGACGTGCCCGAGGGGACCCACCGTTACCTCGTCGGCACCGGCCCGGGCGCGCTGGTCGACGTGCCGGTGGGCTGGCTGGACTGGTCCGCGGAGGTGTTGCGGCACAGCGACGCCCCGCCCGACCACGCGGCCGTCCGGCCGACCGACGCGGCCAGCCCCGACGGCACCACCTACGACCAGTGGGGTGGCCTCGCCCGCGAGCTGGCCGACAGGTGGGGTCTGCGGGCCGGTGACCGCCTCCTGGTCGACGTGGCCGAGCACGAGCAGCCGCTGAAGTGGCTGCTCGCGCCGCTGTCCGCCGGGGCGTCCGTGGTGCTGGCCACCAATGTGGACGCGTCGCGCCGGGACGCGCTGGCCGCTGCCGAACGGGTCACCCGCGTCCTCTGAATCACCGGTGATCCCCTAACTGTTCACCCGCACAGCGCTCGCTTCTCATCCGGGTCGGCCGGCCCGTTCGCCGGGAGCAGGCAGGGTGCGTGACCGGTCGCGCCCTCCGGCGTGCCACCGCACCCGTAGACCGGAGCGTCGGCAGTGTCCACACCCGAACGCTCGCCCCGCCGTTGCGTGGCGAGCCTCCTCGCGTCGGTGGCGTTCACCCTGACCCTGCTCGCCCCGGCCACCCCGGCCGGGGCGCACCCGTTCGGTGACCCGCAGACCGTGGCCGTCGCCGCCGACCCGGCGCGACCCGAGGTCGTGCACGTCCGCTGGCGGGCCGGCGGCCTCGACGACCTGACCCTGCTCGGCGTGCACCTCGGGTTGCTGCCGGCCGACCGCGTCACCCTCGACGGGGCGGTCTTCTTCGAACCCGCGGACGCGACCGTGCTCGGACCGTCGACGCAGTTCGTGGACTACGTGCTGCGGCAGATGACGCTCACGAGCGGTGGCCGGGCGTGCGTCGGGACCGTCAAGCCGCCGAGCGACCTCGCGAAGTCCGGCGTCACCGTCGACTACACCTGCCCGGGACCGGTCGGTGTCGCACGCCTCGACCTCCGGCTGCTCACCGATCTGGACCCCGGGTACCGGGCGCTGGCGACCGGCCCCGACGGGCAACGCGCGGTGTACGGGCCGGACCGCCGTACGCAGGACTGGGTGCTGGGTGACGCCCCGCCGGCGAGTGAACCGCACCTCGGTCGCCGCGCCGCGGCGCAGATCGCCCCGATCGTCGGCGGCGTGCTGCTCGTGCCGGTCGTCGCGCTGCTGCTGCGCCGCCGTCGGAGGGCGGCGCGTACCCGTCCGTCGTCCTGACCCCCCGGCCAACCGGCCCACTCCTGCTCGCCGCCGTCGGTGCCCACCGTGCCGGTCGTCGGCGCGACCGCAGCGCTGCGGTCAGTCCCACCGATGAAGGAGAGACCTCGCCATGACGCACGACGCACGTGCGCGCAGAAGACGAACACGCGGCCTCCTGGCCGCGGCCGCCCTCGTCCTCGTCGCCGGATCGGCGACCGGGTTCGCCCCCACGACGGCGGGGGCGCAGGCGGTGCCGACCAGCGGCAACCTGCCGCTGATCAACCTCACCGAAGGGCAGAACCTCGAAGGCACGGTCTCCGTGCTCGTGGAGCCCGTCACGGAGAACGACTCCGTGACGACCCTCGCGGTCGACGGCACCCGGATCAGCGCCGAGAAGACCGCCGGCACCGCCCACTTCGCGTTCGAGATGGGTGGCAACGGCACCGAGGCCCGCTACCACAACTACGTCACCGTCAACGGCCGCACGGCGGAGGCGGACCGGGTCTACTTCCCGGACATCGCGGGCGGGCAGATCGGCACCCTCGACTTCCCCGGCGACTGGCTGCACGCCGGGGTGAACACGGTGACCGTCCACGCCGGAGCGAACTGGGTCGACTCGACCAACAAGAGCGCTGTCGGTTACGAGGAGTTGCCGAACGGTGAGGGTGGCCGCTGCCCCAACTACGACGACTACGCGCTGAGCAGCATCAGCCTCAGTCTGCTCGGCGTGGTCGCCGACGGCGAGCAGAACCTGTTCAGCTACAACTTCGGTGACGGCACCTGCGGCAGCTCGTCGAAGCTGCTCAACCAGGACCTCACCTTCGTCATCTCCGGCGAGCCGGGCAGCACCGCCGGTCTGCGTGCGGACCTCGACACCACCAAGCTCAGCAACGGCACGCACACCGTCACCGCCACGACCCTGTCGGGCGTGGCGGCGTCCGTGACGGTGGACGTCAACAACGCCCCGGCCGGTGCGGCGGCGGTGACACCCGGTGACGGTGCCCGGGTACGCGGCACCCAGCCGGTGATCGCCGCGCTGCCCGACGGCAGCACCGACCGGGTCGAGTCGCTGGCCATCGACGACAAGCCGGCGGGGAACGCGGAGGCGCTCGCCGGCGGCACCGCCACGCTCGGCCTCCTGGTCGAGGCCGGCAACTCGATCGAGGCGCGCTACCACAACTACGCGCTGGTCAACGGCCACCGGGTCGACCTCGGTGGCGACTACGGGGCCGCCGGAGCGGAGGCGGTCACGCTGCCGATCCCGGCCCGGTTCCTGCGTCTCGGCGACAACGTGGTCGAGGTGAAGACCGGTGACTACAACGGCACCACGAACGGCGTGACCTGCGCCAACCACGACGACTTCAAGCTCACCCGGGCCGCGACCAGCCTCACGCTGAGCACGGCGGGCACGGTGACGGCCGGCACCACGTACCTCGTCACCACGAGCGGCACGACCGTGACGAAGACGGAGACCACCGCGGCGTCGCTGGCGCTGGGCGACGGCACGTGCGGGGCCAACAAGGACGCCGAGCTGCACTTCACCGTCGAGGGTGCGCCGACGACGCGTACCGTCGACACCCTCGCCAGCGGGGGTGACGCGCACCTGAAGGTGTTCGTCGGCGGCAACGGCAGCGACGGCGGGTACGACAACAAGGTGCTGATCAACGGCATCTCGCTGGACCTCGGCATCTGGGAGAAGGAGGTCGTCGACCTCGCCTTCCCGAACGAGTGGCTGACGCCGGGCGTCAACGCGGTGGAGTTCGTCGCGGGCAGCGACCGGGGCAGCGCCAAGCCGGGCGGCTGCGACAACTTCGACGACTTCACGCTGCGGGACTTCCAGCTGCTGCCGGTCGGCGCGAAGGCGACCCAGCTGACCCGGTCGATCGCGCAGACGACGGTCAGCATCGGCTCGTCCACCTACCCGGTGGGCTCGCAGGTGACCACGTTCATCGGTGACGGCACCTGCGGCAGCAGCTACAACGGTCTGCTGACCAAGACGATCCTGTTCGACGTCACCGCGCCGGACGGCGCGGCGCTGCCGGCGCTGGGCAAGCGGGCGGACGTCGACACCACGTCGATCGCGGACGGCGCCCACACCATCAAGGCGGTCGTCGGCGACAAGACCTCGACGCGGCGTTTCACCAGCGACAACACCGCCCCGGAGATCGAGAGCAGCGTCCCGGCCGCCGGGCAGCGGCTCACGTCGACCATCGCGCTCAACGTCAAGATCAAGGATGCGAGCGGGCTGGCCGGCACACCGACCATCACCCTGGACGGCGCGGCCGTCAAGCAGGGCGACCAGATCGGCCACGGCCTGCCGGCCGGCGAGCACACGCTCGCGGTGGCGGTGACCGACACGCTCGGCAACACCGCCGTCCGTGAGGTGCGCTTCAGCAGCGCGAGCATCCCGGACGTCCCGACCGAACTGACCGCGACGGTCAAGGGCACCGACACGCTCTCCGCCGAACTCACCGCCCGGATCCCCGGCGCGGACGGCGTCGCGCTGACCGCCACCTTCACCAAGGCGGACGTGGTCCTGCCGACCGGCGGCTACCAGGGCGAGGCGGCCGATGTGCCGACCACGCTCGACGTCGCGCACGACAAGACCGTGGACGTCTCCTCGCTGCGCCCGCTCGACGGCGCGACGATCGGCACGCCGTCCAGCCGGGACGTGGTCTTCCAGCGGTACGACCTGCCGCTGGGGGCGACCAGGCAGGAGCCGACGCTGCGCTGGTCGGGCACCATCGACCCGGCGCGCATCGTGGCGCTGCGGGTGTGGAACCCGGACACGAGGAAGTGGGTCGTCCTGACCAGCTCCCGTGGCCACGCCGAGCAGGACACGGTGCTGACCGCGGCGGTGGACGCCGGCTATCGGGACAACGGCGTCGTCCACGTGCTGGTCACCGGTGAGGACCCGTTCGCCGACGACCTGTCGCCGCGTGACTCGACGGCCCAGAACGACAAGGACCGCTTCGAGGACCCGAACTCGTACGACTTCTCGCTGGCCCACTTCACCGACACCCAGTACATCACCGAGGGCGCGGCCGGCGGCACGTACGACGACTGGGACGGCGTGGCCGAGCCCTCGGACGTCGAGACGGCCGAGGAGCAGGCGATCTGGTCGGCGGCGTACCGCGACCAGATGCAGTGGATCGCCGACAACTCCGCCAGCCGCAAGATCGCGTACGCGGCGCACACCGGCGACGTCATCGAGAACGACTACTACGACCCGCTGGCGAAGAACCCGGACGGCACACTGAAGCGGCCCGGCCTGAACGAGCAGGTCGAGCGGGAGCTGGCCGCCGCCTCCGGTTTCCAGAAGATCCTCGACGAGAACGGCGTCGTCAACCAGGTCGTCGCGGGCAACCACGACAACCAGCTGGGTGCCGAGACGGGCCCGACCTCCCGGTTCAGCCGCACCTTCAGCGCCGACCGGTACTACGGGGCGGCGAAGGCCTGGCCGAAGGGCACCGAATACCACGCGTGGGACGAGGTGACCAACGCCGACGGCTCGGTCACGCCGGGCAAGGACAACCAGAACAACTACCTGCTCTTCTCGGCGGGCGGGCTGGACTTCGTGGCGGTCGGCCTGTCGTACGGCGTCACGCCGGCGGAGGCCAAGTGGGCCGACTCGATCTTCAAGCGGTACAAGGACCGCAACGGGATCCTGCTCTCCCACGACTACCTGAAGCCGTCGGCCAACCCCGACGGTCGGGGGGCGGAGTTCTCCGCGCCGGACGGCTCGCCGCTGTTCAAGCAGGTCGTCCAGACCAACCCGAACGTCTTCCTGGTCCTCGCCGGCCACGAGCACGGCGTGGGCACCAACCTGAAGTCGAAGGTCGGCGTCACGGTCAGCCACGACGTGGTGGAGCTGCTGGCGGACTACCAGTTCTACACGGTGACCGCCGGGGAGCTGTGGCCCGGGCAGGTCGCCCCGGACGGCACCATCGACGTCAACGGTGACGGCACCCCGGACCACAAGGCCACCGACCGGCTGCAGTTCGGCGCGAGCTTCCTGCGCCTGCTCCAGTTCGACGTGGACCGGGCCGAGATGCACATCGACACGTACTCGCCGTTCCTCAAGAACTTCGGCGCGACCGAGTACGACATCCGCCAGGACGGCAGCCAAGCCAAGCCGCGCTACAACGGCGCGGAGGACAACCTGACCCTGCCGGTGGACCTCACCACCCGCAAGACGTCGTTCTCGACCGACTCGCTCGCCGCCCTCGTGCCGTCCGGCACGATCGGCACCGACGAGTTGACCGCGAACGGCGTCGCCACGGCCACCTGGGACAGGCTGCTGCCGGGCACCTCGTACGGCTGGATCGTCTCCGCCCGCAGCGCCGACGGCGGTGAGGCGGTGGCCCAGCCGGCGGTGTTCCGCACCGCCAAGCAGGTCCCGACGGTGACCGTCACCGCCGCCCCCACCAACTGGGGTACCGCGGCGACGGTGACCGTGAAGGTCGCGGCCGGCAGCACGCCGGTCAGCGGCACCGTGGAGCTGCGCGAGGGTACGACCGTTCGCGGCTCGGCCGCCGTCACCAACGGCACCGCGTCGTTCACCCTCCCGGTGGGCCTCGCGGGCGGCCGGCACCCGCTGACCGCGTCGTACTCGGGCGACGAGCACCTCACCGCCGTCCAGGCCACCGCCACCCTGACGGTGAACCTGCCGGCCGAGTGGAGCTCGTCGACGGTCTACAACGACGGCGACCGGGTGACCTACCAGGGCCGGGTCTTCCGGGCCTCCTGGTACACCAAGAACCAGAAGCCGGGCGCCGACGCCAACGGTTCGTGGCAGGAGATCGCCATGACCGAGGACGGCACCGCGGTCTGGACGCCGTCGCGGATCTTCAACACCGGCGATCTCGCGATGTACGACGGCAAGAAGTGGCGCGCCCAGTGGTACACCCGCAACCAGAAGCCGGGCGACCGCAACGGCCCCTGGGAGGAGATCGCCCCGACCCCGCCGGACAACAGCCCGGCGGCGTGGACGGCCACCCGGGTGTACAACTCCGGTGACCGGGTGACCTTCAAGGGCCACGTCTACGAGGCGAAGTGGTGGACGCGCGGCCAGGAGCCGGGCGACCAGAACGGCCCCTGGAAGCTGATCAGGTAACCAGTTCGGGTGAACGCCGGCCCGGGACCGATCCGTCGGTCCCGGGCCGGTCCCGTTCCGGGTTCCCGACGTCACCGAAACCGCGTGGATCAACGAACGGGCTTTCCGAGGCCGTAGCGCTGTGGAAGGGTCGGATCATGACGAACGCACTCGTGCTGGCCGGTGGCGGGGTTGCCGGCATCGCCTGGGAACTCGGCGTCCTGCGGGGCCTCGCCGACGCCGATCCGGCGCTCGCCGAGCGGGTCATCGCCGCCGACCTCGTCGTGGGCACCTCGGCCGGCTCGACGGTCGCCGCGCAGATCACCAGCGGCGTCCCACTCGACGACCTGTACCAGGTCCAGCTCGACCCGGAGACCACCGAGCTGGAGGTCGACGTCGACACGGAGAAGCTCTTCGCCGAGTACGGCACCGTGCTCGCCGGGGCGTCCGACCCGCAGGAGGCCCGCCGCCGGCTGGGCTCGCTGGCGCTCGCCGCGCGGACCGTCGACCCGGCCGTCCGGCTCGGCGCGATCGACGCCCGGCTCCGGGTGAAGCGGTGGCCCGACCGGGACGTACGCCTGCCGGCGGTCGACGCGGAGACCGGCGAGGTCGTCGTCTTCACCCCGGAGTCCGGGGCGTCCCTGGTCGACGCCGTGGCCGCGAGCTGCGCGGTACCCGGCATCTGGCGGCCCGTCGCGATCGGCGGCCGCCGTTACATCGACGGCGGGGTGCGCTCGATGACCAACGCCGACCTGGCAGCCGGCGCCGAACGGGTGCTCATCATCCAGCCGTCCCTGGCGGGGGCGCCGCAGCCCTGGGGCAACCTGGACGACGAGATCGCCGCCCTCGCCCCGGCCGCCGTGGCCGTGATCAGCGCCGACCAGGCGTCCGTCGACGCGTTCGGCACCAACGCGCTGTCGCCCGCGACGCGGGGGCCGTCCGCCCGGGCGGGCCGGGCCGTCGGTGCGGCCCACGCCGAAGCCGTCGCCGCCCTCTGGACCTGACGCCACCCGACCCCGCACCCCGGAAGGCGGGTCGGCCGAGCCCGCCGCCCGCGCGGGCCGACGCCGGCTCCGGGCAGAGCACGCCGACCGCCGGCTGATCTCCTGCCGACGGTCGGCGTCGCGTCAGTGCCGGTGGGGCTCCTCGGTGTCCTCGTCGTCGTACGCGTACCAGCTCGTGCCGAGCTTCGGTCCCCACCCGACGGTCAGCACGGGTGTCGGCTCGTCCTGCGGGTCGCGCAGCGGGAATCCGGCGTTGAGCAGCGGTTGCCACTCCACCGTCAGGTACGGCTCGCTCATGACCAGGCCCCCTCGGCGACCAGCGGGTCGTTGGAGAGCTCGGGCGGCACGATCTCCTCGACGGGCGCCGCGCGGCGGGCCTGCGGCGACGGCGGGAACACCGGATCGGGCGGTGCGGCCCGGTGGTGTTGCGGGTGCCGGTCCTGGTAGTCCAGGGCGGCCTGCAGGCCGAGGGGCTGATCGAAGGCCACCAGGGCAAGGGTGTCTACGTGGCGGGGGAAACGTCTCCCAGTTAGGTAGACCTTGGCCCGTTCCCAGTCGGCACCGGTGTGGACGCGGCTCCGGCCAGCGATGCACGGCAGTCGGGTCTCGGCCGTCAGGATGCTCGGCTGGCAGCAGTCATCCCGGCAGCGGCCGCGCCCTCGTGTCGGGGGCGCGGCCGCTGCAGTCTCCGGCACCCCCGCCGGCCCTGGCCCGGCGGGGTGTGTGGGCGATCTAAGTCCCGGTTCGGACGGCGTCGGTCGGTGCCGTGGCCGGCGATGCGTTCGGCGCCGAACCCGTCGCCGTGGGGGGCGACGGGCGGACGCCGCCGATCACGAGGGCGAGCCCGACGAGCACGATCAGGGCGGCCACCACCTCACTGCCGGTCATCCGCTCGCCCAGGAAGAGCCACGACGCGGTGAGCCCGAAGACGGGCACGAGCAGGCTGAACGGCGCGACCCGGGCGACCGAGTAGCGGCCGATGAGGTGGTTCCAGAGGCCGAACCCGACCAGGGTCGAGACGTACGCGACGTACCCGATCGCGGCGGCGGCGCGCCAGGAGAGGTCGAGCAGCGAGTCGAGCACCACCTGCGGGCCGTCGACGACGGCCGCCAGGCCGAACAGCGGCAGCGGTGGCACCAGACTGGACCAGACGAGCAGGGAGATCGGCCGGGTCTCGCCGCTGGCGCGTACCACGATGTTCGCGACCGCCCAGCTCGCGGCGGCGAAGAGGGTGAGGGCGAAGCCGATCGCGGTGGTGTGGCCACCGCCCGAGGCCGCGAGCACGCCGATGCCGGCAGAGCCGACCAGCACGCCGGCGATCTGCCGCTTGGCGGGGCGCTCGCGCAGCAGCAGCGCGGCGAGCACCACCGACGCCAGGGCCTGCGCCTGGAGCACCAGGGAGGCGAGGCCGGCGCCCATGCCCAGGGCCATCGCGCTGAACAGCACCCCGAACTTCAGCACCCCCAGGACCAGGCCGTACGCGATGACGTAGCGCGCGCGGGCGGTCGGCCGGGGCACGAAGAAGACCAGTGGTACGGCGACGACGACGAACCGCAGCGCGGTCAGCACCAGCGGTGGCAGGTCCCGCAGGCCGACCTCGACCACCACGAAGTTGACACCCCAGATGGCGGCGACCAGGACGGCCTGGAACCGGTGGGACATTCTCATGCGATCAACCCTGCGGGCCGCTACCTGTTAGCACAAGTTCACACTTCTTAAGCCTCCCTGTAGCCTCACTTCATGGATCTCGACGTGCGACGGCTCCGGGTGCTCTACGAGGTGGCCCTGCGCGGTGGGATCACCGCCGCGGCGGCGTCCCTGCACGTCACCCCGTCCGCGGTCTCCCAACAGCTCGGTCAACTCGCCCGCGAGGCCGGCTGCGAACTGGTCGAACGGTCCGGCCGGGGGGTCGTGCTCACCCCGGCCGGCTACGTCCTCGCGGAGCACGCGAAACAGATCATCAACGCGGTCGAGCAGGCCCAGGCGGGGCTCGCCGCACTGCGGCGCGACGTCAGCGGCGTCGTACGCGTGGGTGCGTTCCCCTCCGCGGCCGGCGCCCTGGTCGCGCCGGCCGCGGCACGGGCGATCGCCCGGCATCCGGACCTGGACGTGCGCGTCGTGGAGGCGGAGGACCGGCAGAGCCGGCTCGACCTGCGCTCGGGCATGCTCGACGTCATCCTGCTCCAGGAGTACGACCACGTTCCGACGCCGCTCCCGTCCGACCTGGACCGACACCCCGTCGCCAACGACCCGATGCACCTGATCACGCCGGTCGGCTGGGGCAGCCGGTCCGGCCGGCTCGGCGACCTGCGCGACGCGCGGTGGGTGGCCAGCGCCGAGGGCACCCCGTGCCTACGCTCCACCCTGCACGCCTGCCGACTGGCCGGATTCGAGCCGGACATCCGCCACCGGGCCGTCGACTTCGCACTGACGCTCGACCTGGTCGGCGCGGGCCTCGGCGCGGCCCTCGTGCCGGAGATGGCGCTGCGCACGGTGCCGCCGACCGTGCACGTCGAGCCGCTCGTGGACCCGGTGACAGAGCGGCGGATCTTCGCGGTGACCCGGAGCCGGGGCGCGGGACCGCTGCGCCCGGCGATAGCGGCGTTCCTGGCCGAACTGGCCGCGCCCGAGGGCCTGTGACAAGCGCTGTCCGGCCGCCTTTCGTTACATCGGAACCAGCCGCATGAGCAGGCCTTTTGTCTCCGTGGCCGGCGTGGTCTGATACCGGGAAGACGACGCCAATGACGTTCCGGTCATGGCCACCCCGCGTCGAGATCCGCACCGCGTCCATCCCTGAAAGGTGCACCGATGCACAGGAGACCGATCTTCCGACTGGCAGTCCTCACCGCCGCCGCCGCGACGTTCCTCGCGTCCGGCGGCGTCTCCGGCGCGGTCGCGGCGGCACCCGCGACCGTCTCGCCGGGGGTGGCGGCGTGCGAGCCGGGCGACGCGCACGGCGCGGCCCGTCTCGCCGAGGGCGCCACCGCCCAGGAGCCGGAGCTTTACTCCAAGAACGAGGCGAACGCGTACGGCGTCATCAAGGACTCGCCGCGCCTGCCCAATGGCAGCGTCACCATCCCCACGGTCTTCCACATGATCTCCGACCACCCGCTCAGCGCGGCGGAGACGGCCCGGTGGAAGACCCTGATCGCGGCCCAGATGACGGTGCTCAACGACTCGTTCGCGGGGCGTACGGCGGCGGACGCCTCCGACACGCCGTTCCGCTTCTCGCTGGTCGACACCACGTGGACGGTGAACAGCGCCTGGTACACGGTGGTGCCGGGCAAGAACGAGCGGGACATGAAGAAGGCGCTCTACACCGGCGACGCCCGCACCCTCAACGTGTACGCGGCGAACATCGGTGGCGGGCTGCTCGGCTGGGCGTACTTCCCGAAGGGCTACAACAACGGCCGCGACTACATCGACGGCGTGGTGATGCTCGACGAGTCGATGCCGGGCGGCACGGCCGGCAAGTACGCCCTCGGTGACACGCTGACCCACGAGGTGGGGCACTGGCTGATGCTGGAGCACACCTTCGCGCACGGCTGCTCCGCGTCCGGTGACTTCGTCGAGGACACCCCGCGCGAGGCGGCGCCGCAGTTCGACTGCCCGGTGGGCGCCGACACCTGCACCGCGCCGGGCCTGGACCCGATCCACAACTTCATGGACTACACGCAGGACTCCTGCATGAACATGTTCACCCCGGGCCAAGCCGACCGGATGAGCGACGCCTGGGTGGCGTTCCGCGCCGGCGGCGGCAAGTAGCCGGGACGCGCGGGGTTGACGGGCCGCGGGTAGCGGCCCGTCAACCGTCTCCGGGCCCCGCCCGACCTGGCCGACGAGTCGGGTCGCGCGGAGCCTCGGTCGATCGCGGCATCAGCTCCGACAACTGCTGCTGAAAGGTGCCGGCCGCGGGTTTTCGCTGGAACCAGAAATCAGCAACGCTTCGCGGAGCTCGCAATGTCGTTGAAACCGACGTTGGTCAGGTTGGCGATGTACTGGCCCTTGGTGACGCGGAGCTGCCGCCCGCCGAAGTCCTTGTGCTCGAACAGGCACCAAGCGGAGCCGTTCGCCACGACGCTGCTGACCACGTCGTTGTAACCGTCGAAGTTGGAGATGGATCCCTGGATGTTGCGGTACTGACCGCTCTTGTTCGCGTCGAACCACACCTGCAGCCCAACGGCGGCGGACGCCGGCGCGGGCGCCACCGCAACACCGGTAACGGTAATGGCGGCTGCGGCGATCAGCCGACCAATCACGTGTCGATTCATTGAACTTCCCCTTGGCTCATGTCATTCGTCGCGGAAGCGACCTTCGCCGGAGACGGTACTGTCCGACGGTGCGCTGATCCACAATGGATGGCGAGAGGATGTTCACTTGAAGAAATGGACTCTTGATGCGTTTGCAGGAATCTCGGGATTCAGAAAAGATGTGCGTTCCTCGATGAACTGTCTGTCGGTGGCCGGTCCGACCAGGGATCAGTCGACCGTCGGGAGCGTCGGGCCGAGCACGTCGTCGGCGTCCACGATGGTGTACGCGTACCCCTGCTCGGCCAGGAAGCGCTGCCGGTGCGCGGCGTACTCGGTGTCGATCGTGTCGCGGGACACCACCGTGTAGAAGTGCGCCTGCCGGCCGTCGGCCTTCGGGCGGAGCACCCGGCCCAACCGCTGCGCCTCCTCCTGCCGCGACCCGAACGTGCCCGACACCTGGATGGCCACGGCCGCCTCGGGCAGGTCGATGGAGAAGTTGCCGACCTTCGAGATGACCAGCGTGCGCAGCTCACCGGAGCGGAACGCGTCGAACAGCCGCTCCCGCTCCTTGTTCGTCGTGGAACCCTGCACGATGGGCGCGTCGAGGTATTCGCCGAGCTGGTGCAGCTGGTCGATGTATGCGCCGATCACCAGCGTCTGCTCGTCGGGGTGCCGGTCCACGAGGGCCTTCACCACGGGCAGCTTCGTGCGGGCCGTCGCCGCCATCCGGTAACGCTCCTCGGCCTCCGCCGTCGCGTACGACATGCGCTCCGCGTCGGTCAACGTCACCCGCACCTCGGTGCACTGGGCCGGGGCGATCCAGCCCTGCGACTCGATGTCCTTCCACGGCGCGTCGTACCGCTTCGGCCCGATCAGGCTGAACACGTCGCCCTCGCGGCCGTCCTCGCGTACCAGCGTCGCGGTGAGGCCCAGCCGGCGGCGGGCCTGGAGGTCCGCGGTGAACCGGAAGATCGGCGCGGGCAGCAGGTGGACCTCGTCGTAGACGACCAGGCCCCAGTCGCGGGCGCCGAACAGGTCCAGGTGGGTGAACGCGCCGCCGCGCCGCGAGGTGAGCACCTGGTACGTGGCGATGGTGACCGGACGAATCTCCTTGTGCTCGCCCGAGTACTCACCGATCTCGTCCTCGGTCAGCGACGTCCGCGCGATCAGCTCCCGCTTCCACTGCCGGCCCGCCACCGTGTTGGTGACCAGGATCAGGGTGGTGGCCTTCGCCTCGGCCATCGCGGCCGCGCCCACCAGGGTCTTGCCCGCGCCGCAGGGGAGCACCACCACGCCGGACCCGCCGGCCCAGAACGCCTCGACAGCCTCCCGCTGGTACGACCGCAGCGTCCACGGCTTGCGCCCGTCCTTGCCGGCCTCGGCCAGCTCGATGGGGTGCGCCTCGCCGTCGACGTATCCAGCCAGGTCCTCCGCCGGCCAGCCCAACTTCAGCAGCGCCTGCTTGAGCCGCCCCCGCTCCGACGGGTGCACCGCGATGGTGTCGTCGTCGATCTTCGCGCCGAGCATGCCCGCGAGCTTCTTGCTCTTGGCGACCTCGACCAGCACCACCCGGTCCAGCGCCCGCAGCACCAGGCCGTGCACCGGGTCGTTGGCGAGCTGGAGCCGGCCGTAGCGATCCATCGTCTCGGCCACATCGACCAGCAGCGCGTGCGGCACCGGGTAGCGGCTGTACTTGATCAGCGCGTCCACCACACCCTCGGCGTCGTGCCCGGCCGCGCGGGCGTTCCACAGCCCGAGCGGGGTCAGCCGGTAGGTGTGCACGTGCTCCGGGGAGCGCTCCAACTCGGCGAAGGGCGCGATGGCCATCCGGCAGGCCTGCGCGTCGGGGTGGTCGATCTCCAGCAGCAGGGTCTTGTCGGACTGGACGATCAGTGGTCCACCGCTCACGCCAGCGTCCTCTCCTCGGGGTTGCCGCCGGCCGGTTACCCATCACGTGGCGCGACCGACCGCAGGCCGACCATCCAGTGTTGCACGGCACGAGAGGCCCGAAGAAAAACGCGCACCGGGTGCAACCGGATCGGCGGTTGCCGACGTCTAGGTTATGGACGACTGTCCTGGGGAGGGCTCATGTGGCGTCTTCGACCCGTTTCCCGGCTGGTCGCCCTGGTGGTGGTCACGCTGGTCGGTGCCGGCGCGTGCGCGCTCGACCCGTCGACCGGCGGGAGTGGCGGCGGGGGAGCCGCCCCGGCCGGGGCGACGGCGCAGGGATCGGGGGCGAGCGCAGCGCCCGGCTCCGACCAGCCTGACCACCCCGCGACGACGCCGCCCAGGGTGACCCCGAGCCGGACGACCGCGCCGACGCCGGTCAAGCCGAAGCCGACGCCGAGCCGCACCACGGCGAAACCCACCACCAGCAGCAGCCCCGCCGGCTGCCCCCAGGGCGAGCAGCAGCGCGCCGTGGAGACCTACCTGGTCCAACTGGGCGGGTTCGGGGCGGTCACCGTCGACGGCAGGCAGTCGGCCGCCGACTGCGCCGCCATCAAGAAGTTCCAGAAGCGGTACGACATCCGCCCGGCCCAGGGCCCCGCCGGTCCCACGACGTACGACGTGGCGAAGCGGCTCGCCACGACCGACACCAGCCGCTGCAAGGCCGGCTCCGGCACCACCTTCTGCATCGACCTGACCCGGCAGACCACCTGGGTCATGCGCGACGGCAAGGTGCTCGTCAAGCCCACCGTGACCCGCACCGGGATGGCCGGCTACCGCACCCCCGCCGGCACATTCACGATCAACTTCCGGAACATCAAGGAGTGGTCCGACCCGTACGAGGTGTGGCTGCCCTACTGGCAGCACTTCACCCAGGGCATGGGCTTCCACGAGACCACCACGTACCTGCACGACATGTCGATCGGCTCGCACGGCTGCGTCAACCTGCTGCACGCCGACGCCGTGCGCTACTGGGAGCTGGGCAAGGTCGGCAGCCGCGTCGTCCTCATCGGTCGGCGCCCCGGCACCTGAGCCGGTCGGGGGCGGCGAGTCCGGGTTTATCCCCTGTCACTTCGGCCACAACGGTGCCACGCTGGACATCTGGCCGCGTACCGGACGGGGAGGCTGACGATGACGGTCGACCGTGAGGTGGTCCCCGAGCACGAGCAGCCACCGACCGCGCAGACCCCGGCCGACCGGGTGTCGACGGCGACCGTCGTCGCGTACGCGGTCGCCGGGATCGCCCTCCTCGGCTGGTTCCTGTGGGGCTGGCTGGTGCTCCGGCAGGGCTTCGTCAACTCGATCGGCGAGGCGGCCGGCACCGGCTTCGCCCTCCTACTGATCATCTCGGTCGTCGGCACCGTCCGCCGCAGCCGCCGCTGAGGGTCGGGCCGCTCCCCGGCGGCCCGGCCGGCGGTCAGCTCGGCGGTGGCGCGGCGCGGCCCGTCACTCGGCGAGGACCGCTGCGGTGATCCGGTGCAGGGCGAAGGTGTGCAGCATCTCCGTCCGCTCGTCCTCCGCCCGCAGATAGCCAGCGCCGATCGACACCGGTTTGACCAGCCGGGACGCGGTCGCCCCGTGAGCGTCGACGTAGCCGACCCAGACCAGCGCCTTGTCGCGTACGGCCTGCTGGAGCACGGCGAGCGCGTCGGAGTGCCCCTGCACCGGGGACGGACCGGTCGCTCCCCGGGCGCCGGCGCGCACCACCGCGGGAGCCCGCCGGGCCGCCCGCGCCGCCGCGTCGCCCCGCCGGATCTGCTCCACCACCCCGAGCAGGCGTGGCATCGGCAGCTTCTGCGCGACCAGCGGATCCACCGTGCGGGTGGCCACCGACACCCGGGCCGGTGCCCGTCGGGTCTTCGGCCGCGACAGCACCGCCACGCCGCTCGCGTCCTCCGGCACCGGGGCGTAACCGGCGTCGCGCAACGCGCCCAGCAGCCGCCCCACCTGGTACGGGGTCACCAGCACCGTGGGGGCCAGCCGGCGCAACGACAGCGACTCCAGCCGTCGGTCCGCGTACACCTCGGTCAGCAGCGCCTCGTCGTCGCTGCGCAGGTACGCCCCGGCGGACCCGGCCCGCAGCCCACCGTGCTTACGCGCCACGTCGTCCACCAGGTAGGTCAGCGACTGCGGCACGGGCGTGCGGGACCGTCGCCGGAACAGCGCGTGCAGCTCGTCCGCCGTGTAGCCGGCGTCCAGGGCCCGGCGCACGCTCGCCGTGGTGACCCGGTGCACGCTGGCGCCGCCAGCCGACTCCGGCTCGGCCACCGCGTCCAGCTCGGCGGCGAGCGTCGGGTCGGGCGGGCCGGGCACCACCACGGTCAGGTCCGCCTGCACGAGGAAGTGGTCGACCGGGGCGGGCAGCAGGGCGTCCAGCGCGCGCACGGCCGTGGACGGCTCCTCGCTGTCCGCCTCCGCGTGCAGCCCCAGCGGGTCGTCGGGGCGGTCGTCGGCCTCGGTGACGTCGGCGAGCAGCAGCCGCCCGTACGACGTGAGCGCCCCCAACCCGGTAACGCCCAGCTGGGCGGCCTCGGCGAGCACCTCCCGGTGGGCGGCTTCCCGCCCTCGGCTGCGGCGGGGCGCCCGCCAGTCGAGCAGTTCCAGCACCTCGTCGGGGGTCGGCGCGGTGGCCGGCTCCAGGTCGGCGAGCACCCCCAGCACGGCCCGTCGGGCGGCCGGCGCCCCGGCCCGCTCCGCCTCCGCCGACAGGACGGTGATCGGCCGGTCCCGGTCGTCGCGCTGCCCGACCAGCCCCACCTGCCGGCTCATGGTCAGCCACGCGCGGGCCAGCTGCTCCCACCGCTGGGCGAGGGAGGCGGCCCGCCACACCTCGTAGCCGGCCGTCGGCAGCACCTGCTGATCGGCCCCGTAGCGGGTGGTGGTGGCCCCGGGCAGCTCCAGCTCACCGGTCAGCCCGGCCGCGTACGCCACCTCCAGCAGCAGCGCCGCCGTCGACTCGTCCAGGGCAGCGCCGCGGGCCAGGCGCCGCAGGTCGCGTACGCCGATCCCGCCCGACCGGAGCACCGGCGCCGGCTCGGCGGCGAGCTGGTCGAGCAGCGTCTCCGTGTGGCGTACGACCTCCATGGTCTGGCCGGCCCCGGCGGAGTCGACGGCCTTCGCCTCGCGCGGCGTGGCGGCGACCGCCGGTGGGCTGGTCCGCAGCGGGCCGAGCGGACCGGTGTCACGGCGCAGCAGCAGCCCGATCTCCCGGGGTAGCTCCACCGTGCCGGTCGAGCCGGATTTGCCGTTGGAGACGGGCACCAGCAGGCGGTTGTCGACCAGCCAGCGCACCGGCGACCCGGTCGGCGCGCCACCGTTCGTCGGGTCCGGCGGCACCGCGTCCTCCGCCCCGAGCGGCGGGGCCTGGAGGGCGCCCGGGGGCACGCTGCCGACGGGCGGCCCGGCGGCGAGCCGGTCCAGGATCGCCCGGGCCGAGGGCGGCGCGGCGAGCAGCGTCCGTCGCAGCTTCGCCGGGTCCGCGCAGAGCGCCGCCGTCCGCGGGTCCAGCTCCGCCGCCGGTCGGCCCAGCCCCGCCGGGTACGCGGACACCTCGTCGACGCTCGGCACGACCGTGAGGGCGCTCTCCGGGCCGTACAGCAGGAAGAGCGCGCGCAGCCGGTTGACCGCGCCCCGGACGCTGGTCGGCGCGGGCGGCTTCGGGCCGGAGGTCGCCAGGGCCAGCACGGCGTCGGTGGAGGTGGTGCCGTCGCCCGGGTCGCGGGTGAGGCGGGCGGCGTCGAGGATCTGGAGGGTGAACTGGTCCAGCCCGTCCAGGGCCCGGGCGACCGAGACCCGGGACTGGGCCCGGATGGCGAGCGCGGAGATGTCGGCCGGCACGGGTACGACGAGGTCCGGCCGCAGCTGGAGGAGAGCGGCCAGCGACTCGTCGGGCAGCGACCGCAGGTGGTCGGCGAGTGAGGTGGTCATCGTCGTTCCACGCTAGCCCGGCGGGGGGCCTCTCCGCCCCTCGGACGTCCGGCTGGTCGGCCACCCTCAGCGGGTACGTTGTCCCGCATGTCCCCTCTGACTGTCGGCTTCGACCTCGACATGACCCTGGTCGACTCGCGGCCCGGTGTCGCCGCCGCCTACCGGGCGCTCAGCGCGCAGACCGGCGTGCCGGTGGACGCGGAGCTGGCGGTGTCCCGGCTCGGGCCGCCGCTGCGCACGGAGATCGCCCGGTGGTTCCCGCCGGAGCAGGTCGAGTCGGCCGTGCACACCTTCCGCGAGCTCTATCCCGCGTACGCGATCACCCCGACCGTGCCGCTGCCCGGTGCCCGGGATGCGATCGACGCGATCCGGGCCCGGGGCGGGCGGGTGCTGGTGGTCACCTCGAAGCTGGGCCGGCTGGCCCGGCTGCACCTTGATCACCTGGGCCTGGTCGTCGACGAGCTGGCCGGGGACCTCTTCGCGGAGCAGAAGGGGGCCGCGCTGCGCAGCTTCGGGGCGACCCACTACGTCGGCGATCACGTCGCCGACATGGTGGCGGCCGCGACGGCGGAGGTGCCCGGCATCGGCGTGACCACCGGACCGTGCTCGGCGGACGAGCTGCGGGCGGCCGGTGCCGCAGCGGTGCTGAATGATCTCACCGAATTCCCGACGGCGCTCGACGGCATGATCCAGCTAGCCTTGGAGCAGTAGACGTCTCAAGCGAAGCAGAGGTTCTCAGGTGCCTACGGGTCGAGTGAAGTGGTACGACGCGACCAAGGGATACGGGTTCGTCACCAGTGACGAGGGTGGCGACGTGTTCCTGCCGAAGGCCGCGCTACCGGCGGGTGTCACCGACCTCACGGGTGGTCAGCGGGTCGATTTCAGCGTGGTGGACAGCCGCAGGGGCGCGCAGGCCATGGGGGTCAAGCTGCTGGAGGCGCCGCCGTCGGTGGCCGAGCTGCGCCGCCGCCCGGCGGAGGAGCTGCACGGCCTGGTCGAAGACATGATCAAGGTGTTGGAGGCGAAGGTCCAGCCGGACCTGCGCCGGGGCCGCTTCCCGGACAAGAAGACGGCGCAGAAGATCGCTCAGCTGGTCCACGCGGTGGCGCGCGAGCTGGAGGTCTGAGGCACCAGCCCGGCGTCGGCGGCCCGGCCGAGCAGCGCATCGACGGCGGCGAAGCCGGCGTCGCCCAGGTCGGCGGTGAACTCGTTGACGTAGAGGCCGATGTGCCGGTCGACGACGTCGAGCTCCATCTCCTGGGCGTGCGCGAGCACGTAGTCGCGGCTGGCGGCCGGGTCGGCCCAGGCCTGCCGGACGGATTCCCGGATCCACCCGGCCGCGGCCTGCGGGTCGACCGCGCCGCGCCGGGCCAGGATCGCGCCGAGGGGAATGGGCAGGCCGGTGTCGGCCTCCCACCACTCACCCAGGTCGACGAGGGCGGTCAGCCCGTGCCGGTGGTACGTGAAGCGGGCCTCGTGGATGACGAGGCCCGCGTCGTACCGGCCGGCGGCCACGCCCGGCATGATCTCGTGGAACGGCACGACCTCGATGCGTGCCGGTGACTGACCGGCCGCCCACAGCCGGAACAGCAGGTACGCCGTGGTCCGGTCACCGGGAACCGCGACGGTCGCGCCGGACAGGTCGGTGCGGTCGCCGCGGGTCAGCACCAGCGGCCCGCAGCCACGCCCGAGAGCGCCGCCGCAGGGCAGCAGGTGGTATTTGTCGAGCAGCCAGGGCAGCGCCGCGAAGCTCACCTTCACCAGGTCGAACGCGCCGCGCTCGGCCGCCGTGTTGGTGACGTCCACGTCGGCGTACGTCACCTCGACCGGCGGCGCCCCGGGCACCCGCCCGTGCACCAGCGCGTCGAAGACGAACGTGTCGTTGGGGCAGGGCGAGATCGCGAGGGAGAGCGCCACACCCCCACCGTAGCCCCGCCCGTTTCCGACCGGACGCCGGCCGGGGCGGTGTGGTGGGCAAGCTCATTCCCGTCGCGGCTGTGACGGGACCGGGTGCCGGTGGACGGTCCCGGCCCCGGGGGGTTGGTCGCGTCCTGTCGAGCTGCCCCAGAAATGGGGCGCTCCCCGGGGTGAAGGGGGCGTCGTGCGCCAGGCCACCGATCTCGCCCGCAAGCGCGAGTGTGGACAGGAACGAGTGTGGGCAGGAAGGTGAGCGGGCAGGAAGGTGAGCGCGACTGCGGCCTCCCCAGGGCTCGCCGTCCCGCGAGCGGGGGCGAAGACGTCGGCGTCGGGCAGCACGGCTGAGGCGATGGCACTCGTGAGGCGCACCGCCGCGTGACCCACCGGCCCGAGCGCCACGACCCGCTGGGCGGTACGGCAGCGCGCCCGTTCCCGTTCCGCTCCCGCGCCCGTTCCCGCGCTCGTTCCCGCTCCCGCGCTCGTTCCCGCGCTCGTTCCCGCTCCCGCTCCCGCGCATGCTCCCGTTCCCGCACACGCGCCGGATCCCGTTCCCGCACACGCGCCGGCTCCCGCTCCCGCACACGCGCCCGCTCCCGCTCCCGCACACGCGCCCGCTCCCGCTCCCGCACACGCGCCCGCTCCCGCTCCCGCTCCATAAACGGGGCAGCTTGACAGGACGCGCAACAGGGTCGTGAGGGCGGGGTCCTCCACGTTGTCCACAGGGTTATCCACAGTTTCGGCGGGGCTGTTGAAATCGGTATGCGTCAGTGGGGACGATCGCGCCATGACGGACACGGGCACCGAGCCGATCGATGTGGGAGCGGTCCTTCGTTGCCTGCGCCGGCAGGCTGACCTGAGCCAACGGGAGCTGGCCGAGCGTTCGGGGGTGCCGAAGAGCACGCTGGCGCGGATCGAGAGTGGCAACGGCCCGGACGCGAGGTTCCGGACGGTGGAGCGGCTGGTCCGGGCGGCCGGGGGAGAGCTGACGATGGGTCCGCGAGGCGGTGTGGTGGTCACGGTGCCGGCGGCGTCCGATGACGAGCCGCAGGAGGAGCCGCGGGAGGAGCCGCGGGACGAGGCAGGGCGCCGCTACCCGGCGCACCTCGACGTTCGGCGGGTGCGGCGACTCACGGACTGGTCAGGTGCGTGGTGGGCGCACTGGTACACGCTCCCGCCGGAGCGGTGGCCGCTGCGGGTTCCCGAGGTGACCTTCGATCTCGATCGTCGACGCCGGGACGAGCGACGGTGGCGCGAGGGGATGCGCCGGCTGGTGCGGGTGCGGCGCGCGCGGGACGGGCTGCCGGAGACCTCCTGGCGGCTCCTCGCCGAGCTGCCCGACGAGGCGGTCGTGGGCGAGCTGCGGGCCCACGAGCGGAGCGACGATCTGCTCATCGGAGCGGACCTGGGGGATCGACGCGACATCATTCTGGATGGCGTCCTGGTGGCCCCCGAGCTTCGACTGCTCGGCATCGGCCGACGGCTCGTCACGCTGCTCACCGAGGAGATGGAGCGGGCGGGCATCCGGACGGCCCGTGCCGTTGCGAGCTCCGGTGGAATTTTCTTCCTTGAGGCGTGCGGCTTCGCGCCGGACGCGAGTCGGCCGTCGGCCCTGCGGCTGGACCGCAGGCGCTGACACCGGGCGTGGACAACGCCGTGCGGATAGCGCCGGGGCGGGTAGAGCGGGTCAGCGTAGGGCGGGGGCGGCCTCGGTCAGGGCGGCCAGCGCCTCGCGGAGTCGCCAGGCGTCGCGGTCGCGTGGACCGACCGGGTTGGAGATGGTGCGCAGCTCGGCGAAGGGCAGGCCGGCCTGGGCGGCGGCGACGGCCACGCCGTACCCCTCCATGGCCTCGGCCACGGCCTCGGGGTGCCGGCGGCGTAACTCCCGCGTGCTGACGGCGGTGCCGGTGACGGTGGTGACCGTCAGCACCGGCCCGACAGTGGCGGTCGGCAGCGCGGCGCGCAGCGTGGCCAGCAGCTCCGGGTCGGCGGTGACCGTGCTGCCGGTGCCCAACAGCGCGGGTGGCATGCCGAGGTCGTCGATCGGGATGAAGCCCTCCGGGGACTCGGCTCCGAGGTCGGCGGCGATGCTCGCGGTGCCCAGTACGGTGCCGCCGACCGCGACGTGGTCGACGAAGCCGCCGGCGACGCCGGCGCTGACCACCGCGCGGTACGGGCGGCCGGCGGCCTCGGCCAGGGCAAGCAGCCGGGCGGTCGCCGCTCCGGCGACCGCCGGGCCCACCCCGACCGGGGCCACGGTGACCGTGGGATCGGTGAGGCCGGCCCGGACCGCGTCCGCCTCGGCGGGTACCGCGGTCACCACGAGCAGTCCCGTCACGGGCGTGGTCCGCGTGGTTCCTGGCGGGAATCGTCGTCGCTCGCGCCGCCGACCGCCGAGGACGGGCGGTAGATGTGATAGCCGGGCGGGGCGAGGTCGTAACCGGCCGCGCCGTTGGTGGCCGGGGCGGGGGAGGTCGGCGTGGGGTCACCGAGCCGGTCCGGCGCGGGCGACGTGGGCGTCGGGTCGTCGTCGGTCTCGGTCAGCTCGTCGTCGCCGAGCGGGCGGCCGGCCAGGCGCTCGCCGCGCAGGCGGGCGGCGATCAGCACACCCCGGATGGCGGCGAGCACACCCACGCCGGCGGCGACCCCGATGCCGACGCGGCCGGGGAAGGGGACCAGCCCGAGCCCACCGCCGGCCACGAAGGCGAGCATCAGCACGGTCTCCGAGTGGGCGAACGAGCTGGCCCGCAGCCGCTCCGGGATGCGTTCCTGGATCGACGCGTCCACGGCGAGCTTGGCGACGCCGCTGAGCAGGGCCGTGACCAGGCAGAACAGGGCCACCATGGGCAGCGAGAACGTGAGCACCGTGAGCACCGCGACACCCGCCACGATGAT
Source organism: Micromonospora sp. NPDC049366 (assembly GCF_044466625.1). Classification (NCBI taxonomy): domain Bacteria; kingdom Bacillati; phylum Actinomycetota; class Actinomycetes; order Micromonosporales; family Micromonosporaceae; genus Micromonospora; species Micromonospora sp. NPDC049366. Next base: position 264,751 of record NZ_JBITMV010000003.1, read on the forward strand.
CATGCTGCTGGACTGGATGGCGGTGGGCCGGTGGATGCGCAGGCGGGTGCCGACGGCCGTGGCCAGGAAGGTGCCCACCGCGAGGGCGGCGCCCACCAGGCCCAGCGCGGCCTCGTCGCTCAGCTCGCGGCCGAACACGACGGTGGTCAGGTCACCCTTCTTGATCGCGAAGGCGAGGTAGAGCAGCAGGAAGCCGTAGACCCCGCGGAGGGTGGCCGAGCCGATCAGCGTGGCGATCACCAGTCGACCTGCCGGCCGGCCCCGGCCCAGTGGCCGATCGCCGGAGCGCCGCCCCAGCGCCCGCAGCGGTCGCGGCACCCGCTCCGGTGGCTCCGAATCCGCCTTCGGCGGCAGCCGCAGCGAGATCACCATGCCGACCAGGAAGATCACCGAGGCGACCCGGAGCGGCCACTGCGGCCCGAACCAGAACGCGGCCAGGCCGATCGGGGCGACCAGCGCGCCCGCGACCGTGCCGTAGACGCTGGCCCGGGCACCCACCTGGGACAGGCCCAGCCCCTCCGGCAGCAGGCGTGGCACGGCCGCCGAGCGGGCCACCCCGTACGCGCGGGAGAGCGCCAGCACCCCGAAGGCCGCCGGATAGAGCCCGAACCCGTGGATGTGGTCGGAGATGAGCCAGGCCAGGAAGGCGCGGCCCAGCATGGTGGCGGCGAGCGCGTAGCGGCGGCCGTGCCGGAAGTGGTCGAGCAGCGGACCGACCACCGGGGCGAGCATGGCGAACGGGACCATGGTCACCAGCAGGTAGAGCGCGACCTTGCTGCGCGCCTCGCCCAGCGGCACGTTGAAGAAGATCGTGCCGGCCAGACCGATGGCGATCAGGGTGTCACCGGCACAGGAGAGCGCGTGCAGGTCGAAGAGGCGGACCATGCCGACCTCGCCGCCGGCCCCGCGGGCCCGGGCCCGCCCGGCCTTGCGGGTCACCCAGCGTCCGCTGCCTACCGAACCGCGGAAGAGCAGGCGAAGGGCACGAATGCCGGTGCCGACGGTACGCCCGAGGGCGGACCGCCCGGCGCGGGAGGACTGCGGCATGTGCACCATCCTCGCCCATCTGATCGAGGCATGCCGCACCAGTTGCCGAGAACGTGGTCGGGGAGTCCCTGTCAGGCGGGCGTACGGATGGGGAACAATGGTCCGGTGACCAGGCCCGCCTCCGCCCGTGCCGCCCGCCTCGACCAGATCCTCGCCGCCGCCGTCGACGTGGCGCGCGCCGGCATCACCGAGGTGGACCCCGATGACGTCGGCGACCACCTGCAGGCCGTCGCCGAGGGCGACCGCCTCGTCACGCACTACTTCGAGTGCAATCTCGCCGGCTACCGCGGCTGGCGCTGGGCGGTCACCGTCACCCGGGTGCCCCGCGGCCGCACCGCGACCATCTGCGAGACGGTCCTGCTGCCCGGCACCGACGCGCTGCTCGCCCCCGGCTGGCTGCCCTGGCAGGAGCGGCTCAAGCCGGGCGACCTGGGCCCCGGCGACCTGCTGCCCACCCCGCCGGACGACGAGCGACTCGCCCCGGGCTACCTGCTCTCCGACGACCCGGCGGTCGAGGAGACGGCGTGGGAGCTGGGCCTGGGCCGGGCGCGGGTGCTCTCCCGAGAGGGCCGCTCCGAGGCGGCCCAGCGGTGGTACGACGGTGACCACGGCCCGTCCGCCCCGATCTCCACGGCGGCCCCGGCGGCGGCCCGCTGCGGCACCTGCGGCTTCTACCTGCCCCTGGCCGGCTCGCTGCGGCAGGCCTTCGGCGCGTGCGGCAACTTCTACGCCCCCGACGACGGCCGGGTGGTGAGCGTCGACCACGGCTGCGGCGCGCACTCCGAGACGCTCATCGAGGCGCCCGACACGTCGGTCGAGGAGATGCCCACCGTCTACGACGACAGCGCGGTGGAGACCGTGTCGGTCAGCCGGGCGCCGGGGTCGGTGGAGGCGGCGGAGCCCGCGGAGCCGTACGGCCACCCCTGATCGACCGGCGCCGCCGAGCCGGTGACGGTCAGCGGGTGGGGCGCAGGGGTCAGTTGCCGGCGGCGGCGCGGCGGCGGCGACGGTTGGCGTCGTGCCGCATCATCACCGCGAGGCCGGGGAACCCCCAGAGGAACCCGGCGAGGCAGATCCAGAGCCAGTTGCGGTGACCGTGCTCGGTCAGCCAGTCCCGGAAGAACACGAGCAGCACCAGCCCGACGACCGCCCAGGCCGCCGTCCCGGCGAGCGCGAACGGCACCATCGGCGGGTCGAGCGGCTCGGGCCGCGGCTGCTCCTTCGGCACGCGGCAAGCGTACGCGATCAACTTTCCCCGCTCGCCACTGATCTGGGACGATGCGCGCGTCACCCCCGAAGATCACCTGCGAGGACGCTGATGGCAGTAGCGCCGCCGGAGAACGGCACACCCCCCGACCCTGCTCACCCCCGCAACGGATTCGACCGGTTCTTCGAGATCTCCGCCCGTGGTTCGACGTTGAGCCGCGAGGTGCGCGGTGGCCTGGCCACCTTCTTCACGATGGCGTACATCGTGGTGTTGAACCCGCTCATCCTCGGCAGCGCCGTCGACGGTGACGGCAGGACCCTTCCGATCCCGGCGATCGCCGCGGCGACCGCCCTGGTCGCCGGTGTGGTGACCATCCTGATGGGCGTGGTCGGCCGGTTCCCGCTGGCGCTGGCCGCCGGCCTCGGTGTGAACGCGCTGGTGGCGTACGAGATCGCCCCGGAGATGACCTGGGCGGACGCCATGGGCCTCGTGGTGATCGAAGGTGTGATCATCGCGGTGCTGGTGCTGACCGGTCTGCGTACGGCGGTGTTCCGCTCGGTGCCCACCCAGCTGAAGACGGCGATCGGCGTCGGCATCGGCCTCTTCCTGACGATCATCGGCCTGGTCGACGCGGGCTTCGTCCGGCGCATTCCCGACGTGGCGAACACGACGGTGCCGGTCGGGCTGGGCATCGGCGGGCGGCTGTCCAGTTGGCCGCTGCTGGTGTTCGTGGTGGGACTGCTGGTGACCCTGGTGCTGGTCGTACGCCGGGTCCGGGGCGCGATCCTGATCGGCATCCTCGGATCGACCGTGCTGGCGATCATCGTGGAGGCGATCGCCGACGTGGGCCCGTCCGTGGTCAACGGTCAGCCCAACCCGAAGGGCTGGTCGCTGAACGTCCCGGAGCTGCCGAAGACCGTGGTGGACGTGCCGGACCTGTCGCTGCTCGGCAACTTCAACGTGCTCGACTCGTGGAGCCGGGCCGGCTGGCTGGTCGTCCTGATGTTCGTGTTCACGCTGCTCATCACGGACTTCTTCGACACGATGGGCACCATGGTCGCGGTCGGCCAGGAGGGCGGCATGCTCGACGAGCGGGGCACCCCGCCGCGGGCGAAGGAGATCCTGCTGGTCGACTCGATCGCCGCGGCGGCCGGCGGTGCGGCGAGCACGTCGAGCAACACCTCGTACATCGAGAGCGCCGCCGGTGTGGCGGAGGGTGCCCGGACCGGTGTGGCCAACCTGGTCACCGGTGCGCTGTTCCTGTTGGCGATGTTCCTGGCGCCGCTGGTCGTGGTGGTGCCGTTCGAGGCGGCGTCGACGGCGCTGGTGGTGGTCGGTTTCCTGATGATGACCGCGGTGCGGACGATCGACTGGGCGGACTACGAGATCGCCATCCCGGCGTTCCTCACCATCGTGCTGATGCCGTTCACCTACTCGATCTCGAACGGAATCGGTGCGGGCGTGATCACGTTCGTGCTGATGAAGGTGGCCCGGGGCAAGGCCCGGGAGGTCCACCCCCTGCTGTACGGGGTGGCCGCGCTCTTCATCGTGTATTTCCTGCGCGGGCCGATCGAGTCCGTGGTGCTGTGAAAGCCGTGCGCCGGGCTGGGGCTCCTTACGGGGTTCCAGCCCGGCGCAGGTCGGAAGGTTCCCGTGAGCCGGGTCATATCGCATGTCGTTAGCCAGGCTCATTAGTTAAGCTAACTATCGTGACGGAGCGGACGGTGACGGCGAAACGCGTGCCACCGGCGCAGCTGGCTCCCCAGCTGCGTGATGCGATCACTCGGCTCAACCGACGGGTCCGACAGGCCCGGCCGATGGGCGACCTGACGGTCACCCAGCTCTCGGCGCTGACCAGCCTCAAGCTGGCCGGCGCGCTGACCCCACGGGAGCTGGCCGACGTCGAACGGGTCCAACCGCCGACGATGACGAAGATCGTCGCGAAGTTGGAGGAGCGCGGCCTCGTGCAGCGGACCCCCCACCCGACCGACGGCCGACAGGTCATCCTCGCGCCGACCGAGGGGGGACGGGCGGTGCTCGACCAGTTCGAGCGCGCCCGCAACGAGTGGCTGGCCTCCCGGCTGGCCGAGCTCCCCGAGGCGGACCGGGAGACCCTTCGGCGGGCCGCGGAGATCCTCCAGCAGCTGGCTCGCGGCTGACTCACGCGCCCGCGACACCGGGTCCGCGCCGTCCATCGTCGATGACGCGTACGACCCGAGGAGGCGCACCAAGAGTGCAGGCGAAGCTGAGCACGATGTTCCAGTCCCTACAGGTCCGCAACTACCGCCTCTTCGCGTCCGGGCAACTGATCAAGCTGGTCGGTGTCTGGATGATGTTCATCGCCCAGGACTGGCTCGTCCTCGAGCTCTCCGACAACTCGGCCACCGCGCTCGGCGTGGTCACCGCGCTCCAGTTCACGCCGGTGCTGCTGCTCACCCTGCTCTCCGGTCGACTCGCCGACCGGTACGACAAGCGGGTGCTGCTCTTCGTCGCCAACACCTTCTGGACGGTGCTGGCGCTCGGCATGAGCATGCTGGTCCTCACCGACCTGGTGCAGCTCTGGCACGTGTTCGCGTTCGCCGCGCTGCTCGGCGTCGCCAACGCCGTGGAGACCCCTGTCCGGCAGGCGTTCGTCTCCGAGCTGGTGGGCGTGCCGCTGCTGCCGAACGCCCTCTCGCTCAACGCGGCCGTCTTCAACTCCGCGCGGATCGTCGGTCCGGCCGTCGCCGGCCTCGCCATCGCCGCCTTCGACGTTGGCCCGGTCTTCCTCTTCACCGCGCTCAGCTCGATCGCCCCGCTGGTCAACGTCGTCCGGATGCGTACGTCCGAGCTGCACCGGGCCGCGCTGCCACCCCGCGACGAGCGCGACTCGGCCCGGGTGATCGACGGACTGCGGTACGTCTGGCGCCGCTCCGACCTGCTGCTGCCGATGGTCGTCATGTCCGTCATCGGCATGTCGCTGTTCAACTTCCAGCTCACCCTGGCGGCGCTGGCCAAGACCGTTTTCAACACCGGGGCCGCCTCGTTCGGCCTGTTCAGCACCGCGCTCGCCTGCGGTGCCCTGGTGGGCGCGCTGAGCGGCACGGGGCGCCGCGGCCGCCCGTCGGTGTGGCTGGTGCTCGGTGCGGCCGTCGGGTGCGCGAGCTTCGGCACCCTGGTCGGTCTGGCCCCGACGTACTGGGCGGTGGTCGCGCTGCTCGTGCCGACCGGCTTCTTCATGGTCTTCTTCGCCCAGGCCGCCAACCAGCGCGTCCAGCTCGGCGTGGACGCGGCGTTCCGGGGACGGGTGATGGCCCTGTGGGTGCTGGTGTTCCTGGGCACCAACCCGGTCGGCGCGCCGCTGATCGGCTGGGTGGCGGAGCACTTCGGCGCCGGCGCGAGCATCTGGATCGGTGGCCTGATCTCGCTGGCCACCGCGCTGGTCGCACTCACCTGGCAGCTGCGCCGTGCCGGGGCTCGGCTCCGGTTCCGGGTGCTGCCGATGCCCCGCTTCTACGTGACCTCGCCGGAGTGACGGCACGCGCCGTCCGCTCGACCCCACGGTCTCGTCCGGTTGAGCGGATGGCGCGGATGCCGCCAATCCGGTGGCGAAGGCGGAGGATGGGGCTTAGCGTCGATGCGTGGGTGTCGGACGCGCACTGCTGCTGGCCCTGGCGTTCCTCGCCGTGGCCAGCCTGCCCGCGCTCTTCGCCCTGATCTTCTGCGCCGACGAGATTCTCGACCGGGTCGTCTGCGGCTACGCCGAGTGGCGGGACCGCCGCCGGGAACGGCGCACCATCGCCCGGCTCGACCGGGCCATCGAAGCCGACGCCCTGACCAGGGACATCGACCTCTCCGAGTTCGACCGGGAGGACCGGCGGCCACTCGAACAACTCGCCGCCGACCTGCGCCGGCTGGGCAGCCAGCGGCTCGGCGGCGCCGGTCGGCCGATGGTGTGGCACGGTGCGATCCTCCAGGCGTACGACGACCGGCTGCGGCTCGCCTGCCGGGCCCTGGACATCACCGAGCACCTCGGCGAACTGGACGGCGTCGATCAGGAGATCGAGCGCGTCCGCGTGGAAGGGCTGCTGCACGACGCCGGCCTCACCCTGCCGGCGGCCCGGGCCGGTCGGCCCAGCGGCCGGGCCGAACGGCGTGGCCGGGGCGCCGACGGCTCGGGGCGCTGAGCGAGTGGCCGACCATCTCCGGCAGGTCGGCGAGGGCCCGGGTTGAGGCTCTTCGCCGCGGTCTACCCGCCGGCCGCCGCCGTCGCCGACCTGACCGGTCAGATCGAACGGCTCCGCGTCGGCGCCGCGTCCCGTGCGGGCACCAACGTCCGGCTCGCCGATCCCGCGCACCTGCACCTCACCCTCGCCTTCCTCGGCGAGGTCGAGGAGGCGAAGCTGGTCGAGGTGGAGAGCGCGCTCGGGCTCGCCGCCCAGTGGTTCCGCGAGGGCCGGGACGCCTCGCCCCGGCTGCGGCTGGGCGGCGGCGGCCGGTTCGGTCGCGGCCAGTTCACCGTGCTCTGGGTTGACGTACGCGGCGAGGCCGACGCGCTGAGCGTCCTCGCCCGGCTGATCCGCTCCCGCCTGCGCGCCGGCCGCCTGCCGCACGACGACAAGCCGTTCCGCGCGCACCTGACCGTCGCCCGCCCCGGCGACCGCGTGGACCGGGCCGACGTCGAGGCCGACCGCGCCACTCTGGACGGCTACGAGGGGCCGGAATGGCCGGCGACCGAGCTGCTGCTCATGCGCAGCCACCTCGGCCCCCGGCCCCGCTACGACCGGCTCGCCGCCTGGCCGATCTGACCGCTCCGGTGCGACGGGCACCGGAGCGTCCCCGCCTTCCGGCAGGCGCGGCGTGCCCGGCCGGACGTGGCCGACGGCAGGTGTCACACCGTCGGTCGACCGCGTCGGTCAGGAGGACTCGCGGGCCGCCGGACCGCTGCCGAAGAGCACGTCGTCCCAGCTCGGCAGGCGCTTGCGGGGCTTGCCGGCGGCGTCGGTGGACTCGCCACCGGCAGCGGCGGCCGCCCCGGTGCGGCGCGGCCGGAGCACCGCCAGCGACGGCACGGCCGGCACTTCCTTCGGCGCGTCGGAGTCGTCGTCGAACGCGGACCCGGGGCCACCGCCGAGCAGCGCCGCGGCACCCCCACCCACCGGCCGCTGCCGGGGAGCGTCGGACCCGGCCAGGGCGGCCGGCGTGCGCGGCTCGAGGCCCCGCCCCGACGTGCCGCCGAGCGGCCGGTCGAGGGACGCGAGCAGGGCGTCCCGGCCGGCGCGGATCGGGTCACGACCGGGCCGGTGCTCGGTGGGACCGGGCAGCCCGTGCCCGCCCCGGCTCGGCTCGCCGCGCGACGGACCGGGCAGCGCGTGCCCGCCCCGCTCCGGCGCCGGCTCCTGGCCGAGGATCGGCGTGGGCCGCTCGGCGCACAGGTACTGCGCCATGTCGTCGTGCGGGGCGACCGACTGACGGGTCTTGTCGAGATCCCAGATGGCCTGCGCGGTGGCCTTGCCGGACGGCCAGGTGGCGATGATCCGCCAGGTGCCGTCGTCGCGCCGGTAGGCGTCCCAGGAGATCTTCTCGGTGTCGATGCCGTGCTGAGCCAGCCGGCCGTTGACCACCTCGGCGAGCGGGGTCGGCTTCTCCGCGCCCTTGAGTCGGGTGCGGCGGGCGTGCTGGGCGAGCATCGCCCGCTCCTGGAGCACCGGGCCGGCATAGCGCAGCACCCGGTCGACCGGGACCCCGGCGATGCGAGCGACGTCCTCGGCGGACTCACCCGAGCGGATCCGGGCCTGGATGTCCCGTGGGGACAACGAGGGAGCGGGATCGGCGGCGGTCGGTGCGACGGTGAGCGGCGGGGCGCCCGGCTCGGCGTGCAGCGCGGTGGCGATGCGCTCGTCGATCGGCAGGGCGAGCAGTCGCCCCACCTCGTCGGCGAGCACCAGGGCCTGGCCGTCCTCGGAGAGGGCGACGAAGCGTACTGGGCGCATAGCGTTGCCTCCGTCCCGCTTCGCTGGCCACATGCCACGGGTCGGCCACCCGGGCTTCTCGGACCACCGTACGCTGATCTGTCCTCAGGTGGGAGACGCCACGCCCGCATGTCGCGGATGAGCAGCCACGATGATCACGGTGGGTGGCCGCCGCACCGGGCCGCGGCCACCCACCGTCACGTCCTAGAGCCGCTCGACGACGTAGTCGATGGACGCCGTCAGCGCCTCCACGTCGGACGGCTCGACCGCCGGGAAGAGCGCGACGCGAAGCTGGTTGCGACCGAGCTTCCGGTAGGGCTCGGTGTCGACGATGCCGTTGGCGCGCAGCGCCTTCGCGATGGCGGCGGCGTCCACCCCGTCGGCGAAGTCGATGGTGGCGACCACGTTGGACCGCAGCGCCGGGTCGGCGACGTACGGGGTGGCGACCGACGAGCGCTCCGCCCAGCCGTACACGATCGCGGCGCTCTCGGCCGTCCGCTTGGCCGCCCAGGCCAGGCCGCCCTGCGCGTTCATCCAGTCGGTCTGCTCGGCGGCCAGGAAGATGGTCGCCAGCGCCGGGGTGTTGTAGGTCTGCTCCAGCCGCGAGTTGTCGATCGCAGTGACCAGGTCGAGGAAGGCCGGGATGTAGCGGCCGGACGCCTTGATCTCGGTGGCCCGCTCCAGCGCCGCCGGCGACATCAGGGCCAGCCAGAGCCCGCCGTCGGAGCCGAAGCACTTCTGCGGGGCGAAGTAGTAGACGTCCGTCTCGCCGACGTTGACGTCCAGCCCGCCCGCACCGGAGGTCGCGTCGACCAGCAGCAGCGAACCCTCGTCGGCGCCCGCCACCCGGGAGATCGGCACGGCCACGCCGGTGGAGGTCTCGTTGTGCGGGGTGGCGTAGACGTCCACCCCGGCCTCGGCGACCAGCGTCGGGGCGCTGCCGGCCTCCGACTTGCGGATCGTCGGCTCACCGAGGAACGGCGCGTCCTTGACGGACTTGGCGAACTTCGCGCCGAACTCGCCGAAGCTCGCGAACTGGGCCCGGTCGCGGATCAGGCCGAACGTCGCGACCTCCCAGAAGGCGGTGGTGCCGCCGTTGCCGAGCACCACCTCGTAGCCCTCGGGCAGGTCGAAGAACTCGGCGATGCCGCGCCGCAGGCGGGCGACCTGGTCGCGGACCGTCTTCTGCCGGTGGGAGGTGCCCAGGTAGCTGGTCGCCACGTCGGCGAGGGCGGACACGGCCGCCGGACGGACCTTGGACGGCCCGCAGCCGAACCGTCCGTCGGCGGGCTTGATCTCGTCGGGAATCCGGATGGTCGGTGCGTCAGCCACGGTCTTCAAGATCCTTCCGCATGGGCCGGGAGCCCGGTGAGCTGGCGAGCGCGGACCGGCGGCGAGCGTGTGGACACGCGGCGGCCGGGATCCGAGCACGGTCCGGCGGCACTGCCGAGTTTTCATCCTCCCATCCCCTGGCGTTCTCCTCGCGGCTGGTCCCGACCCTTGCCACTGAGGCGTACGCCACAGCCCGTCCCGGATCCGGACGCACGAGGGGCCCCATCCGCGACGGACGGGGCCCCTCGACGTACGCGGGTCAGACGCCGTGCGGGATGGCGTCCCAGCCCTCGACCTCCTGCGGCTTGCGGGGGCTGTGGCCGACGTAGCGCGCGGACGGGCGGACCAGCCGCTGGAGCTTCTTCTGCTCCAGGATGTGCGCGCTCCAGCCGCCCATCCGGGCGCAGGTGAACATCGAGGTGAACATGTGCGCCGGCACCTCGGCGAAGTCGAGCACCACGGCCGACCAGAACTCGACGTTGGTGGCCAGCACCCGGTCCGGGCGGCGGGCCTGCAACTCGGCCAGGGCCGCCTTCTCCAGCGCCTCGGCGATCTCGAAACGCGGCGCGCCCAGCTCCTTGGCGGTGCGCCGGAGCACGCGGGCGCGCGGGTCCTCGGCCCGGTAGACCCGGTGGCCGAAGCCCATCAGCCGCTCACCCCGGTCGAGGACGCCCTTGACGTAGCCCTCCGCGTCGCCGCTGCGCTCGACCGCCTCCAGCATGCTGAGCACCCGCGACGGGGCGCCGCCGTGCAGCGGGCCGGAGAGGGCGCCGATGCCGGAGGAGATGCAGGCCGCGGCGTCCGCGCCGGTGGAGGCGACGATCCGGGCGGTGAACGTGGAGGCGTTCAGGCCGTGTTCGGCGGCCGAGATGAAGTACGCGTCGACGGCCTTGACGTGCCGCGGGTCGGGCTCACCGCGCCAGCGCTTCATGAAGCGCTCGACGATGGTCTGCGCCTTGTCGATCTCCTTCTGCGGCACCGCCGGCAGGCCCAGGCCGCGGGCGGACTGGGCGACGAAGGACAGCGCGGTCACCGAGACCCGGGCCAGGTCCGCGCGGGCCTGCTCGTCGGAGATGTCGAGAAGCTGGCTCAGCCCCCAGTACGGGGCGAGCATCGCCACCGCCGACTGCACGTCGACCCGGATGTCGCCGGAGTGCACCGGCACCGGGAACGGCTCCGCCGGCGGCAGGCCCGGCCCGAACCGGCCGTCGACCAGCAGGGCCCACACGTTCCCGAAGGAGACCTGGCCGATCAGGTCCTCGATGTCGACCCCGCGATAGCGCAGCGCACCACCCTCGCGGTCGGGTTCGGCGATCTCGGTCTCGAAGGCTACGACGCCCTCCAGCCCGGGCTTGAAATCGGCCATCTCGCTCTCCTGGGTGTGGTCGGTCTCCCTCGATTCGCAACATCTTGCCTGCTCAGTACTGACCGCGCGACCCGCTGCGGCTGTGCCGCACACGACATCCCCGGGCGCGCATCCGGCCACCGGCTGGGCAAGACTGGAGACTGCGGGCTGGCCAGCGCCTCCGGCTGTGCGGCGGCCCGGCGAGAAGGAGTGGAACGTGACGGGCGACACACCCGCCCCGTCCGCGATGCGTAACGAGTACGCCGCGGACGTGGGCCTTTCCGAGGCTGACCTGGCCGGCGACTGGCACACCCAGTTCGCCCGCTGGTTCGCCGACGCGGTGGCCTTCGGGCTGGCCGAGCCGAACGCGATGATCGTCGGTACCGCCGACACCACCGGCCGGCCCAGCGCCCGGACGGTCCTGCTGAAGGGGTACGGCCCGGACGGCTTCGTCTTCTACACCAACCACGCCTCGCGCAAGGGCACCGAGGCCGCGGCCAACCCGTACGCCAGCCTGGTCTTCCCGTGGTTTCCCATGCAGCGTCAGGTGGTCGTCGCCGGCGTCGTGGAGCCGGTGGACCGCGCCGAGACCGAGGCCTACTTCGCGACCCGGCCGCGCGCCTCGCAGCTGGGCGCCTGGGCGAGCCCCCAGTCCCAGGTGATCCCGGACCGGGCCACCCTGGAGGAGCGCTACCGGGCGGCCGCCGAGCGGTTCCCCGACGGCACGCCGATCCCCGCGCCCCCGCACTGGGGTGGCCTGCGGGTCCGCCCCGACTCCGTCGAGTTCTGGCAGGGCCGGGCCGGCCGGCTGCACGACCGGCTGCTGTTCCGCCGGACCGGCGGGGCCGCCTGGACCGCAGGTGCCGCCTGGACCGTCGAACGGTTGGCGCCGTGACCGGGGTGCAGCAGGCCCCGACGCGCGCGGCGCGTCGCTGGGCGATCGACCTGCGGCCGCTCGGGGTGCCCGCGTACCGGCGGCTCTGGCTCGGCAACGGCATCGCGATGTTCGGCTTCCAGTTCACCGCGGTGGCCGTGCCCGTGGAGATGTACGCGCTGACCCACGACTCGTTCTGGGTCGGTCTGCTGGGTGTCGCCGGGTTCGTGCCGCTGCTGGTCTTCGGGCTGTGGGGCGGCGCGGTGGCCGACGCGCGGGACCGGCGGCTGGTGCTGCTCGGCGGGTCCGCGCTGCTGTGGGCGTCCACGCTCGGCCTGCTGCTGCAGGCGGTGTTCCGGGTCGGCAGCCCGGTGCTGCTGCTCGTCCTGGTCGCGGTGCAGTCCGTGGCGTTCGCGATCAGCGCGCCGGCCCGCAGCGCGATGCTGCCCCGGCTGGTGCCCGACGAGCTGGTGCCGGCGGCGAGCACGCTCAACTACACGACGTTCACCGCCGCCTCCGTCGTCGGCCCGTTGGCCGCCGGGCTGATCCTCTCCATCTGGGACGATCCCCAGGTCGCGCTCCCCATCGCGTACGGGGCGGACGCGCTGCTCTTCACGGCCATGGTGTGGGCCGCGCTGCGGCTGCCGGCGCTGCCGCCCGAGCCCAGCCCCGACGGTGACGGCAGCCCGGCCCGGGCGGGCCTGGCCAGCGTCATCGACGGATTCCGCTACCTGGCCACCACCCCGGTGCTGCTGCTGTCCTTCGCCGTCGACCTGATCGCCATGATCCTGGCCATGCCCCGGGCGCTCTTCCCGGAGATCGCGCACGACCGGTTCGGCGGCGGTGGGTCGGTCGGTTGGCTGTTCAGCGCCATCGCCATCGGCTCGATGCTCGGCGGCCTCACCTCCGGCTGGATCAGCCGACTGCGCCGGCAGGGCCTCGGACTGGTGGTCGCGGTGGTCGCGTGGGGGCTGGCGATCGCGGCGGCCGGGTTCGCGCACCAGCTCTGGCTGATGGTGCTGCTGCTCGGTGTGGCCGGCGCGGCGGACCTGGTCAGCGCGGTGCTGCGGCAGTCGATGCTGCTGGTCTACGCGCCGGACCGGATGCGCGGCCGGCTCCAGGGCGTCAACACCGTGGTGGTCGCCGGCGGCCCGCGCCTCGGTGACCTGCGCGCCGGGGCGATGGCCGCCGGGTTCGGCGGTGGGGTCGCCTGGATCGCCGGCGGTGTCGCCTCGGCCGTGCTGGTGGTGGTGCTCGCCGTCGCCTTCCCGGCCCTGCTGCGCTACCGGGCGGCCACGTCGTCGAGCGGCGACCGGGACTGATTGGTTAGGGTCGCCGACATGCACACCCCCGACCAGCGTCCGCCCTCGGGCACTCAGTGGACGATCTCCGCCGCCGGCCATGAGGCCGTCATCGTCGAGGTGGGCGGCGGCCTGCGGACGTACCGGCACGACGGCGTGGACTACGTCGACGGGTACGCCGAGGACGAGCTCTGCCCCGGCTGCGCGGGCCAGGTCCTGGCGCCGTGGCCCAACCGGATCCGCGACGGGCGCTACACGTTCGGTGAGCGGACACACCAGCTGCCGCTGACCGAGCCGCAGCGGCACGTGGCGATCCACGGGCTGGTCACCTGGGTGCCCTGGCGGCTGCTGGAGCAGTCGGCCGACGCGGTGACCATCGGTTACGACCTGCCGCCCCAGCCGGGCTACCCGTGGGCGCTGCGGCTGGTCAGCCGGTGGAGCGTCGGACCGGACGGGCTGCGGGCCGAGCACGAGGTGCGCAACGTCAGCGGCGAGCCGGCGCCGTTCGGGTTCGCCGTGCACCCGTATCTCCAACTGCCCGGCGTCGCGGTCGACGACCTGGCGATGCGGCTGCCGACCCGGACCCGGATGGTGGTCGACGGGCGGCTGCTGCCGGTCGGGGCGACCGAGGTGGGCGGCACCGAGTACGACTGGACCAGCCCGCGCCGGATCGGCAGCGCCACACTCGACCTGACCTTCGGCGAGGTGATCCGGGACGCCGACGGCGGCTCGTCGGTCAGCCTGGCCGCGCCGGACGGGTCGACCGGCGTGACCCTCTGGGCCGACCGGGAGTTCGGCTGGTGGCAGGTCTTCACCGGTGACTCGCTGACCGGTGAGCGGCACCGCCGCTCGGTCGCGGTCGAGCCGATGACCTGTCCACCCGACGCGTTCCGCTCCGGCAAGGACGTCATCACGCTGAAGCCGGGCGCCACCTGGCGCGGCGTCTGGGGTGTCCGGCCGGGCGCCTGACCGGCCGGCGATCCGGGGGGAGTGGCATGGAGTTCGCCGAGGTGCTCCGGCGGCGACGGATGGTGCGCAACTACGACCCGGATCGGCCCGTCCCGCCCGACGTGGTGCAGCGCCTGCTCGACCACGCCGTCCGGGCACCGTCCGCCGGGTTCGCGCAGGGCTGGGGTTTCCTCGTCCTGGAGGACGCGGCGGACCGGGAACGTTTCTGGACGGCGGCCACGCCGGAGGGCGGCGGGCGGGAACGCTGGCTGGCCGGGATGCGGCGGGCGCCGCTGATCATCGTGCCGCACGCGAACCGGTCGGCCTACCTCGATCGGTACGCCGAGCCGGACAAGGGCTGGGCGGACCGCGCGACGGAGCGCTGGCCGGTGCCCTACTGGTACGTGGACACCGGCTTCGCCGCACTGCTGATGCTGCTGACCGCCGTGGACGAGGGGCTGGGCGCCTGCTTCTTCGGCATCCCGCCGCAACGCCTGGCGAGCTACCGGGAGGCGTTCGGGGTGCCGGAGGAGTTCGCGCCCATCGGTGCGGTGACGGTGGGTTACCGTGCCCCCGACCATCGGTCACCGTCGCTGCGTCGCGGACGCCGTCCGGACGACGAGGTGATCCGGCGGGGACGGTGGAGCTGAGCGGTATGCCGCATTCGCCCGGCCGAGGATCGGGCGGGAGGTAGCGAAACTGACATCGGGGAGCGGAACGTGGTGTGTGACGGGCGGCTAGGCTGGCACGGTCATCGGTGCCGCGTCCCGCGGTGCCACGCCGCGACCCGGCACGGCGCCGTCGGTCGGCCCGGCCACGGGGAGGGGAGCGTGCCGTCGTGATCTTCAGAGCGGTCCGGGACGGGCGTCCCTACCCGGAGCACAACCTGACGCTCAAGCAGTGGGCGGAGATCCCGCCGCGGCCGCTGCGCCTGGATCAGTTGATCACCACCAAGCGTGAGCTGGCGCTGGACAAGCTCCTCGCCGAGGACTCCACCTTCTACGGCGACCTGTTCCCGCACGTCGTGCAGTGGAACGGCGGCCTCTACCTGGAGGACGGGCTGCACCGGGCGCTGCGCGCGGCACTCCAGCAGCGCAACCAGATCCACGCCCGGGTGCTCGTGCTCTCCGAGGCCGTGGAGTGACGCGCGGTCGCGTCGCGCGCTGAGCCTTCGTTAGGGTGGCTGCCATGAGCCAGCGCCCCACCGCCCCGCTCGACCTGCTCGACCTGGACTCCTCGCTCGACGAGGAGGAGCGGCAGATCCGCGCCGTCGTGCGACAGGTGATCGACGACCGGGTGCGCCCCCACGTCGCCGGCTGGTACGAGGACGGTCAGGTGCCCGCCCGCGAGTTGGCCCGGGAGTTCGGCAAACTCGGCCTGCTCGGCATGCACCTCACCGGCTACGGCTGCGCCGGCGCGTCGGCCGTCGCGTACGGGCTGGCCTGCCTGGAGTTGGAGGCGGGCGACTCGGGGGTCCGCTCGCTGGTGTCGGTGCAGGGTTCGCTGGCCATGTACGCCATCTGGCGCTACGGCAGCGAGGAGCAGAAGCAGCGCTGGCTGCCGTCGATGGCCACCGGTGAGGCGATCGGCTGCTTCGGCCTCACCGAGCCGGACCACGGCTCCGACCCCGCGTCGATGGCCACCCGGGTGCGCCGCGACGGCGACGACTGGGTGCTCACCGGCGGCAAGATGTGGATCACCAACGCGCCGATCGCCGATGTCGGGGTGATCTGGGCGCGCACCGAGGACGGCGTACGCGGGTTCGCCGTGCCGATGGACACGCCCGGCGTGACGGCCCGGGAGATCCGGCACAAGATGTCGCTGCGGGCCTCCCTCACCGGCGAGGTCGTGCTGGACGACGTCCGGCTGCCGGCCGACGCGCGGCTGCCCGAGGCGATCGGGCTCAAGGCGCCGCTGAGCTGCCTCACCGAGGCGCGACACGGCATCGTCTGGGGCGCGCTCGGCGCCGCCCGGGACTGCCTGGAGACCACCCTGGCGTACGCGGGCACCCGCACCCAGTTCGGCCGCCCGCTCGCCGGCTTCCAGCTCACCCAGGCCAAGCTCGCCGACATGGCCGTGGAGCTCCAGAAGGGCTACCTGCTGGCGCTTCACCTCGGCCGCCTCGCCGACGCCGGGCGGCTGCGCCCCGAGCAGGTCAGCGTCGGGAAGCTCAACAACGTGCGCGAGGCGTTGGCCATCGCCCGGCAGTGCCGGACCATCCTCGGGGCGAACGGGATCTCCGGCGAGTACCCGGTCATGCGGCACGCCAACAACCTGGAGAGCGTGCTCACCTACGAGGGCACCTCGGAGATCCACCAGCTGGTGATCGGGCAGCGCCTCACCGGGATCAGCGCCTTCGCCTGAGCGTCCGTTGACCCCGCCTGAGCTGCGGTGATGCCGAAAGCGTCGGCTCGCCGCGCGCATGTCGTACGGCGGACGTACCGTCATTCTCAGACGGCTTTGTCTGACGAGGACGGTGAGGGCGATGGCCCGCGACGGTGACAGCACCGAGCCCACCAGGGAGTTCCCGGGTTACCCGACCGGCGACACACTCAAGACCCGCTCCGACGCCGCGCCCGAGCCGGCGACGGCGCCTCCCGGGTCGGCAACGGCGCCTCCCGAGACGGGCGCCCGGCCCGGTTCGGGTCCCGCCCGCGGTCTGCTCTGGGTGCTCGGCGCGGCGGCGCTCGCCGTGGTCGTGCTGCTCGGCGTGCAGACCAGCGGGCTCTGGCCCAGCTTCCGCAACCCCTTCGCCGAGCAGCAGACCGACCGCAGCCAGCCGACGCTGCTCAAGTCGATCCAGGACCTGAGCCGCTACGTGGCGGCCGAGGGCAACTTCCAGGTCGTGGTCGACCTCCAGACCGACCGCAAGTACGTGCCGGAGTTCCTGCTCAACGAGCGCACCCTGTTCGTCGGCGCCGGCAGTGTGGAGGCCTACGTGGACTTCGCGAAGATCTCCGAGGGGGCCGTGGTCGAGTCGGCCGACGGCAAGTCGGTGGAGATCAAACTGCCCGCGCCGCAGCTCGGCGAGACCAACCTGGACCTGGAGAAGAGCTACGTCTTCGCCGAGAAGCGCGGCCTGCTCAACCGGCTGGGCGACGTCTTCGCCAGCGACCCCAACCGGCAGCAGGAGGTCTACCGGCTCGCCGAGGAGCGGATCACCGCCGCCGCCCGGGACAGCGGGCTCGGCGCCCGCGCCGAGGAGAACACCCGCAAGATGCTCGAAGGGCTGCTCGGCTCCCTCGGCTACGAAGAGGTGACCGTCACCTACCTCGCCCCCTGACCGACCCCGGGCAACGCCCGCCCCCACCTACCCGGGGCGGGCGTTCCGCGTCCACCACGCCGCCCCACGCGCCGCACGGGTCACCACCCCACCCCGCCTTCGCCTCGCCCCGCGATCGCCTCGCCCCCCGCCTCGCCCCCCGCCTCGCCTCGCCCCGCGATCGCCTCGCCCCCCGCCTCGCCCCGCCCCGCGATCGCGTCGCCCCGCGATCATGCAGTTGTGGTGCCAGGGATGGGAATGAATGGGTGTTTTGTTCGGCACCACAAGTGCATGATCGGCGTCTGAGGTGGGCGGGGTGGGGCGGGGACGGGGGTGGGGTGGGTCAGTGGCGGGTGGTGGCCAGGTAGCGGTCCTCGTTGGGCATGAGGATCCACAGGATCAGGTAGACGATCACCTGGGTGCCGGGCAGCAGCAGCGACAGCAGAAACAGCAGCCGGACCATGCCGGCGGACATGCCGAACCGCTGGGCCAGGCCGGCGCAGACACCGGCGAGCATGCGCCCCTGGCGGGGCCGGACCAGTTTGCGACTCATCGTCGTACTCCCACTCTGCGGCGGTGACGCCGCCTCTGACTTCAAACGTAGGAACGGTCGACCACCTCGCCCTCGGTCCGGAGGACGATTGGTGGCACGCGCACCCGTAGGTGCTTACCCGGGTCGACCCACGACGACGCCCGCCCCGGTCTCCACAACGACGCCCGCGGAGCGCCCGGCCATGCGGACCCGCCACCGACTGCCACCCGCGCCGCTCCCCGACCCGCCACCCGTGCCACCACCTGCGCCGCTCCCCGACCCGCCACCCGTGCCACCACCTGCGCCGCTCCCCGACCCGCCACCCGGACCCGTCATCCGTCGGCCGTCCACCCGACACTCGGCCGCCTCGCACCTGGCGAGATCACGCAGGAACATGGATGTAGTGGCCTCGCCGGGGGGCGGAGGCCACTAGAGCCACGATGAAGTGCGATCCGAGGGCTCGGCGGGGTAGAGCGCGGCGGGCGCCGGAGCGGGTGGACTGCCGGGCGGGGGGTGACCTGGGCGGGTAGGCTCGCCGGTCGGGCACCCACACCCCGGGTGCCACTCGGTCGCCCGGACCCGGGCGGCCACGACCCGGCCCGGGCCCGCACCACGGGGACGACGGTGAGGGAGTGCAGCCATGATCAGCGTTTTCGACCTGTTCAGCGTCGGTATCGGGCCGTCCAGCTCGCACACGGTGGGGCCGATGCGGGCCGCCCGGACGTTCGTCACGGGGCTCAAGGCCGACGGGCTGCTCGTCACCACCGCGCGCGTACAGGCCGAGCTGTTCGGGTCTCTCGGCGCGACCGGGCACGGCCACGGCAGCGACCGGGCCGTGCTGCTCGGGCTGGTCGGTGAGGCGCCGGAGACGGTCGACACGGACACGGTCGCCGACCGGGTGGCGCGGATCCGCGCCGAGCGCCGGATCGGTCTGCTCGACGCCCACGAGATCGACTTCGACCCGGACCGCGACCTGGTGCTGCACCGCCGTCGCTCGCTGCCGTACCACCCGAACGGGATGACCTTCGTCGCGTACGACGAGACCGGCGCGGAGCTGCGCTCTCGTACGTACTACTCGGTGGGCGGCGGGTTCGTGGTGGACGAGGCGGCGGCCGGCGCGGACCGGATCACCCCGGACACCACGGTCGTGCGTCACCCGTTCCTGACCGGGGCGCAGCTGCTGGAGATCACCACTAGCACCGGGCTGTCGATCAGCGAGGTGATGCTCGCCAACGAGCTGTCCTGGCGCAGCGAGGCTGAGGTGCGTACGGGCCTGCTGGAGATCTGGCGGGTGATGCGCGAGTGCGTGGAGCGGGGCTGCGAGCGGGACGGCGTACTCCCCGGCGGGCTGAAGGTGCGGCGGCGCGCCGCGGAGCTGCGGCGCAGCCTGGAGGCGGACGCCGGGTCGACCGACCCGCTGCGGGCGATGGACTGGGTGACGTTGTTCGCGCTGGCGGTCAACGAGGAGAACGCGGCGGGCGGCCGGGTGGTCACCGCGCCGACGAACGGCGCGGCCGGCATCATCCCGGCGGTGCTGCACTACTACACGCGGTTCGTGCCGGACGCCTCCGAGGAGGGTGTGGTCCGGTTCCTGCTGGCGGCCGGCGCGATCGGGGTGCTGTTCAAGGAGAACGCGTCGATCTCCGGTGCGGAGGTCGGCTGCCAGGGTGAGGTGGGGTCGGCGTGCTCGATGGCCGCGGCCGGGCTGGCCGAGGCGCTGGGCGGCACCCCGGAGCAGGTGGAGAACGCGGCCGAGATCGGCATGGAGCACAATCTCGGCCTGACGTGTGACCCGGTCGGGGGCCTCGTGCAGATCCCCTGCATCGAGCGGAATGCGGTGGCTAGCATCAAGGCGATCACGGCCGCCCGGCTCGCGCTGCGCGGTGACGGGGTGCACGCCGTCTCGCTCGACAAGGTCATCAAGACCATGCGGGAGACCGGCGCGGACATGAAGGTCAAGTACAAGGAGACGGCACGCGGCGGTCTGGCCGTCAACGTGATCGAGTGCTGAGCGCGCCCACCGCGGGGTAATCGTTCACCGACTGCTAACCTGTCGTCCGTTTCGAAGGCGGGAGGCGGCGGTGACCTCTGGCGTCACGGCGTTGTGGTCGCACCGCAACTCCCTGCGCATCCTGGTCAAGCGCGATCTCGCGGTGAAGTACCAGCAGTCGGTGCTCGGCTACTTCTGGTCGCTGATCGAGCCGCTGGGCATGGGCGCGATCTACTGGTTCGTCTTCGGCGTCCTCTACTCCCGGGACACCGGCCGGCACCTGGGTGACGCGGCCGACTCGTACCCGCTGTTCCTGATCACCGGGATCTTCGCCTGGATGTGGGCCAGTTCGGCGTTGAGCGAGGCGACGAACGCGCTGACCGGGCAGTCGCGGTTGATCACCACGATGAACGTGCCGCGGCAGGTCTTCCCGATCGGACGGGTCACCGGCCGGTTCGCCGAGTACGCGGCCGGCCTGCCGATCCTGCTCGCCGTCGCGCTGGTGTACGCCGCCCACGGCCGGGTCCACCTCGGCTGGTCGCTGTTCGCCCTGCCGCTCGCGGTGGCCGTCCAGGGCGTGCTGCTGATCGGGCTGGCCCTGCTGCTCTCCGCGCTCAACGTGCTGATGCGCGACGTCGAGCGGTTCATGCGCCTGATCATCCGGGTGCTCTTCTACGCCACCCCGATCATCTATCCGCTGAGCCTGGTCCGGGAGTCCCACCTGCCCGGGTGGCTGAAGGTGGGGTACGAGCTGAACCCGCTGGTCGGCATCTTCCAGCTGCACCACTCGATCTGGTATCCGGACGAGTTCCCGGACGCCCGGCTGCTCGCCACCACCATCGCGGGCAGCCTGCTGGTGCTGGTCGTCGGCTGGTGGTCGTTCCGTCGGCTCGAACCCGCCGTGCTCAAGGAACTCTGATGGCCGAGCCGATCATCGAGGCGGAGGGGCTGGGCATCCGGTTCGTCCGCAACCGGCGCCGGCAGCTGCGGCTGCGGGAGATGTTCATCCACCGGGGCGGGCGCAACGCGCCGTCCGGGCAGTTCTGGCCGCTGCGGGACGTGTCGTTCGCGGTGCGGCCGGGGGAGACCGTCGGCGTGATCGGCCGCAACGGCACCGGCAAGAGCACCCTGCTGCGCCTGATCGCCGGCGTGCTCATCCCCGACGAGGGGCGCATCCGGGTCCGCGGGGACGTGGCGCCGCTGCTGGAGCTGTCGGCCGGCTTCTCCAACGACCTGAGCGGTCGGGAGAACCTGTACCTGGTCGGCGGGCTGCACGGGCTGTCGTCGGGCTACCTGAAGCGGCACTTCGACGACATCGTCTCGTTCGCCGGCGAGCAGGTGGAGCGAGCTATCGACACCTCAGTGCGGCACTATTCGTCCGGCATGAAGGTCCGGCTCGGCTTCGCGATCATCTCCCACCTGCCGCATCCGATCCTGCTGATGGACGAGGTGACCGCGGTGGGAGACGCGGAGTTCCGCAAGAAGTGCTACGCGACGATTGATCGTCTGCTCGGGGAGGGGCGCACACTGGTGCTGGTGTCACACAACGAGAAGGACCTGACCCGGTTCTGCCGCCGGGGGCTGTTCCTGGACGGGGGCCGGTTGACCCTCGACGGCAGCATCGCCGAGGCGCTCGACGCGTACCACGGCGCGGTTCCGCGGTGACCCTCGCGATCGTGCTCGCCGGCGGCGCCGCCGCGGCGGGCCTGCCCACCCGTGACGGAGAACCCCTCGCCGACCGCCTCGCGGCGCAGTGCCGGCGGGCCGGCGCGGACGACGTCCGCCTCGCCGCCGACCTGGACGAGTTGGCCGCCCTGGTCGACACCGCCACCGGCCCGGTGCTGGTGACCGGCGGCGACCTGGTCGCGCACACCGCCGTACTCCGGCATCTGGCCACCAGCCCGGTCGGGCCGACGGTGGCGCTGGTGCTCACCGACCCGCCGGCCCCGGGCCGCACGGCGGTCCGCGAGGAGCGCGGCCAGGTGGTCGACGCGGGCCCGTCCGACGCGCTCAACGGGGAGGCCAGCGGGGTCTTCGGCGGCGCGTTCCGGGTCGGCGTGGCCGACCTGCCCGCGCTCGCCGCCGCCGCCCGCGCGGCGGCGGCCGGCACCGCCGTGCCGGCGGCCGGGCCGGGCCGGGCGGCGCCGACCGGGTCCGCCGTGGACCAGCTCTTCGCCGGTCTCACCCTGCTCGGCACCCCGGTCTTCGCTCAGCGCGTACGGCTGCTCGTCGCCCACCGGGTCGCCGACCAGGCCGAGCTTGCCGCGGCGGAGACGGCGGTGGCCGCCGTCGACGAGGACCGCGTCGAGCTGCGGCTCGCGGTCAAGGAGCGGGACGACTTCTTCTCCACCTACTTCGTGAGCACCTGGTCGCCGTACCTGGTGCGGGTGGCGGCGCGGTTGGGGCTCGGCCCGAGCACCGTCACCGTCATCTCGATCCTCTTCGCGGTGGCCGCGGCGGCGCTCTTCGCCGTCGGCGGCACCCGGGTCGCCTGGGTCGGTGGCGCCGTCCTGCTCTACCTCGGGTTCGTGCTGGACTGCGTGGACGGCCAGCTGGCGCGGTACACGCGGCACTTCTCGGCCTGGGGCGGCTGGCTGGACACGATGGCCGACCGGGCCAAGGAGTACGTGGTCTACGCCGGTCTCGGCTACGGCGCCACCCAGGCCGGTCACCGGTACGGCTGGGCGCTGGCGATCGCCGCGATGACGCTGCAGACCGTCCGGCACATGACCGACACCTGGTACGGCGTCCTGCACGACGAGGCCGCCCGCCGGCCCCGCCCGGTGGGCGCCGGCGGTGGGGGCATCGGTGACCGGCTGAACGCCGCGTCGACCCGGGTGCAGGCCGACACCGGCTCGCTGTCGTACTGGCTGAAGCGGACCGTGGTGTTTCCGATCGGCGAGCGGTGGGCGCTGGTCGCGCTGACCGTGGCGTTGTTCGGTCCGCTGGTCAGCCTCGTGGCGGTGCTGGTGTGGGGCACGCTCGCGTTCCTCTACACGGGCGCGCTGCGTACGCTGCGGGCGCGCTGGATGTGGGTGCCGGTGCTGGACACGGTCGACGCCACCCTGCACCGCGACGACGGTCCGCTCGCCACCCGGCTGCCGGTGGTCCGACCGGTGGGGCCGCTGACCCTGGCGGTGGTGGCGGCGCTCGGCCCGGCGGTGCTGCTGGCCCTGGCGCTGGTCGCCCTGTCCGGGGACGGCGACGTGGCCGGCCTGCGGTGGCTGGTGCCGGTCGCGTTGCTGGTGCTGCTGGTCGGTGGTCTGGGCGCCGGCGCGGCGCACAACGGGCCGCTGGACTGGCTGGTGCCGGCCGCGCTGCGGGCCGCCGAGTATCTCTTCGCGATCGCCGTGGGGGTGATCGGGGACGTTCCACCGTGGTTGATCTTCGGGTACGTCCTGCTGCTCACCGTGCACCACTACGACCTGACGGCCCGGCTGGAGAAGCGGCAGGCGGCGCCTCCGCTGCACGACGCCACGCTGGGCTGGGAGGGGCGGTCCCTGCTGCTGGCGCTGGCGGCAATCGTCGGTTTCGCGGCTATCGGTATGGCTACACTCGGTTCGTACCTTCTCGTGGTTTTCCTGGCGAGCGTCGTCCTGGCCTGGGTCGTCCTGCCGGCCCGCGCGGCGCGGGCCTCGGCGGTGCCGGCGCGGACGGGAGGCGGCGCGTCGGGCTGACGGAGGGACGGCCGGATGACCTTGATCAGCTTCGTCGTACCGGCCTACCGCGTGCAGGGCTACCTGCGCGAGTGCCTGGACTCGATCCTCGGTCAGCCCGTCGACGACCTCGAGGTGATCGCCGTCGACGACTGCTCGCCGGACGACAGCGGCGAGATCATCACCGAGTACGCGGCGCGTGACCAGCGAGTCCAGGCCGTCCGGCTGACCGAGAACGTGGGGCTCGGTCCGGCCCGCAACATCGGGCTGGACCGGGCCACCGGGGACTACGTGTGGTTCGTCGACGCCGACGACTGGCTGGCCCCCGACTGCCTGCCCGACGTGGTGGAGCGGTTGCGGACCACCCGACCGGACGTGCTGCTCGTCGACCACGTGCGGGTGCACTGGAACGACACCGCCACCCGCAGCGCCATGCACGAGGTGTTCCCGACGCCCCCGGGCGAGGGCACCTTCCGGCTCCGCGAACGGCCCGAGGCGATGTGCCTGCTGCACACCGCCTGGAACCGGGTGGTCCGCCGGCAGTTCCTGGTCGACCTCGGGCTGCGCTTCGCCCCCGGCTGGTACGAGGACGTGTCGTTCAGCTACCCGGCGTTGATGGCCGCGCAGCGGATCGGCGTCCTGGACCGGGTCTGCGTCAACTACCGGCAGCGCCGGGCCGGCGCCATCACGCGTACCCGGGGCGACCGGCACTTCGAGGTCTTCCCGCAGTGGCACCGGGTGTTCCACCTCATGGACGACTGGGGGTCGGCGGTCGACGAGCTGCGTCCCGCGGTCTTCGAGCGGATGATCTGGCACTACCTGACCGTGCTCGGCAACGGGCAGCGGATCGCCCCGGAGCTGCGACCCGCGTTCTTCGCGCAGATCACCGCCGACTACGCCCGCTGGCTGCCGGCGGGCGGCTACCCCGCGCCGGACGGGGTGGAGGGGCTCAAGCACCGACTGGTGGCCACCGGCAGGTGGCGTACGTTCAGCGCGTTGCGCGCCGCCAACCGCGCCCGGGACACGGCGCGGCGGTCGGCGCGGATCGCCCGACGCCGGGTCACGCCGGTGGCCCGCCGCAACGTACGCCGGGCCCGGGACGTGCTGCTGCGCGAGTACTACCGGGCCGAGCTGCGCCGGCCGGTGGACCAGTCGCTCGCCGTCTACGCGGCGTACTGGTTCCGGGGGTACTCGTGCAATCCCGCCGCCATCTACGAGGCCGCCCGCCGGTTGGCGCCGCAGATCCGGGGCGTGTGGATCGTCCGGCGGAACCGGGTGGCCACGGTCCCACCCGGCGTCGAGTACGTGGTGGCCGGCACGCCCGCGTACTACCGGGTGCTCGCCCGCGCACGCTGGCTGATCAACAACGTCAACTTTCCGGACTTCGTCCGCAAGCGCCCCGGCACCGTCCACGTGCAGACGCACCACGGCACCCCGGTCAAGGTGATGGGCCTCGACCAGCAGCGCTACCCGATCGGCGCGGGGCGGATGGATTTCGGCGGCCTGCTTCGCCGGGTGGACCGCTGGGACTACAGCATCAGCTCGAACGGCTTCTCCACCCAGATGTGGGACCGCGCCTACCCGGCCACGTACACCACGCTGGAGGTCGGCTACCCGCGCAACGACCGGCTCGTCACCGCGACGACCGAGGAGGTGCTGCGGCTGCGCGCCGACCTCGGCATCGGCCTCGCCGAGAAGGTGGTCCTGTACGCGCCGACGCACCGCGAGCACCTGCGCAACTACCGCCCACCGTTCGACCCGGAGCTGTTCCTCGACGCGCTCGGCCCCACCGGCCGGCTGCTGATGCGCAGCCACTACTTCCACGACCGGGACCGCCGCCCCCACCCGACGCCGGAGCGGGAGCGGATCCTCGACGTCAGCGCCCTCCAGCGGGTGGAGGACCTCTACCTGGTCGCGGACGCGCTGGTCACCGACTACTCGTCGGCGATGTTCGACTACGCCGTGCTGGACCGGCCGATCGTCCTGTACACGCCGGACTGGGAGGCGTACCGGCTGGCCCGGGGCGTCTACTTCGACGTGACGCGGGAGCCGCCCGGCGCGGTGGCGATGACGTTCCACGACCTACTCGACCTGTTCCGCTCCGGCGAGTACCGGTCGGACGCGGCCGCGAAGACGCGCGAACAGTTCCGGGCCCGCTTCTGCAGATGGGACGACGGGCACGCGGCCGAGCGGGTCGTCCGTCAGGTCTTCCTCGGCGAGCGCCCGCAGCCGCGTCCCGGCTGCTGACCGTCCCGCCGAACCGCTCGGTGGCCCCTGCTCGGCTGCATAGCCGGCGCTCGATGGCGGGTAACAGAGTCGTCACTGCCCGAACATGGCACGTTTACCCGATGTGCTGGCGTCATGACCTTGGTCACAGTCATTCGGGGGTTCGACCCGACGAGCTGGGGGAGGTGACGGTGACCACCGTCGCGCTCAAGGATGTCACCAAGGTCTTCAGGGACGGCACGGTCGCCGTCGACACCATCAACCTCGACGTCAACGACGGCGAGTTCATGGTGCTGCTCGGTCCCTCCGGGTGCGGCAAGTCGACCGTGCTGCGGATGGTGGCCGGGCTGGAGGACCCGACCCACGGTGCCGTCCTGCTCGACGGCGAGCTCGCCAACGACCTGCCCCCACGCGACCGGAAGATCGCCATGGTCTTCCAGGACTTCGCGCTCTACCCGCACATGACCGTCGGCGACAACATCGCCTTTCCGCTGCGGCTGGCCGGCGTGGAGCCGGTGCCGCGCGGGGAGCGGGTCAGCGACGTCGCCAGCGCGTTGGGCATCGGCGACGTGCTGGCCCGCCGGCCCAGCCAGCTCTCCGGCGGGCAGCGTCAGCGGGTGGCGATGGGCCGGGCGATCGTCCGCCGGCCCGGCCTCTTCCTGATGGACGAACCCCTCTCCAACCTGGACAGCGGCCTGCGCGCCGAGCTGCGCGCCGAGATCTCCGGCCTGACCCGCGAGCTGGGCGTCACCACCATCTACGTCACGCACGACCAGGCCGAGGCGCTCACCATGGCCGACCGGGTCGCCATCATGCGCAAGGGCGTGCTCCAGGACGTGGGCACCCCCACCCAGGTGTACGGCCGGCCGGCGACGCTCTACGTGGCCGCGTTCCTCGGCAGCCCCCGGATGAACCTGCTGGAGGCGTCGGTCTACGTCCACCTCGACCGGTACGTGACGCTCACCCTCGGCGAGCAGGCGCTCTATCTGCCCTGGGACGACATCCGCAGCCGGGCGGTCGCGCACTACCACGGCGAGCGGATCGTGGTCGGCATGCGGGCCGAGGCGCTCACGCCGGTCAGCCCGGACAGCCCCGGCGACGTGCTGCACGGCCGGATCCGCTACCTGGAGCACCACGGTCACGAGTCGCTCGCGTTCCTCGACATCGGCGCGACCGCCGTCGTGGTGGACGAGATGGGCAGCCGCGGTGAACCGCTGGACACCGGCCAGCGCGGGCTGCGCCGCTTCGGCCAGGTGATGCAGCGGCTGGCCGGCCGCCCGGTGGACGCGCCGGAGCCGGAGACGAGCGGTGTACGGACCAGCGTGCTGCCCGACCCCGGCCGGCACCACCGGCGTGCGGCCGAGCTGGCCGTACGCCTCGCCCCGTACCCGGCGGTCGCCGCCGGCCACGCGCTCTCCGTGCGCGTACGCATGGACGCGCTGCACTTCTTCGACGAGCGCGGCGACCGCATCGACGTGGGGTGGCGTTGATCCGCCCGGTGTCCTACCGTGGCGCGACATTCATCGAGATCTGACGAAAGAGGGTGCGCCCGTGTCGGGTGACCGTTCCAACCCGCTCGTCATCGAGCGCATCCTGCGCGACCGGGAAGGCATCTGGCAGCAGATCGTGGCGGAGCGCGACCTGAACGCGCTCACCGTCCGCATGCTGACCAGCTCGGCGATCGCGCTGGCCTGCTACGGCGCGGTGCTGGGCGCGTTCCACAGCGTCCTCATGGCGCTGACCTCCGCGATCAAGCTTCCGCTGCTCTTCCTCATCACGTTGGCGATCTGCCTGCCCACGCTCTACCTGTTCAACCTGGTCTTCGGAGCCCGTCTCTCGGTACGCCAGTCGCTGGCGCTGGTCATGGTCGCGATCACGGTCACCGCGATGCTGGCCGTGGCGTTCGCCCCGATCAGCCTCTTCTTCCTGATCACCGCACCCGACTACGGCTTCTTCAAGCTGCTGAACGTGGCGATCCTGACCCTCTCGGCGTTCGTCGGGCTGCGCTTCCTCACCGGTGGCATGCAGGTGCTCAACCAGCACGGCCTGCTCTCCCCGGCGACGTCGTCCGCCGCGCCCGCCGCCGTCGCCACCCCCGCTGCCGCCCCCGCGCCGGTGACCGTGGCCGCGCCGGCGGCGAGCACGGTGCCGGCGGCCGAACCGGCGGCCGTGCCGGTCGGCGCCACCGCGAACGGCGCCGCCCCGGCCGCGGCGGGAGCGACCCCGGCCGCTGCGGCCACCACCGCTGACGCGGCCCCGGCCGACGCGACCGCACCGGCGCCCGCAGCCCCGGTCGCGGCCCCGGTGCCCGCGCAGCACGTGCCGGCCCCGGTGGCCGCGCAGCACGTGCCGGCCCTGGTGGCCGCGCCCGTCGCCGGCCCGTACCGGGGTGGCTACCCGGCCGGGCAGCGCCAGTGGGCGACCCCGCCGAACCGGCACGGCGACCCGGGGCAGCGGCCCACCAGCATGACCCTGCTCTACATCTGGATCCTGCTCTTCGGCTTCGTCGGCACCCAGCTCGCCTGGACGCTGCGCCCGTTCTTCGGCGACCCGGGGCAGGACTTCGCGCTGTTCCGCAGCATCGACGGCAACTTCTACGCGGAGATCCTCCGGACCATCGCCAACCTCTGACCCGACCTGAACGCGTGCCGGCGGTCGCCCGTCCAACCGACGGGCGGCCGTCGCCGTCAGATGATCGTCACGCACCCCTTGTCCAGGCAAATTACCGGCGAGTAGCGTCACGGCATGTCCATCGACTCTCGCCAGGTGGCGGCCGGAATGCTCGAAGCCGTTCCGTTCGCCCGTACGCTCGGCTTCGAGTTCGTCGAGATCGCCCCGGAGGCCGAGGGCGGAGTCCGGGCGGTCGTCCGGCTGCCCGACTCGCCGGCCACCCACAACCACGTCGGCGGTCCCCACGCGGGCGCCATGTTCACCCTCGGTGAGACGGCCTCCGGGGCGGTCGTGCTGGCCGCGTTCGGGCACCTGCTCGACCGCGCGGTGCTGCTGGCCGTCCGAGCCGACATCGCGTACCACAAACTGGCCATCGGGGCGGTGCGCGCGACGGCGCGGCTGGGCTGCCTGCCGGCGGAGGTCGCCGCCGAGCTGGAGGCGGGCCGGCGGCCGGAGTTCCCGGTCGAGGTCGAGATCGCCACCGACGACGGCACGCCGACGTCCGCGATGACGGTGATCTGGACGTTGCGTCCCCGGTGAGCCCGCTGCGCCCGGTTCGGCCCGGGCGGGCGGAAAAGGGTTTGTCGGCCCGATCGGGTGGATAGATTCGAACCGTGCTGGGCCTACCTGCTCACGTGACCGCCTGCCTCTTCGACCTGGACGGCGTGCTGACGCAGACCGCCCGCGTGCACAACGCCGCGTGGACGGAGACGTTCGACGCGTACCTGCGGCAGCGTGCCGCGGCCACCGGCGAGGCCTACCGGCCGTTCGACCCCGGCCCGGACTACAACCGCTACGTCGACGGGCGGCCCCGCGCCGACGGGGTCCGCACGTTCCTCGCCTCCCGGGGGATCGTGCTGCCCGAGGGGCACCCGGAGGACCCGCCGGACGCGGAGACGGTGAACGGCATCGGCAACCGCAAGAACGTGCTGCTGCTGGAGCGCCTGCGCACCCAGGGCGTCGACGTCTATCCCGGCTCGGTGACGTACCTGAAGGCGGTCGCCGCCGCCGGGCTGCGCCGCGCGGTGGTGACGGCGAGCGCCAACGGCCGGGAGGTCGTCGCCGCCGCCGGGCTGGAGTCGCTGCTGGAGGTCCGGGTCGACGGCCTGGTCGCCCGCGCCGACCAGCTGCGCGGCAAGCCCTACCCGGACACCTTCCTGACCGGCGCGCGGTTGCTCGGCGTCGACCCGGCCCAGGCGGCGGTCTTCGAGGACGCGCTCTCCGGGGTCGAGGCCGGCCGGGCCGGGCGCTTCGGCTACGTGGTCGGGGTCGACCGGGTGGGCCAGGCGGACGAGCTGCTCGCCCACGGCGCCGACGTGGTGGTCACCGACCTCGCCGACCTGCTCGACGAGGGGCGCAACGCATGATCAGGGAACGGGCCTATCCGGTCGAGCCGTGGCACGTACGGGAGATCCGGCTGGACACCGACGTGCTGGCGCAGTCCGAGTCCGTCTTCGCCCTCTCCAACGGGCACGTCGGTCTGCGCGGCAACCTGGACGAGGGTGAGCCGCACGGCCTGCCGGGCACCTACCTGAACTCCTTCTACGAGCTGCGCCCGCTGCCCTACGCCGAGGCCGGGTACGGCTTCCCCGAATCCGGCCAGACCATCGTCAACGTGACCAACGGCAAGCTGATCCGCCTCATGGTCGACGACGAGCCGCTGGACGTCCGCTACGGCGAGCTGCTCTCCCACGAGCGGATCCTCGACATGCGCGCGGGCACCCTGCACCGGGAGCTGCACTGGCGTTCGCCGGCCGGCCGGGAGGTCAAGGTCCGCAGCACCCGACTGGTCTCCTTCACCCAGCGCGCGGTCGCGGCGATCAACTACGAGGTGGAGGCGGTCGACGGCCCGCTGCGGCTGATCGTCCAGTCGGAGCTGGTGGCCAACGAGTCGCTGCCGGCGCAGAGCCGCGACCCGCGCGTGGCGGCGGTGCTCGAATCGCCGCTGCAGGCTGAGGAGGAGCTGACCACCGACGACGGTGGGCTGCTGATCCAC
This sequence comes from Micromonospora sp. NPDC049366, assembly GCF_044466625.1. Classification (NCBI taxonomy): domain Bacteria; kingdom Bacillati; phylum Actinomycetota; class Actinomycetes; order Micromonosporales; family Micromonosporaceae; genus Micromonospora; species Micromonospora sp. NPDC049366. The sequence goes on from NZ_JBITMV010000003.1 coordinate 295,088, forward strand.
CGGACGAAGGTCTCCGGCCTGCGGGTGGCCGCCGCCATGGACCACGAGGTGCACGGGCCGGAGCACATCACCGTCGAGTCGGAGGGCTACGAGGACTGGGTCCGCACCACCGTCGGCTGCGTCCTCAAGCCGGGCGAGAAGCTACGGGTGATCAAATACCTGACGTACGGCTGGTCCAGCCGCCGCTCCCTGCCGGCCCTGCGGGACCAGGTCGGCGCGGCGCTCGCCGCCGCCCGGCTCGACGGCTGGGACGGCCTCATCCGGGAGCAGCGCGGCTACCTCGACGAGTTCTGGGACGCGGCCGACGTGCGGGTCGAGGGCGACCCGGAGGTCCAGCAGGCGGTCCGCTTCGGGCTGTTCCACGTGCTCCAGGCCGGCGCCCGCGCCGAACGCCGGCCGATCTCCGCGAAGGGCCTGACCGGGCCGGGATACGACGGGCACGCGTTCTGGGACACCGAGATGTTCGTGCTGCCGGTGCTCACGTACACCCAGCCGGACGCGGTGCGCAACGCGCTCTACTGGCGGCACGCCACCCTGGAGCAGGCCCGGGAGCGGGCCGAGACGCTCAACCTGGAGGGCGCGGCGTTCCCGTGGCGGACGATCGAGGGCCCCGAGTCGTCCGGCTACTGGCCGGCCGGCACGGCGGCGTTCCACATCGCGGCGGACGTCGCCGACGCGCTGCGCCGCTACATCCTCGCCACCGGCGACGAGCAACTGGAGCGGGAGATCGGGCTGGAGTTGCTGGTCGAGACGGCCCGGCTGTGGCGATCGCTCGGCCATCACGACCGGCACGGCGTCTTCCACATCGACGGGGTGACCGGGCCGGACGAGTACACGGCGGTCAAGAACGACAACATCTACACCAACCTCATGGCCCAGCGGAACCTGCTCACCGCCGCCGAGGTGGTGGGACGCTACCGCGACGAGGCGCTCCACCTCGGCGTCACCGACGAGGAGGCGGCGGGCTGGCGGGACGCCGCGATGTCCATGTCCGTCCCGTACGACGAGGAGGTGGACGTCCACCAGCAGGTGGAGGGGTTCACCCGGCTCCAGGATTGGGACTTCCTGCACACCCCTCCGGAGAAGTACCCGCTGCTGCTGCACTACCCGTACTTCGACCTGTATCGCAAGCAGGTCGTCAAGCAGGCCGACCTGGTGCTCGCCATGCACTGGCGGGGCGACGCGTTCACCGACGCGGAGAAGCTGCGCAACTTCCTCTACTACGAGCGCCGCACCGTACGCGACTCCTCGCTGTCGGCCTGCACCCAGGCGGTGCTCGCCTGCGAGGTCGGCCACCCGGAGCTGGGGCACAGCTACCTGCGCGAGGCCGCGCTCATGGACCTGCACGACCTGAACGAGAACACCCGCGACGGGGTGCACATGGCCTCCCTGGCCGGCGCCTGGATCGCGCTGGTCGCCGGGTTCGGTGGCCTGCGGGACCACGACGGGACGCTGTCGTTCTCGCCCCGGCTGTCCAGCCGGCTCAGCCGCCTGGAGTTCTCAATCCAGTGGCGTGGCCGGCGGCTGCGGGTGGACGTCCGGCCGCACCAGACGACGTACGCGCTGCGCCACGCCGACCAGGACGACGTGGTGGAGCTGCGGCACCACGGCGAGACGATCCGGGTCACCTGCGACGAGCCGGTGACCGTGCCGGTGCCACCCGCGCACCCCTCCGGGCCGGCACCGGAGCAGCCACCGGGGCGGGGCCCGCTGCTCAGGTTGCCGCAGAGCGAGCAGTGACCGTGGCCCGCTGACGTACGCGGCCGGGGCGGGAGGTCCCGGCCCCGGCCGTTGGACGCGTCACTCAGGTGAAGCGCTCACCGGTCGACGGGTGACCCGTCGCGTCCTTCGGTGCCACCGCCCGGGGATCGTCGGCGGTACGCGCGTGCGCGGCGTTGTCCGCCCAGTCCTTGTTGCGCTCGGCCGACCGGAGCCGACCCTCCTCCTCGGACCTCTGCTGCTGCCGGGATGCCTGCTGCTGCCGGGACGTCTGCCGCTGCTGGGCCATGGTGATCCTCGCGATCCGTTCGGGGCGCCGGAGGCGCCGACACGGTCTGCGGTCCCTCGTCGGCTACCCGACCCGCCCATCGACAAACGCCCGGCCCGTGCCGCCCCGCCGCTCCGACGCCCGCCGCTCGGCTTCGACCCACCGCCGGCTCGGCGCCGGTCCGGACGGCGCACGCGTGACGGTGCCCGGGTGGGGTAACCGACGCCCGGCCGGCAACCGGGCCGGCCGGTTGGGAGGCCACGGAGATGGACGTGCGGACGAGCGAGGTGACCATCCCGGTCGGTCAGGTGCGGCTCGTGGCCGATCTGGTCCTCCCCGCCGATCCGGTCGGAGTGGTGCTGTTCGCGCACGGCAGCGGCAGTTCCCGGCACAGCCCACGCAACACGGCGGTCGCCCAGGTGCTCAACGGGCGGGCCCTCGGCACCGTACTGGTGGACCTGCTCACCCCGGCCGAGGACGTGCTCGACTCCCGCACCGCCGAACTCCGGTTCGACATTCCCTTCCTCGCCGACCGGCTGGCCGGCATCGTCGACTGGCTGAGGGCCGAGCCGGCCACCCGCCAGCTCGCGATCGGCCTCTTCGGTGCCAGCACCGGTGCCGCCGCGGCCCTGGTCAGCGCGTCGGCCCGGCCCGATGAGGTGCGCGCCGTGGTGTCCCGGGGAGGTCGGCCGGACCTGGCCGGTGCGGCGCTCGCCGCCGTACGCGCGCCGACGCTGCTGCTGGTCGGCGGTCTGGACAAGCAGGTGATCACGCTCAACGAGCAGGCGCGCGACGCGCTGCCCGGGCAGGTCGAGCTGCGCGTGGTGCCCGGGGCGACCCACCTCTTCGAGGAGCCCGGCACCCTGGAGCAGGTCGCCGACGACGCCACCGACTGGTTCGCCCGTCACCTCGCCGCCTGATCGGCGAGCAGGGCGTGTTTGTGGTCTCCGGCCGGCGGGAACGCCCCCTGTTCAGCCGGATCGAGGAGGACGCCGTGAGCGACTTCATGGACAAGGCAAAGGACTTCGCCAACAAGCACGACAAGCAGGTCGACCAGGCGGTGCGGAAGGCGGGCGACATGGCCAACCGACGCACCGGTGGGAAGTACAAGGACCAGATCGACAAGGGCGTCGACCGCGCGCAGACGCGTACCGGCGAGGGCGACCAGGTGCGCTGACGGCCGGGACCTCCCGGGCCACCGCACGCCGGTGGCCCGGGAGTTCTGCTGCCCGGGCCCCGCCCGGCTCGGCGCGCACGGCGGTGGCGTCGTCCCCGTCGTGCCCGAGCATGAGCCGCGCGGTGCGGGCGACGATTCACCGGCCGGGGGCGGGGTAACCGCCGCCATGGCCGACGACCGTCCCGCCGCCGCGCCCGTGCGGTCACCGTTCGGCGCGATGACCGAGCGTGGCGGTGCGCGCATGGCGCTGGCCCGGCACCGGGGCGGCGAGGCAGGCAAGGTACGGCTGCGCCAACTGGAGATCACCCTCGTGATCGCGGTGCAGTCGGGACTGGCCGCGGCACTCGCCGCGCTGCTCGCCCAGCACCTGCTCGGGCCGGGCGCCCATGTCTTCGCCCCCGCCGCCGCCGTGGCCACCATCGCCACCGCCATCGGCCAGCGGGCCCGGCGTACCTTCGAACTGCTCGCCGGGGTCGGGCTCGGCATCGTCATCGGTGACCTGCTGCGCTTCGCCCTGGGAAACGGGCCCTGGCAGACCGGCCTGGTGGTCGCACTCGCGATCGCCACCGCGCTGCTGGTAGCAGGCCGGGGTGGGGCGTTGGTCGGCCAGGCGGGCGGCACGGCCGTGCTGATCTCCACGCTCGCCCCGATGGACCGCGGGCTGGAGGTGCCCCGGATTCTCGACGCGATCGTCGGCAGCGGAATCGGCCTGCTGGTCGTGGCGCTGCTGGTCCCGGTGAACCCGATCCGGGTGCTGGACCGGGCCGCCGCACCGATCTTCGAGATCGTCACCAACCAGCTGGAGGAGATAGCGGCCGCACTGCGGGCGCGGGACGCCCAGCGGGCGATCTCGGCGCTGGAACGGCTGCGCGGGCTGGAGGCGGACATCGGCCGGTTGAACGAGGCGCTCAGCGGCGCCGAGGAGGTGGTCACGCTGGCGCCGGCGCGCTGGCACCGCCGGGCGCAGTTCCACCGGTACGCGCGCGGCGTAACCCATCTGGAGCGGTTCGCGCTCGGCGTCCGGTTGCTGGCCCGCTGGTCGTCCACCGCCATCCAGTACGGCGAACCCGTTCCCGACGAGCTGCCCGCCGCCATGAGCCGGCTCGGTGCGGCGGTCCGGGCGCTGCACATCGACTGCCGGAAGGACACGCGGTTCAACGAGACGAAGGCCATCACGCTGGAGGCGGCCGATCTCGCCGGCCGCGCGTGGGGGCACGGCCTGCGGGCGTTCGGCGACGCCCTGGTCACCGATCTGCGGGCCGCGTCCAGCGACCTGATCCGGGCCACCGGGTCTGAGGCGGACGAGGCCAACCGGATGGTGCGAACGGCGGCCGGCGCGGGTGAGGCGGCGATCCGTCCGCCCGTGCACCGCCGGCTCCACCGGGCAGGCCTACGGAACCTCTCCGCCGACGGAACCGGGCGGGAGCGCCGCGCGGCGCTGCGGGCGACCGCACGCCGCCGGGCCGACCGGGCCCGTAACGGCAGACGGGCCGGGCTTCCCCGGAGAGGAAGCCCGGCCCGCTGAGGCGTTCACGTCAGGCGGAGTAGCCGCGCTCGGCGATCCAGTTGGCGACCTTGGCGACGGGCATCCAGTACTCGCCGTTGGCCGGGTTGGCCGGGTCGGCGATCTGGATGGTGTCCCCGCCGTCGCGGTAGCCGATCAGCGTCACGTAGTGGCCGCCCTCGTACGAGTGCGGGTTGCCGTCGGTGTCCACGGCGGTGCCCTTGATGTTGGCCACCACCGGGCGACCGGCGTCCACCGCGTTCAGCACGTCGGTGCGCAGCTGCGCGATCTGCTCCGGCTTGGCCACCGAGTCACGGATCTCGGTGGTCTTGTACCGACCGCCGGTCAGCTCGTTGAGCACCCGGGTGGTGTCCAGGGCCGACGGGGTGCCGGCCTCGGTGGTCCCGAGCAGCGCGGCGACGTCGTCCTGCGAGAGCATCTTGCCCTGCGCCGAGAGCGCCATCCGGGTCGCGGCCGGACCGCAGTAGAAGAAGTTCGGCTGCGCCTGGTAGTCGACGCCCAGGCTGTGTTCGGCCCGCGGGTCGTGCTTGGCGCCCTTGTCGGTCTGGGTGGCCGGCGTCGGGCCGGCCTGGGCGGGGGCGGCCTGCGCGGCCACCGTCGGGCCCAGCACGCATCCGCCGGCGACCAGCAGGCCGGCGACGGAGAGACCGCTCTTGTGCAGGATCGGGTTCATGGGTCGGGCTCCATTCGGGGGGTCGGCGCCTCCGGCGGAGGCGCGGTGCACCAGGAAAGGCGCTCGGCTCATCCAGCGAACGACCCCGCGAACGCTGCTGCGTCACGGGGCGTACCGGGGATGTAACGGCCCCGCTGCCGCCGGCATTCCACCGCCCGGCGGCCGGATCCTGGCCCGCACCTCGCCGTGGCTCCCGAATGGGACGGCCCGCTCAGGCGGCGTGGGACCTCACAGGCTGCCCAGCAGCCGGGTGACCCTGATCTCGATGACGACCCGGTCCGGGTTGGGGCGCGGGGTGCGGTAGCGCTCCGCGTACCGGCGCTCCGCCTCGGCCACGGCGGGCCGGTCGGACCGGACCACCGCCCGGCCCTCGATGGTGAGCCAGTGCCGTCCGTCGACCTGGCAGACGGCCACCGGTGCGCCCGCGGGCCCGGCTGCCGCCACCTGGCGGGCCTTGCGGGAGGCGCCGGAGGTGATGACGCGGGCCAGCCCGGCGTCCGGGTCGAGGGTCACCCCGACGGGCACCACGTGCGGGGTGCCGTCGGGCCGCAGCGTGGTGAGGGTCGCCAGCCGCCGTTCCCGGCAGAACTCCACGACCCGTTCGTCACGTACGTCCCAGTTGCCCGGCATGGCGTCCTCCGTCGTCCGTCCGCCGGATCATGGCACGGGCCGGCGGGTGCGACCGGCGCCGGGCGGGGCGTCCGGCTGGCCGGGGAGCCGCCGGATGGCCGCGCGGTGCCGGTGAGCGAGCCGGGTGAGATAGATCAACGCGCCGGCCAGGACACCCATGTCGTCGAGGTAGATCGGGTCGGGCAGCAGGTCGACCGGGAAGATCGTGTAGATCAGGGCGCCGTAGAAGGCCACCTTGCCGCCGGCGCCCAGCGAGGTGAGCAGGCGACGGGTGCGGACCACCCGCACCGCCAGCAGCACGGCACCGATGAGCGTCGCCACCACCACGACGCCGCCGAGCACGACGAGGATCCACGCCTCCCGGGACATGGGGTCACGCTAACCCAGCCGGACGACCGCGGCCCGGCACCGGGCCGCCCGGTCGGGTACGCGAGCACGGCCGCCCGGTCAGTGTGCGAGCACGGCCGCCCGGCCCCGCGCCACCACCGCGTTCTCCCGCGTCGGCTGCTCCACCGGGCGGGCGATCTCACCCAGCGGCAGCACCTCCGACGACTCCTCGCCCCGACGGCCGGTCGCGGCGAACGCCTCCTCCCGCAGGCTGCGCGCCGACGCCACGGCCAGCTCGGCGGACCGCCAGGCGGCCTGCTCCCGCTCCCGGGCAGCCTGCTGGCGGGCGAACAGGTTGTCTCGCACCGCCCGCCGGAGGAACAGCTCCTGCTCCACCGGGTGCCGCCGGGGATCCCAGCCGGCACGGTGCGCGAAGACGTCACTGAGCTGCTCCACCGACAGCTCCCGCCGCCAGTACGCGTCCAGCGCGGCGCGGTGCAGGTACCGCTCGCGCTCGGCGTACTCGGCCGGGCTGCGGCCGCTGGTCGGCAGCGGCATCGCCGCGGCGGCGGCCAACCGGCGTACGTCCGCCTCGGCCGCCTCGTACGCCTGCCAGGCCGACTCGGCCTCGTCCTGGGCCGCCAGCCACTCCGTCCGGCGGCGCTGGGCGGTGGCGGTGGCCCGCTCCGCGGCGACCGCCACCTCCTGCGCGTAGCGGGTCCGTTCCCGCTCCTCCTCGGCGAGCTCGAGCTGGCTCGGCATGGCGGCGTGCCTGATCCGGGCGGCGGCGTCGCTGGCGAGCCGCCCCGGTCGCAGCAGCAGGGCGGCGACGGTGACGATCACGACGGCCAGCAGGCTCAGCCAGATCACGGCGGCCCGGGGCACATCGGGCAGGACGGCGGAGAGGACGGTCTGCATCATCTGCACCTCGCGGTCAGGGTGTCGGGAGTGGACGACAGGGGCCCCGGCCGGTGCGGCGTGCTGATCGGTGCGGGCCGACACCGGGACCGGTGCCGACACTCACCGCGTGTGGACGCGCGAACGCGGGCCGTGAGCGGGCGGGTTGCGGACGGACGGTCCGGTGCGGCCGACGCGGGTCGGCTCTGGGATGACCGCCGGATCAGGCCGGCGGCGGGCCACGTCGGCCCGTGGCGCTCCGCCCCGGATCGGGGGCGTGCGCGGCACCCGAGGCGTCGACCACGGCGCCGGACGGGGCGCCGGCGAGGCGCCGGATCGGGAGCGTGGGGGTGGCGGTCTCGGCCGAGTGCGCGACGGCCGTCGCGGCCTCCGGCCGCAGCGCGTCGGCGTGGCTGGTCGCGGCGTTCGGCGCCAGCTCGGCGACCGGGGTCGGCGACGGTGCGCCCGGCACCGTGGCGGCACCGGCGAGGCCGACGGCCAGCGCCAGCGCGGTCACCGCCAGGCGGGTCACCTCGCGCACGGAACGCAGCGTCGCCCGCCAGACGGGCGGGACGGACGCTACGGACAGCACGCACCTAACCTATCGCCCAGTCTGCGAGGTTGCAGCGGCGCGGACCGCATCGTGAACGTGACCAGGACCACACCATGCACTGTGGACCGAGGTGGCATCGGCGCCCGGCCGGAGCTGCGATCGGGAGCGCGAACCGGGGGGGGGGGGGGGCGCCCCCGCCGGGGGGGGGGGGGGGGGGGGGGCCCCGCCCGGCGGGGGGGGGGGGGGGGGGGGGGGGGGGGGGGGGGGGGGGGGGGGGGGCCCCCCCCCCCGT
>NZ_JBITMV010000003.1:303156-380145 GCF_044466625.1 Micromonospora sp. NPDC049366
TCCGTCACCCACCACACCCAAAGCCGTTGTGTCCGGTGTGGCACGGGCGCCCGGCGGGGTCTGCGTTCGGGCCCCCCCCCCCGCCCCCCCCCCCCCCCCCGGGGGGGGGCCCGTCGCCGATCGACACAGGGGCCGCGGGGCCGGATGCTCCGGTGCGGCGGGCGGGGTCAGTCGCCGGTGCCAAGCACCGGCGGCGGGGCCGCCCGGCCGTCCTGCCAGACCATCTCGTCCTCGGTGAGCCAGGTGAGGCGCTCGTCGTTCTCGTCGTCGTGCTGGCCACCGCGCCCGCCGAGCACTCCCGGCCTGTTCGTCCCGGCACCCCGGCCCCGAGAGGTCGCTGCCGCCCGGTCGCCGCCGTCGGCGCGTCGCCCGTCCATGCTCCGCCCCACACCGGTGGCGGACCGCGCCTCCGCGGCGACACCACCGGTCGGGCGGACGGTGGGAGCCGAGGAGCTGCCCGCGGAGCCGGCCAGGGCGCCGGTGCCCAGCAGGCCGCCGGCGGCCGTGCCACCGGCCGCGCCGAGAAGCAACCCCGCGCCCGACCCGGCACTCGCGGCCCCGGTGAGCCCGAGCCCGCTCTGACCGGTGCCCGACGGCACCGCACCGCCGGTGAGCGGGTCGGCCCCGGAGAGCGAGGTGCCGGCGCCAGGGTCGGTGAACTCGGTGCCGGGGGTCGTCCCGGTGGGGCCGTGGCCGGTCAGGTCGGTCACGGCACGGCCGCCGCCCGGTCCCTGGGCGACCCGGTCCGGGGTCACCACCGTGGCACCGCCCGTGTGCGGGCCGAGGCCACTGCTGCCGGGGATGGCTCCCGGCGTGGTGGAGTGCGGCCCACCGCGGGTGGTCACCCGGCCGTCGTCGACGGTGCCTGGGGTGTCGGGGGGCGGCGGCGGGGGCGGGACGACCCGGTCGTAGGCGGACAGGTCGTAACCGGCGGCCAGCTCGGCCACCACGTTGACCATGCGCTGGTGTGCCTTCTCCTGCTCTTCCTTGTCCTGCTGGTGGCCCATCAGACCGCCGACCACGGCGCCCGGCAGGCCGAAGACGGAGCCCTTCACCGCGCCGGAGAATGCCTTGTCGTGGTCGTCGGTCTCCTCCGGGCTCTCCGCCTGCTTCTGCGCGGTGCGCAGCTGGCCCGCCATCATGGTGAGGGCCTGCGTGATGTCGGCCGTGCCCTCGCCGAGGGTGCCCGCGTAGTCGACGACCAGCGTCACGCGGCGCTGGAACTCCTGCCCGGCCGAGCCCGTCCAGGTGTTGGCGAGCTTCTCCAGGTCGCTTGCCAGGTCGCGGCCGAGGCCGTCGAGGATGCCCTTGACCGACGACCACTGGGCGGCCACGCCTTCGATCTGCTCCGGGCTGCCGGCCATCACGGCGTCGTAGAGCTCCTGGTGGCTCGAACCCTCGTAGCGCTGGGTGTATTCAGACACGCCGCCCCTCCTCCGGCTTCAGCGCCTCGTCGACACCGTTGAGCGCTGCCACGATGTCGGCCGCGCTGGCGGCGTTGCGTGCCTCGGCGGTGCGGTAGTTGGCGAGGATCGTGCTGGTGGCCTTCTGCGCCGCCGTGACGGCCTGCCGCAGCCGCTCCGCCTGATCCGCGTAGGACTGGTGGATCTCCGAGTAGCGGCGGGCGTTGCTGGTCGCGTCGTGGAACGAACCCAACGCCGGAGGGCTGCACTGCATCTCGGTGTTGAGCTTGCGCAACACCGACTCGGCCTGGGTCAGCCGGTCGGCCAACCGCGATTGGAAGTCCTCAAGGGACAACAGATCGACTTCCGTGCGCCCGGTCATGGCAACATCCCCGTGGTGGTAATCGACAACCGTTGGCCGCTTTCAGGTTAGTCGACGGCAGCGACCTGGGCGACCCGCCGTCCGGGGCCCGACTCAGCCCTCCGAGGACGTGCCCGACGACGTCTGACCGGCCTCCGGTGCCCCCGACGCCGGGCCCGTGGAGCCCGACGGGCTGCTCGGCGTGCCGCTGGACGACGGCGAGCCGCTGGGCGACACCGGGGGTGGCGCCACCGGCGGCGGCGCGGAGACCGGCACGTTCGGCTCGAAGACCGCGAACGCGTCGGCGCGTTCCAGAGTGGGCCCGGTGGGCACGAGGGCGAGCAGCGACCCCGGCACGGCGAGCGGCGGGACCCCGCCGTAGCCCAGCGCGGCCCGCGCATCCCCCGAGCGGGTGCCGAGCGGATAACGGATGCCCTGGGCGCTGATCAGGTAGACGGTGGTGCCGGCCGCGCCCGCGCCGCTCTCGCCGGAGCCCGGGGCGGCCTGGACCAGCACGCCCTTGCCGCCGGGGAGCAGCACCTGCTCGGCCGTGCGTACGGCGTCGCGCGCGGTCTGCCGGACCGGCAGCGGTCCGGAACGGTCCCCGCTCAGCTCGGCCGGAGCCCGGTCGAACACCTCGATGGTGGTGATCGGCGGGCCGCCCCCCGCGCTTGCCCGGTAGGTCGCGCAGAGCACCGTCTGGCCCTCGCGCACCGGGTAGAGCTCGGGCAGCGCCCGCGGCATCCCGGTGTCCACCCGCTGATCGGTGAGGACCTGCCCGGCCTGGTCCGGCGTGATGTCGGTGACGTCGCCGCCCTCGCGCAACAGCAGCAGCGCGCTGACCTCCCCGATCGAGGCCAGCCCCTCCCGGGTCAGCACGTAGTGCTGACCGGCGGCCCGGTAGACCTGGCCGACCCGGCCCGCCCGGCCGGCGACCGCCACCGGGCTCGCCTCGTTCATCCCCGGAAGCGCCGGCTCGCGCAGGGCCGGACCGGCGGGCACCGCGTTGAGCAACTGCTGACCGACCGTGAGCAGGGGAGCGTTCGCCATTCGCAGCGCGGCCGCCCGGTTGTCGCCGACCAGTTGCAGACGGGCGTCGCCGGTGAGCAGGTGGCGCTGACCGTCGACGGTGACCAGCACGGCCCGGTCGCCCAGCGGGGTGCCGCCGGGCAGCGGGCGGTCGATCACCAGACGGGTGCTCGTCCGGCGCGGATCGGCCGGGTCGGGCACGTCGCAGACCGACCACGGCAGCCCGGCGAGCGACTTGCGGTCGGGCAGGGCGTCGGGGGCGCCGACGATGCCGATGGTGCGGCCGCGCGGGCGCTCCCGGATCGAGGCCTGCGACATCGTCCGGACCTCGGGGTCGGCCTTGTCCAGCGCGAGCCGGGCGGACGCGTAGTTGAGCGTCGGGTAGAGCTGGCCGTCGACGAAGACGTACGTCGCGCCGGTCTCCCGCTCGATCACCAGCGTGTCCGGCTCCAGCGGGGCGGTGTTGCCGGTGAACTGCCCGTACGCGCCGGCGCCGCCGAGCACAACGGCGGCGGCGATGACGCTGCCGACGACCGCCATGCCGAGGCGTCGCATCGGCAGGCTGCTGGTCTCCGGGTCACCCGAGAGCAGCGCCGAGACGATGCGGCGGGTGACGAAGCGGTACGCCTGCACCTGATCGCGGCGGGTCCGCATGACTTACCTCCGGCGGGGTGGATCCGCGACGATCAGGTCCGGCTCCTGTCGCGGGCTTCCCTACGATAAGGGGCCGTCGGTGGATCGTCGGGCCCGCGCCCGCGACCGGCAGCGTACCGACGTGGCGGGAAGCCGCACCGTGCAGGAGGGACAGTCACCCATGACGCAGGTTCAGGCGCCACCCACGCGTACGGCCACGGATCCGTCCGGGACGACGGGCCGCCCGGTCGCGGCGCCCGTCCGACGCCGACGTGGCCGGGTCGGTCCGCTCGTGGTCGGTCAGCTCGTTCTCGTGGAGCTCTGTGCGGTCGCCGTCTGGGCCGCGCTGGGCGGGCCGGCCTGGGTGGTCGGCGCGGTCGGCGCGGTGACGCTGGTCGTCCTGCTCGCCGCGTTCGCCCGCCGCGGAGGGCGCTGGTGGTACGAGGACCTGTTCCTGCGCCGCCGGCTGCGCGAGCGCCGGGAGCGTGCCCGGGCCACCCTCGCCGCCGGCGGCGGGAGCGAACCCCGGCTGGCGTCGCTCGCCCCCGAGCTGTCCATCATCGAGCTGACCGACCGGGGCACCCGCCTCGGCATCGGCCAGGACGACCACGGCTGGTTCGCGGCGGTGGCCCTGTACGGCCGCTCCGGCGCTCCGGCCGGCTCGGTGGAGTCCGCCTCCGTGGACCGGGCGGTGCGGGTGCTCACCGAGTTCAACGGGCCGGTGACCCGCGCGCAGGTGGTCTCGCACACCATGGTCTGGTACCCGGCGCCGGGGTCCCCGCCCGCGGCGCACCGTACGGTCTGGGTGGCGCTGCGGCTGTCGGTGCGGGACGCCCGGACGGAGACGGTGGCGCGCGGCGGTGGGATGGCCGGCGTGCATCGCACACTCGCTGCGGGCGTGGGCCGGCTCGGCAAGGCGCTGAACGCCGCCGGGCTGCCGTACCGGGCGCTGGGCCGCGACGAGTTGCGCGCCGCGGTGGTCTCGGCGGCGGGCCTGGACCTCACTCCGGACCCGCCCGCGGAGATCTGGACCGGTCTGCGCGGAGGTGGCTGGACGCACCGCTGCCTGACCCTGCGGGCGCGGCCGGAGGCGCCGCTCGGCACCCTCGTGGACGCGGTCACCGCCACGTCGGCGCCCTCGCACACGGTCGCGGTGACCGTCCTGCCCGGCGGTCGTCCGGCGGCCCCGCTGCTGCGGGTGGCCGCGATGGACAACCACGTGGAGGCGCTGGAGAAGGTGGTCCGGGACGTCGCACGCCGGTGCGGCACGCCCGGGCGTCCGCTCGACGGTCAGCACGGCCCGGGCGTGTGGGCGGCCACCCCGGCCGCGGCGCCGCTGGCCGGGGAGGGGCCGGTCAGGGCCGCAGGTTGACGATCCAGCCGTAGAGGCCGAGCACCCACACCGCCAGCGGCACCAGCGCGACGATCAGCAGGATCTCCGCGATGTCCAGCAGCCGGCCCCAGACCGGCGAGATGTGCTTGCCGGCCACGGTCAGGCCGTAGATCAGGCTGACCACGGCGGCCAGCACCAGGCCGCCCACGATCACCCCGAGCCGCACCGGCATCCCGCCGTCGGCGAAGGTGGCCGCCGCGGTCAGGCCGACACCGACGGTCCCGGTGAGGAGCACCGGCGTCCGCTGACCGCGGCCGAGGAACGGCCGGGCCCGCAGCAGCGACAGCAGGGCCAGCGCCAGGCAGAGCAGCACCGACGGCAGCCGGCCGTTGAGGGCCAGCAGGACCTGCGCGCCCAGCACCACCAGCGACACCGTCCACAGCAGACCGGTGAGGAACTCGTCGGCGCGTTCGCTGAGCTGCAGGACGCGGCGGCCGTCCACCGACTCGCTGTCGGTCTTCAGGTCGTCCGGTCCGGTCGGGATGGACGGGACGGGCAGCCGCGCCAGGCGGTACGCGGCCATCGGCAGCGCCGGCACCGCGCCGAACGCCACCGCCGCCACGACCGCGGCGGCGGCGGTGGCGCTGATGCCGAAGGCCAGGCACAGCACGGCGCCGAGGCCGGTCACCACACCGACCGCGACCGCGCCGAAGAAGAGCGGCAGCCGGTCGCCGACGGCGAGCGCCGCCACCGCCGCGAAGAGCACCACCGCGGTCGCGGCGATCAGCACGTGCGGGCTGGCCAGCTCGGTCAGCCCCCGGTCACCGGCGAGGAGCAGCAGGCCGCCGACCGCCGCGTAGCCGAGACCGACCGTGGCCAGCACCGCGCCGGTCCGGCTGTCGCCCGCGGCGCGGGACAGCACCGCCGCGCTGACCAGGAGCGCCACCGCGACGAGGAGGGCAGCCAGCGCGCCGGGCAGCTGCGGCGGCCCGGCGAAGAGCGCGGCCACCGCGCCGGCGCCGAGCGCCGCCGCCGCGAACAGCACCGCGAACGACCGGGTGGTGCCGAGCTGCCACGCGCCGGGCCGCTGGTTGGTGGCGGTCGCGACGGCGTCCACCACGTCGTCGAAGACGACCTCGGGTGCGGCCGCCGCGCGCGGGTTGAAGTAGAGGACCTCGCCGTCGCGGACGCCGAGCTGCGCGACCGTACGCCCGCCGTCGAGCGGCTGACCGCCGAGCCGGGCGAGGCTCCATCCGCCGTGGCGTACGCCCTCGTCGGCCAGGTCCTCCCCGGCGTAGCGCAGCAGCGTCGGCAGCAGGTCGGCGAGGGGTACGTCGGACGGCAGCGCGAGGTCCATCCGGGTGCGGGGTGCCACGATGGTGATCCGACTCAGGCCGCCGGTCGCCGTCTTCGTCGCCACTGTGGCCTCCTCGCGCTCTGGAACGATCACCGGCCGGGAACGTCGCCCCTGCGGGTCCGCGACGCCCACGGGAGATTACCTACGATGGCAGCCACATACGATGCCCACCCGACGAGTTCCGACCCGTCGTGGAGCTTCGACAGCGCAGCTTCTGGGGAGGAGACAGCGTGAGCACGGTGGTGTTCCGCCGGCTGCCGCGTCAGCCGGGGCCGGCGTTACCACGTGGCGAGGTGCTGCTGGAGTCCCCGCCCGAGCTGCCCGAACCGACGCCCCGGGGCATGGGTCAGCTGCTGATGATCCTGCCGATGTTCTGCGGTGTCGGTGCGATGGCGTTCCTCTACGCCGGCCGCGGCGGCAGCACGATGACGTACATCGCCGGTGGGCTCTTCGGCGTCTCGATGCTGGGGATGGCGCTCGGTTCGCTGAGCAACGGCGGCAACGACAAGGCGGAGCTGAACGCCGACCGCCGCGACTACATGCGCTACCTCGCGCAGATGCGCAAGCGCACCCGTCGCGCGGCGGAGCAGCAGCGCGCGGCGATGGCGTGGCGCCACCCCGAGCCGGACGCGCTCTGGTCGATCGCCGCGTCCCGCCGGCTGTGGGAGCGGCGGATCACCGAGGACGACTTCGGTGAGACCCGGATCGCCCTCGGCCCGCAGCGGCTGGCCGTGGAGATCGTGCCGCCGGAGACCAAGCCGGTGGAGGACCTGGAGCCGATGAGCGCCATCGCGCTACGTCGGTTCGTCCGCGCCCACTCCACCGTGCCCGACCTGCCCACCGCCCTGTCCGTACGCGCGTTCAGCCGGGTCGTCCTGCGCGGTGACCGGGAGCCGGTGCTCGACCTCGCCCGGGCCGCCCTCGGGCAGCTCGCCACCTTCCACGCCCCGGACGACCTGGTGATCGCGGTGGTGGCGGCGCCCGACCGGCAGCACACCTGGAACTGGGTGAAGTGGCTGCCGCACGCCCACCACTCCGGGCGCACCGACGCCGCCGGCGCCCGCCGCCTCGTCTTCGCGAGCCTGTCCGAGGCGGAGGAGGCGCTCGCCGACGAGCTGGCCGGGCGCCCCCGGTTCGCGCCGGAGGCGAAGCCGCTGACCACCGCACCGCACCTGGTGGTGGTGCTCGACGGCGGCGAGGTCTCGCCGACCTGCCAGCTGATGGGCCCGGGCCTGCTCGGCGCCACCATCATCGACCTCTCCGGCACCGTTCCCCGGGACGCCGGCCGCTGGCTGCTCTGCCTGGACGCCGGCGATGGCTCCAACCTGGAGCTGGTGCGCGGGGCCTCCACGTCCCGGCTCGGCCGGCCGGACCGGTTGAGCGTCGCCGCCGCCGAGGGGCTGGCCCGGCAGATCGCCCCGTACCGGCTCTCGCAGCAGCAGACCACCTCCGAGGAGCCGCTGGCCCGCAGCATGGAGCTGCCCGACCTGCTCGGTGTCGGTGACGCCGCCACCGTGGACGTGCAGCAGACCTGGCGGCCCCGCAGCCACCGCGACCGACTGCGGATCCCGCTCGGCGTGGGCCCGGACGGCAACGTGGTCGAGCTGGACTTCAAGGAGTCCGCGCACGAGGGCATGGGCCCGCACGGCCTGGTCATCGGCGCGACCGGCTCCGGCAAGAGCGAGCTGCTCCGTACGGTGGTCGCCGCGCTGGCGGTCACCCACTCCTCGGAGGAGCTCAACTTCGTCCTCGTCGACTTCAAGGGTGGCGCGACGTTCGCCTCGCTGGAGGCGCTGCCGCACACCAGCGCGGTGATCACCAACCTGGCCGACGAGCTGCCGCTGGTCGACCGCATGCGGGACGCGCTGGCCGGTGAGATGAACCGCCGCCAGGAGGTGCTGCGGGCGGCCGGCAACTACGTCTCCCGCTACGAGTACGAGAAGGCCCGGGCCGGCGGCGAGCGGCTGGAGCCCATGCCCAGCCTGCTCATCATCTGCGACGAGTTCAGCGAACTGCTGGCCGCGAAGCCCGACTTCATCGACCTCTTCGTGATGATCGGCCGGCTGGGCCGGTCGCTCGGCGTGCACCTGCTTCTGGCCAGCCAACGGCTGGAGGAGGGGAAGCTGCGCGGTCTGGACACGCACCTGTCGTACCGGATCGGCCTGCGGACCTTCTCCGCGGTCGAGAGCCGGATCGTCCTCGGTGTGCCCGACGCGTACGAGCTGCCCAGCGCGCCGGGGCACGGCTACCTGAAGACGGACACCAGCACGATGCTGCGGTTCCGGGCGGCGTACGTCTCCGGACCGTACCGGGCGCCGGGGCAGCAGGTGTCCCGCTCGCAGGCGCTGGTGCAGCGGCGGATCGTGCCCTACGGCGTGGACTTCGTGCCGGTGCGGACGCCCCAACTGCCGGTGGAGACCACGCCGGAGCCGGAGCAGCCGGCCGACGGCAAGGCCGTGGCGATGCTCGACGTCCTCATCGACCGGCTCAAGAGCCAGGGCCGTCCCGCGCACCAGGTCTGGTTGCCGCCGCTGGCCGAGCCGCCGGGGCTGGGGGAGCTGCTGCCGCAGCTGGCCGTGCACCCGAGCTTCGGCCTCTGCACCGCCAACTGGGCCGGCCGGGGTCGGCTCGCCGTGCCGGTCGGTGTCGTCGACCGTCCGTACGAGCAGCGGCGCGACCCGATGATGGTGGACCTGGCGGGCGCGGGCGGCAACGTGGTCATCGTCGGCGCCTCGCTGAGCGGCAAGAGCACCATGCTGCGGTCCCTGCTGGCCTCGCTCGCGCTCACCCACACCCCGCGCGAGGCGCAGTTCTTCTGCCTTGACTTCGGCGGCGGTGCGCTGCGCAGCCTGGAGGGGCTGCCGCACATGTCCGGGGTGGCCGGCCGGCGGGACACCGAGGCGGTCCGCCGCACGGTGGCGGAGGTGGTGGCCGTCCTGGACGACCGGGAGGCCCGCTTCGCCCACCACGGCATCGACTCGGTGGCGAGCTACCGCCGGCGGCGCGCCGCGGGCGAGTTCGCGGACGACCCGTTCGGTGACGTGTTCCTGGTGGTCGACGGCTGGAACACGCTCCGCCAGGAGTACGAGGAGCTGGAGCAGACCATCACCAACCTGGCCAACCGGGGGCTGGGTTTCGGCGTACACGTGGTGATCACGGCGGTGCGCTGGGCGGAGATCCGGATCAACATGCGGGACCTGCTCGGCACGAAGTTGGAGCTGCGGCTCGGCGACGCGGCCGAGTCGGAGATCGACCGGCGGGCCGCGCAGAACGTACCGGTCGGCTCGCCCGGCCGTGGTCTCACCCGCGAGAAGCTGCACTTCCTCTCGGCGGTCTCGCGGATCGACGGGCGGCGGGACGTGGACGACCTGAGCGAGGCGTCGGCGGCGCTGGCCCGGCACGTGGCGGAGAACTGGCCGGGCCGTCCGGCGCCGAAGGTGCGGTTGCTGCCGCGCCGGCTGCCGGTGCACGAGCTCGCCCGGATCATCGACCGTTCGGCGCCCGGCCTGCCGATCGGTGTCAACGAGTCGGCGCTGGCCCCGGTCTACCTCGACCTGGCCAACGAGCCGCACCTGACGGTCTTCGGCGACGCCGAGTGCGGCAAGACCAACCTGCTGCGGTTGATCGCCCGCGGCATCACCGACCGCTACACGCCGGCGCAGGCCCGGCTGGTGATCGCGGACTACCGGCGGGGGTTGCTCGGCGCGGTGGAGGGCGACCACCTGCTCGACTACGCGCCGTCCAACCAGGTGTTCGCGCAGGGCCTGGCGTCGATCCGCAGCGCGCTGTCCAACCGGCTCCCGGGCCCGGACGTCACGACCGCCCAGCTGCGCGACCGCAGCTGGTGGAAGGGGCCGGACCTCTACATCCTGGTCGACGACTACGACCTGGTGGCCTCCGGCGGCAGCAACCCGCTCAGCGCCCTGCACGAGCTGTTGCCGCAGGCCAGGGACATCGGGCTGCACCTGATCATCACCCGTCGGGTTGGTGGCGTGGCCCGGGCCCTCTACGAGCCGGTGCTGCAACGCCTGCGCGAGCTCGACAGCCCGGGTCTGCTGATGTCGGGCAACCGGGAGGAAGGCGCGGTCTTCGGCACGCTGCGACCCAGTCCGCAGCCGCCGGGCCGGGGCACGCTGGTGCGTCGGCGCGACGGCCAGCAGTTGATCCAGACCGCCTGGTCGGAGCCGGCCTGACGGCAGGGGCGCCCGGTCGGTTTGCCGACCTGGCCGGGTACGTCCTGGATGTCACAGCCTGTTCCACTGTGGTCCATCGATCGGCATCGGGGCCAGGGCTGCGCGCGCTGGTCCCGGTCCGCTACGGTTCTTCACAGGAGTGTCCGTCGGTGGGGTGTTCGGCCTTGCCGCGGGGGAGGGCGCGGCAGATCCGCCGCCACTACATGACGGAAGGGTGTGAAGCATGGCGTTCGAGGTCGAAGCTGCGACTCTACATACCGCCGCGAGTGACGTGCGGTCCACGCGCAGCGAGGTCGACGGCGAGCTGAAGAAGCTCTGGAACGTGGTCGACGATCTGGCCATCGCGTGGAAGGGTCAGGCGTCCACCGGCTTCCAGTCGCTCATGCAGCGCTGGAACGAGGACACCGCGAAGTTGCTGACGGCGATGGACAACATCGCCGACCTGCTCGACAAGTCGGGTACGACGCACCAGGTCAACGACGAAGAGCAGCAGCAGATGCTGGACAAGTTCCACTCTGCCCTCAACCCGTGATCCGCCGTCAGGAGCAGAGGAGGAAGTCGTGACGATCAAGGTTGACTACGCGGTCCTCGAGAGCAGCAACCAGCAGATGCTGGCCATCTCCCGGACCATCGACGAGAAGCTGGACACGCTCCGCCAGATGCTGTCCAAGCTCCAGTGGGAGGGCGAGGACCGGGCCGCCTACGAGCAGCACCAGGCTCAGTGGGACGCCGCCGTCCGGGACATCAACAAGATCCTGAACGACATCGGTGGCGCGGTCGGCATCGCCCGCGAGAACTACGTCAGCACCGAGATGAGCAACTCCAAGGTCTGGAGCAGCTGACCAATCGCCTGTGCGGCTCCGGTCCGGTTCGACCGGGCCGGAGCCGCGGTGCGTTACGAGCCCACACCGGCCCTTGGGGGAGAGCCATGCCTGCCCGGAAGCGGCGCCGACCGGTCACCCGGACGGCCATCGCCGTGCTCACACTGTTCGCCGCCGCCGGGGTCGCTCCGATGGCGGCACCGGCCCCGGCGCGGGCGGACACCGTACGCGGCCTCCAGTGGCACCTCGACGCGCTCAAGATCCCGGAGGCGCACCGGCTGTCCAAGGGGCGCGGAGTCGTGGTCGCCGTGGTCGACACCGGCGTCCACGCCGCCCACGCCGATCTGAAGGGGCAGGTGCTGCCCGGGCGGGGCTTCGGTGCGGGAGTGGCCGCCGACGGCCGGACCGACCCGGACGCGAAGGAGGGGCACGGCACGGCCATGGCCGGCATCATCGCCGGTCGGGGCGGTGGCGCCATGCACGCGCTCGGCATCGCGCCCGAGGCGAAGATCCTGCCGGTCGGTCTCGGATCCACGGACGCCCGCAGCTGGGAGTCGGGTCCCGCCATTCGCTGGGCCGTCGACCAGGGCGCCGACGTGATCAACATGTCCTTCGGTAAGCACGTCGCCGACCCGGAGACCACCGAGGCGGTCCGCTACGCGCTGAGCAAGAACGTGGTGGTGGTCGCGTCCTCCGGCAACTCGGACAGCGGCTACCCGAAGATCCCGGAGCCGGCGGCCATTCCCGGGGTGATCGCGGTCGGTGGGGCGACCCGATCCGGCGGGCTCTGGAGCGAGACCGTGACCGGCCCGGAGATGGTCCTCTCCGCCCCCGGTGAGCGCATCATCGCGCCGGCCCCGCCCGGCGCGTCCCCGAACGGCTACCTCGTCTCCGATGGCACCAGCAGCGCGTCCGCCATCGTCTCCGGCGTTGCCGCGCTGGTCCGCTCCCGCTATCCGGACCTGGACGCCGCGAACGTCGTCAACCGCCTGATCAGCACCGCGAAGGACCGCGGGCCCAAGGGCCGGGACGCCGACTTCGGCTTCGGCTCGATCGACGTGCTCGCGGCGCTCACCCGGTCCGTGCCGGCCGTCGACGCGAACCCGCTGCTCACGTCCGCCGCCGGGTCGCCCGCGCCGGGCGCGTCGGCCGGCGGGGACGAGAAGGACGGCGACGACGGGCCCGCCGTGTCCGTCGGGCTCGCCGACGGTGCCGGCTTCCAGCTCGTGCTCTGCCTGCTCGCGGTGCTGGTGGCGGTGGCCGTCATCGTGATCCTCGTGGTGGTGAACCGCCGGGCCCGCCGCCGCGCCGTCGCCGGTACCGGACCGGCCGGCTACCCCCCGCCGGGTGGTTATCCGCCGCCGGGTGGCTATCCGCCCGCTGGCGGCCCCGCGCCGGGCGCCTACCCGGTTGCCGGCGGCCATCCGCCGCCGGGCACGCACCAGCCGTATCCGCCGGCACCCGCCGGATACGGTCCGCCGCCGTCCTATCCACCGGCCGGGCCGCCCTACGGGCCGCCGCCGCAGGCCGGGCCGCACTACGGGCCGCCGCCGCAGGCCGGTTCGCCGCCGCGCTCCGGCGCACCGGGCGCATCGCCTCGGGGTCCGCAGCCGGGCCAGTGACCAGACCGTTAAGCCGCGCCAGGGGAGGACAGCAATGAGCGACGAGAACGACCGGATCGAGGTACGGACCCCGATCCACATGCCGATCAACCCGACGCTGCCGTTCGCGGGCGACATCCGGGGCATGGGCTGGGACCGGGTCGGCGTGGACCAGGCGAAGACCCCGAGTGGCCTGGTGGCCGGCGAGGGCGAGCAGGGTGTGCGTACCGAGTGGGACGCCGGCAGCCTCGACTCCGCCATCACCTGGCTGGAGTCGCACGCCGAATACCTCCACCGGCTCTCCTACGACATGATCGAGATCAAGGACAATCTCGGTGGTGACCAGGCCGTGCCGGGCGAGAGCCCGCTGGGCGGCTTCCAGTACGCGACCCAGCTCGCCCAGCGGCACGCCGAGCTCTACACCGGCACCGAGACCGGGCTGCGCAACCTCTCGGAGACCCTCTACAACGCGGCGGACGCGCTGCGCGAGGTCAAGCGGAAGTACGAGGACGCCGAGGGCGCCAACGCCATGACGGCGCAGCAGATGCAGGAGGCGTTCGCCAAGGCCGCGAGCGGCGACCACTAGAGCGGGGGTACGGGGAGATGGGCGACAAGAGCTGGGAGCAGATGGCCCGCGAAGTGCTCGTGGCGGGCCGACCGGACCGCATCGCCAGCGCCGCGCTGGGCTGGAAGGAGCTGGTCAAGAACATCGGCGAGGTCAAGGAGAGCCTCGAGAAGAACGTCAAGGACCTCGGCGTGGTCTGGAAGGGCCCGGCGTACGAGGCGTTCAAGACGCACATCGAGGGCCTCGCCAAGCAGGCCGGTGACCTCCAGGACGACATCAACAGCCCGGGCCGGGGCCGGGTCAGCATCGTGACCACGCTGGATACGGCCGCCAAGAACCTGGAGACGGCACAGAACGCCATGCCGATCCCGGCGGCCTGCGTCGGTGACGTGCTGGCGGCCCGCAACGGTGAGATCACCCTGGGCGTCGGCATGTTCGAGGCCAAGGTCAAGGCCGACCTCCTGGGCAGCTGGCCCGCGGAGCAGGTCGGCAAGCTCACCGACTGGGTGACCGGCTGGTTCTCCGACCAGGAGGGCGAGGCCCGGAAGGTCTACGACCAGGTCAACGCGGACTACCGCGCCCGGGTGATGGAGACGCCCACCGCCCGGCCGGTCGATACGGACACCTACGACTCCGACGTGCCGAACCTCGACACCGGCGATCACGGCAAGACCATCGGCTCGGTTCCGGACATCGGCGGGAAGGCGAAGACCGGCGGGATCGGCGACGTGTCGACGGCGAAGCTGGACGGCTTGCCGGAGACCGGCAAGCCGGGCATCGGCTCCGGCGCCCACCCGGAGCTGTCCAACGCCTACCCCGACACCACCACCGGCGGTGGCTACCCGGGCACCGGCGGGATTCCCGACGACTACGGCACCGGCCTGGCCGGCGCCGGCGGTGGCACGGCGACCGCTCCGGGTCTCGGGTCGGGCTTCGGCTCCGGTGGCACCGGGCTCGGGGCGAGCGGCGGTGGACTCGGCGGAGGCGGTGGCCTCAGCGGCGGGGCCGGCACCGGGATGATCCCGGGCGGCGGAGCCCTGGGCCGCGCGGTCAGCCCCGGCATGCCCCCGATGATGGGCGGCGGCGCGGCCGGTGCGGGCCGCGGTGGTGGTGGTCGGCTCGGCGGGGGCAAGCTCGGGGCCGGTGGCATGCCCGGTATGGGCGGCATGGCCGGTGGGGGCGCCGCCGGCAAGGGCGGCGGCGGCAAGGCCGGTGCTGCCGGCCTTCGGGGCGCGGGTGCCCGCGGCCCGGGGATGGCCGGTATGGGCGGCGCGGGCGGCGCCGGCTACGGCGAGGAGGAGTCGGCCCGCAACACCTGGCTGGAGGAGGACGAGGACGTGTGGGGCGCGGACGGCGACGGCGCGCCCGGCATCCTGCGCTGATCCGCTGACGGAAGGGGCGCCGCTCGACCACGGGTCGGGCGGCGCCTCCGCATCTGGCTGAACCGTGGACCGCGCTTCCCGAACCCGAGCCCGTCGGCGCCGCTCGACGGGTCACCGCACCGGTCGGTCGGCGGGGGTGACGCGTCGTCAGCCGGCGGCGGGAAGGTCCATTTCAGAGGGTCGACGGCCCGGGCGCCAAGCGCGTCGGCGGCCCCGGGTCAGGATCGGCTTGACCGCCAGCAGCACCGCCGCGAGCAGCGCGCCCACGACCGCCACCCAGACGGCCACCGTGCGCTGCCAGCCGAGTGGGTCCTGCCGTGGCGCGGGTGCGGCGATCGCCGCCGGCGGCGGGTCCTTCCGTGTGCCGAGCAGGGTCGCCACGGCGCGGTACGGGTTGACCATGCCGTAGCCGATCTCGGCGTTGTGGCCCTCCGGCGGATTGTCGGCCGTCCGGGTCAACCGCTCCGCCACCTGCTCGGGCGTGAGGTCGGGATGTGCCGCGCGGATCAGCGCGACCACCCCGGAGACGTACGCTGCCGCGAAGCTCGTGCCGCCGGCCTCCATGTTGAGGTAGCCCGACCCGCCCGGGGCGGGCCCGACGATGTTGAGCCCGGGGGCGGCGATGTCGACGTAGTCGCCGCTGACCGAGCTGTCGACGTGCCCGCCCTCCTCGTCCATGCCGGCGACCGCGATGACACCGGGATAGCGTGCCGGGTAGGCGGGTTGGTCCGGCCGCTGCTCGCGCCGGTTGCCCGCGGCGGCGACGAGGACGACCTGCTTGCGCAGCGCGTAGTCGACGGCGGAGGCGAGCTCAGGCCGGTGCAGCGTCACGAGGGACAGGTTGATCACGTCGGCGCCGTGGTCGACCGCCCACCGGATCGCGTCGGCGATCTGCCTGGGCAGGCCCTCGTCCTGTCGGGTCTCCGCGTCGGGCAGCACCCGGATCGGCAGAATGCGGGCGTCCGGGGCGATGCCGGAGAACGGCGCGCCGGTGCCGTCCCGACCGGCGATGATGCCGGCCACGATGGTGCCGTGCCCCGCCTCGTCGCACTGGCCCTGCCGGGCCGGCAGCCCGTTGAAGTCGCGGCCCTCGCGCACCTGGCCCTTCAGCACGGGGTGGATCGCCGAGACGCCGGAGTCGATCACGGCAACGGTCACGCCGGCGCCCCGGGAGAGCCGCCAGGCGGAGGACGGCTCCAGGCGCCGCAGGGCCCAGGATGTCTCGGTGGGCGGCGCGACGCCGGCCGGGCCGCAGGTCGGCGCGGCCAGCGCGGGCGTGGGCGGGACCAGCACGGGTCCGAGAAGGACGGTCAGTGCTCCACAGAGGACCATCCGGATGCCCCGTCCGGCGCGACGGGTGCCCGCGTCACCGACCGGCCGCCTGCTCACACGCACGTCGGAAGACTACCGCCGCCGGGCCGGTCGTGCGGTGACGGGAGGCCGCCGGGCGGGGTGACGCAACGGTGGGTGTGGATGGCGGGCCGGGGGAGCGCCGGCTCAACTCGCGTCGGGGGCGGGTTCTTCGGTGAACAGGGCCAGCAGGGCGCCCACCTCCCGGTCCGCCTCGGCGGGGTGGCGGAACCGGCCGGTCGGATTGAGCGTGTACTCGTTGCGCCGGCCCACCCGGGTGCGTACGAGGTAACCACCGGCTTCCAGGTCGGCGACGATCGCCTGGGCGGCGCGCTCGGTGACCCCCACCTCGTCGGCGACGTCGCGTAGTCGGGCTGTCGGGTTCCGGGCGATGGCGAGCAGCACGTGCCCGTGGTTGGTGAGGAACGTCCAGTTCCGGGTGCCCCCGTATCCGCTCGCGCTCGTCGCCATGGCCGCCATGGTATGACCCGGGCCCGGTTTCCGCCGTTCGCGAGGTCGCCGGGGTGCTGCGAGGACCGGTCGACCGCCGCCGCGCGACGAACACCTGATATGCAAATCACGTATCCCTTGACGTATCTTGCGCCCGGTGTGACCGTTGAGCACAGCCCGCGTCCGCCCGCGGCCGAGGGTGACCAGGCCCGTCGCGTGGGAGTCGAGGTATCGGAATGAGCGCAGCCGGAGCACCCGGGGCACAGCGCACGCCCGGCACGCCGGAGGCGTCGGTGCTCGATCCGGAGCAGGCGTTGGCCGAGCTGCGGGCGGGCAACCAGCGGTTCGTCACCGGTGTCCCGCACCATCCGAATCAGGACGCCGGCCGCCGGGCCGCCGTCGCTTCCGAGCAGCACCCGTTCGCGGTGATCGTCGGGTGCGCCGACTCCCGGCTCGCCGCCGAGATCATCTTCGACCGGGGGCTCGGGGACCTCTTCGTGGTCCGCACCGCCGGCCACACGACGGGGCCCGAGGTGCTGGGCAGCGTCGAATACGCGGTCACCGTGCTGGGCGCGCCGCTGGTGGTGGTGCTCGGGCACGACTCCTGCGGAGCGGTGCAGGCCGCCCGGGACTCGGTCGCCACCGACTCGACGCCGCCGGGGCACCTGGCAGCCGTGGTCGACGCCGTCGTGCCCAGCCTGCGCCGGGCCGCGGCCGCCGGGGTGGACGACATCAACGGCATCGTCGACATCCACATCGCGCAGACCGTCGAGGCCCTGCTCGGCAACTCGCCGGTGCTCGCCGCCGAGGTGGCCGCCGGGCGGTGCGCGGTGGTCGGCATGTCCTACCGGCTGGCGGCCGGCGAGGTACGCGAGGTCGCCTCCGTGCCGGCCGGCACGGCACGCGCCGCCGCCTGACCCGGCCCTCCTGGACGTACGACGAAGGGGCCGCCCCGCGACGCGCGGAGCGGCCCCTTCGCATGCCACCTGTCGTCGCTACAGCAGCGACATGTGTACGTGGTCGGTGTGGTTCGACGGTCCGCTGTACGACTTCCAGCCGGTCGCCGGGAACCAGATCTGCCTGTTCCAGATCACGTAGTAGATGCCGAGTCGGTCGGCGTTGCGAATCAGGAACGCGGCGAGGTTGTTGCCGTACATGCGGGTGTCGTCGTTGTGCCACGGCGCGAAGCCGCTCTTCTGCAACGACCAGTCACAGGCCCGGCCCTTCGGGTGCTCCCACGGCCCACCGGAGCGGTAGCAGCCGACGAACCGGTTGAAGCCGGCTCGCTTGACCTCCTTGTACGCGTGGAGCGTGCGCGGGGTGATGCACCCCGAGGTCGTCGGGTCGTTCTCGCTGCAGGACTCGGGCTTCCAGTCACCGTCCGCGTCCCGGCCGGGGGCGACCCGGGCGACGGGTGAGGTGGCCGAGACCAGGCCACCGGTGAAGCCCTTCCCGCCGACCAGGGCCAGCGCCTTGTCCGCGTCGCGCTTCTGCTTGGCCATGATGGCGGTCTGCTTCTGCTGCTCGCCGACCTCCGCGTCGATGGCGAGCTTGGCCAGCTCAGCGCGCCTCTTCACCGCGTTGACCTCGGCCAACTTCTGGGAGTTGACCAGGTTGAGCTCGTCCAGCCCGGTGGCCCGCTGCACGAAGGAGTCGGGGCTGTTGCTCTCCAGGAGCATGGCCATCGCGCCGATGCGCCCGGTCCGGTAGGACTGAGCGGCGATCTCGCTGACCTGCGGGGCCAGCGCGTCCAGCTCGTCCTGGGCGCGCTTCACCTCGAGGGCCAGCTCCGCCTGGCGCGTCTTGGACTTCTCCAGCTTCGCCTTGGCCGCCGTGTAGTTCCGGTTGGTCTGCTCGATCACGTCGGTGAGGAGCTTGGGCTCGGCGTCCTCCTCGTGCCCCGAGGGGGTGGAGGGGTTCGGCGCGGCCGATGCCGGGAGGGGCCCGGCGAGCACGGCCAACGCGGCCAACACGGCCGCCACAGGCGTCAACCAGCGGCGTAGGGGTGCCGTCACAGTGTTCCCTTCCGTCGACCGCCGACCGGGTTAGCTGACGGGTTCGGGGCGGAAGTGGCCCCTACCGCTCGCGCGGATTCACCCCGGGTACCTGGGTTCCCGGTTCGCCGGGTGGCGATTGGGCGGTGGCACCGCACGCGCCGCTGCGCGCCTTCATCGGTGACCGGCAGCGAGGTTACCCGAGAGTCCTCCGGGGGATCTACGTCCGGATGCCGACTAAAAGCGTCATTTCGGCATTGCGCTGTGTGATCAGTGACCGGGTCGTCAGCTCGCCCCACCCGCGCCGTCACGCTGCGGAGTGTCACCATGCGCTGTCCGTTCTCCTGTCCGGTTCGGGCCGCCCCGGGCGGGCGGCGAGGGGTGGGTCCGGGTCGAGCGTCCGGCCGTGCCGGCCGGCGCTCAGTGCCTCCAGCGCCTCGGCCCGGTCCGGTGCCGGCCGGGCGGCCGGAGGTGGTGGCGTCGGTGCGGGCGGGCCCGCGTCACGGTCCGCCGCGCCGTGACGACCGGCCGTGGTCACCAGGGCCGCCAGTGCGGTGGTCAGCGGGACGGCGGCGATCAGGCCGAGCGTGGCGACCGCGCTGCGTACGATCTCCTGGGCCAGGAACTCGCTGGTGAGGATCTGGGCCGCCCCGCGTGAGTCGGCGGTCAGCAGGAGCAGCAGCGGCAGCGAGGCGCCGGCGTACGCCAGCACGATCGTGTTCACCGTCGACGCGATGTGCGCGCGGCCGACCCGGGTCGCCGCGCGGTACAGCTGGAGCCGGGACAGCCCCGGGTTGGCGTGCGCCAACTCGGTGACCGTGGCCGCCTGGGTGACGGTGACGTCGTCGAGCACGCCCAGTGAGCCGATGATGATGCCGGCGAGCAGGAGGCCGTGCAGGTCGACGTCGGCCTGGAACATTGACAGGGTGGTGGCGTCCTCGCTGCCGAAGCCGGTCAGGTGGGTGGCCGCGGTGGCGATGGTGCCGAGCACTCCGGTCAGCACCAAGCTGCCCAGCGTGCCGAGCACCGCCACCGAGGTCTGGGCCGTGACCCCGTGCGTCAGGTACAGCACCACGAACATGATCAGCGCGGCGCCGACCACCGCGACCAGCAGGGGCGGGCTGCCGGCGCTGATGCCGGGGAGCACGAAGCCGAGCAGGATGGCGAAGCTCGCGGCCAGGCCGGCGAGCGCGGCCACGCCCCGCCACCGCCCGAAGGCGACGATCGCGGCGGCGAAGACGACGGCCAGCCACAGCAGCGGCTTGCCGCGCTGGTGCTCGGCGATGTTCCAGCTGCTCGCCGACGGGTCGGCCGGGTCGGTCAGCTCGACCAGGATGATCTCGTCGCCGACCGCCACGGTCGGCGCGCCCGGGCCGTCCGGGATCGGGGCCTCCACCTGTCGACCCGCCGCCGGGCCGTCCTCCACCTTCACCCCGACCGTGCCGCACACGCCGGGTGAGCCCGTCCCCGGTGTGCCCTCCGGGGTGGGCGGGGCGGGCGGACACGGCTCCGAGACGACCCGGGTGACCGTGCCGTGGTACCTCGGCACGTCGGAGCCGTCCGCCGGCTCCGGCGCGTTCCACGGCCAGAGCAGCAGTGCGGCGACCACCGTGGCGAGGACGAGCGGGACCACCGTCGCGACGAGGATCCGTCGCACCCGCGGCGGGGTGGACGGTGCGGGACGGCTGTGGTCGGCACCCAATGCGAGTCTCCCAACGAATCCGGGGCGGGGTACGTACCGGCGGGGCGATCGGTTCAGCGGCGCCGGACGATCGTCCGGGCCGGCGCGGGGCGGTGACCTGTGATGGCGGAGTGATCGCGGACCGTGACCGGGTTGCCCGGCCGGCCGCCGGGGGCGGACGGCAACCGGCGGTAGGGCCGGGCCGGGCGGTGCCGAGTCGGGAGAGCCATCGTTCGGAATGCTAACCAGGCTCGCGCGCCGATGCCTGTCCTGCGCTCGGTGTCGGAGGGTCGCGTCGGCGGGACGGCACCCCCCGGGCACCGCCGGCGGGCATGGTGGAGTCATGTCCATGCACCCGCACGACCCCGACCCACCGCTCGGCCACCCCGACCACTCGGGCCGCTCCGGCCACGAGGGGCGCGGTGGCGGTCGCGGGCACGGCGGGGAGGACGGCGGCGAACCCGGGCACGGCGGCGGGCATCGCGGGCACGACCGGCACGCCGGGCACGACCCGGAGATGTTCCGGCGGCGGTTCTGGCTCTGCCTGGTGCTCACCGTGCCGGTCGTGGTCACCAGCCACATGGTGATGGCCTGGTTCGGCTACGAGCTGGCGTTCCCCGGCCGGTCCTGGGTCGGTCCGGTGCTCGGGTCGGTGGTGTTCTGGTGGGGTGGCTGGCCGTTCCTGGCCGGCGCGCTCCGCGAGCTGCGCGACCGCACGCCCGGCATGATGCTGCTGGTCACGATGGCGATCACCGTCGCGTACGTGGCATCGCTGGCCACCGGCATCGGCGCCTTCGACCTGGACTTCTGGTGGGAGTTGGCCGCGCTGGTCACCATCATGCTCCTCGGTCACTGGCAGGAGATGCGGGCGATCGGGCAGGCCCGGGGGGCGTTGGCGGCGCTCGCCGCGCTCCTGCCCGACCGGGCCGAGCGGGTCGGCGGGGATGGTCGGCCGGAGCCGGTCCCGGTTGCCGAACTGCGGATCGGGGACGTGGTGCTGGTCCGCCCGGGCGGCCGGGTGCCCGCCGACGGCCGGGTGACCGACGGCGCGGCCGAGCTCGACGAATCGATGATCACCGGGGAGTCCCGTCCGGTGCCCCGGTCGGCCGGGGACCGGGTCGTCGCCGGCACCGTGGCCACCGACTCCGCGCTCCGGGTCCGGGTCGAGGCGGTGGGTTCGGGCACGACGCTCGCCGGCATCCAGCGGATGGTCGCCGAGGCGCAACGGTCCAGCGGGCGCGCCCAGCTGCTCGCCGACCGGTTCGCGGCCGCGCTCTTCTACGTGGCCACGGGCACCGCCGTGGCCACGGTGCTGGTCTGGACGCTGCTCGGCCGGGTCGACGAGGCGGTGGTCCGTGCCGTGACGGTCCTGGTCATCGCCTGCCCGCACGCACTCGGGCTGGCCATCCCCCTGGTGATCGCGCTGAGCACGGCGCTCGCCGGGCGCTCCGGGATCCTGGTGAAGGACCGGCTGGCGCTTGAGCGGATGCGGACCGTCGACGCCGTCCTGTTCGACAAGACCGGGACGTTGACCCGGGGCGGGCACGTGGTCACCGAGCTGGCCCCGGCGTCCGGCGTCGACCGGGACGAGCTGCTGCGGCTGACCGCCGGTGTGGAGTCCGACAGCGAACACCCGCTGGCCCGGGCCGTCGTGGCGGCGGCGGGGCCGGGCGGCGCCGCGCGGGCGAGCGGTTTCCGGTCGCTGCCGGGCCGCGGCGTGCAGGCGACCGTCGACGGTACGGAGTACGCGGTGGGTGGTCCCGCTCTGCTGCGCGAGTTGGCGGCGCGTCCTCCCGACGAGCTGACCCCGGCGGTCGACCGGTGGAGCGCCCGGGGCGCCGGAGTGCTGTACCTGGTCCGGCTACCGGCGACCGTGCTGGGCGCGCTCGCGTTGAGCGACGAGGTGCGCCCGGAGGCGCGCCAGGCGATCGCCGAGCTGCGTGACCAGGGCGTGCGTACGATCGCGATGATCACCGGCGACTCCCGGGCCGTGGCCGACGCGGTCGCCGCCGACCTCGGCTTCCGCCCCGGCGACGAGGTCTTCGCCGAGGTGCTGCCGGAGGAGAAGGACGGGCGGGTCACCGCGCTGCGTCGGCGCGGGCTGACGGTGGCGATGGTCGGCGACGGTGTGAACGACGCCCCGGCGCTGGCCCGGGCCGACGTGGGCATCGCCATCGGCGCCGGCACGGACGTGGCGATCGAGTCGGCCGGGGTGGTGCTCGCCTCGTCGGACCCGCGGGGGGTCGCCGCGGTGGTGCGGCTCTCCCGGGCGTCGTACCGGAAGATGCTTCAGAACCTCGGCTGGGCCGCGGGTTACAACGTGGTCGCGCTGCCGCTGGCGGCCGGGGTGCTCGCCCCGGTGGGTGTGACCCTGAGCCCTCCGGTCGCGGCGGTGCTGATGTCCGCGTCGACCATCGTGGTCGCGCTGAACGCGCAGCTGCTGCGGCGGGTGCGCCTGGAGCCGGCCGCTGAGGTCAGCCGCGCTTCATGAGGCGGCCGACGGCGGCCATCATCTCGGTGGCCATCTCGTCGGCGCGGCCCTCGGCGGCGCCCTCGTGCATACAGTGCCGGGCGTGTCCGTCGAGCAGGCCGAGCGCGACCTTGTCCAGGGCGGCCTGGATCGCGGAGATCTGGGTGAGCACGTCGATGCAGTAGCGGTCCTCGTCGACCATCTTCTCGACGCCGCGGACCTGTCCCTCCACGCGGCGGAGCCGCGCGAGCAGCTGATCCTTGCTGGCGGTGTATCCGCGGATGGGCGTGGGTGCGGTCATGCGGACAAGGATAGCCTACCCCCCGGGGGTATGGTACGGTCCTATCGTGCCGGATACCCCCACCCGGTACAGGTAAGCCTCGGGGGCGGGAGTCCGTCCTCGTATTACCCCTGGGGGGTATTGTTCGAGGCGGCGGAAGGAGCGGTCGGATGGTCACCACGACATACCAGGTGCAGGGCATGACCTGCGGACACTGCGTGAGCGCGGTCAGCGCCGAGGTCGGCGCGATCCCGGGCGTCCGGGACGTGCGGGTCGAGCTGTCGAGCGGGCAGGTCACCGTCGACAGCGAGACCCCGCTGGACGTCGCGTCCGTGCGGGCGGCCGTCGACGAGGCCGGCTACGAACTCGTCGACGCCTGATCGGGATCGGAGCCGCCAGGATGAACACCGCGATGAAGCTGAGCGGGTTCGCGCTCGGGCTCGCGGCGGTGTTCGGCGCGGCCTACGGGGTCGGTCAGGTGGCCGGCCCCGTCACCCCCGCCGCCGAATCCCGCCACGACGACACCATGGCCGGGCACGGTGACACCGGGCACGGCACCGAGGCGGGCGCCTCCGGGCGCCTCCCCGGTGGCCTGCTCGTCTCCGACCGGGGCTACACGCTCGTGCCGGTGACCGCCCCATCCGGCGAGTTCGCCTTCCGGATCGCCGGCCCCGACGGCGGCCCTGTCACCGCGTACGACGTGGCACACGACAGGCGCATGCACCTCATCGTGGCGCGCCGGGACCTCTCCGGCTTCCGACACGTGCACCCCGAGCAGGATCCGGACGGCACCTGGCGGGTGGCCGCCCCGTTCGGCGGGCCCGGCGTGTGGCGGGCCTTCGCCGACTTCACCCCCACCGGCGGCGAGCCGCTGACGCTCGGTGTCGACGTCACCGTGCCCGGTGCGCTCACCGACCGGCCGCTGCCACCGCCCGCCACCAGCACCACGGTCGACGGCTACACCGTCACCCTGGCGGGCAGCCCGCAGCCCGGCCGCACCGCCCAGCTCACGCTGACTGTCAGCCGCGACGGCGCGCCGGTCACCGACCTGGAGCCCTACCTCGGCGCGTACGGCCACCTGGTGGCCCTGCGCCAGGGCGACCTCGCGTACCTGCACGTGCACCCGGACGGCGCGCCCGGCGACGGGCGGACGCCGCCCGGCCCCGCGGTGACGTTCCGCGCCGAGGTGCCGTCCGCCGGCGCCTACCGGCTCTACCTCGACTTCAAGCACGGTGGCGTGGTGCGCACGGCGGAGTTCACCGTGCTGGCCGACGCCGCCACCGCCCCGACGGGCAGCCCCGCGCCGACCCCGAACGCACCCGCCCCGACCGGCGCCGCCGAGCACGGCGAGCCGGGCCACGGGCACGACTGACGGGACCCTCGATGACCACCACCAGCAGCACGCCGCTGCCGACCGCGCCGAACCAGATCGAGCTCGCCATCTCCGGGATGACCTGCGCCTCCTGCGCCGCCCGCATCGAGAAGAAGTTGAACCGGATGGAGGGCGTGACGGCCACGGTCAACTACGCGACCGAGAAGGCCACCGTCCGGTACGCCGACGACGTCACGCCCGACGACCTGATCGCCACCGTGCAGAAGACCGGCTACACGGCCGAGTTGCCGCCCCCGCCCGGCCCGGCCGGCGCACCCGCCCCGGCCGCGCCGGTGGACGAGCTGCGCGGGCTGCGTACGCGGCTGTGGGTGTCCGTGGCGCTGAGCGTGCCGGTGATCCTGCTGGCCATGGTGCCGGCGTGGCAGTTCGACTACTGGCAGTGGCTGTCGCTGGCCCTGGCCGCCCCGGTCGTCGTCTGGGGCGGCCTGCCGTTCCACCGGGCCGCGCTGATCAACCTGCGGCACGGCGCGGCGACCATGGATACCCTCGTCTCGGTCGGCACCATCGCCGCGTTCGGCTGGTCGCTCTGGGCGCTCTTCCTCGGCGACGCCGGGATGCCCGGGATGACGCACCCGTTCCGGTTCGACATCACCCGCTCCGACGGCGCCGGCAACATCTACCTGGAAGCCGCGGCCGGGGTGACCGTGTTCATCCTCGCCGGCCGCTACTTCGAGGCCCGCTCGAAGCGCACCGCCGGCGCGGCGCTGCGGGCTCTGCTCGAACTCGGCGCCCGCGACGTCGCGGTGCTCCGCGCCGGGGTCGAGACCCGCATCCCGGCGGACCAACTGGCCGTCGGGGACCGGTTCGTGGTGCGGCCCGGCGAGAAGATCGCGACCGACGGCGTGATCGATGAGGGCACCTCGGCGGTCGACGCGAGCATGCTCACCGGGGAATCCGTCCCGGTCGAGGTCCGGCCCGGCGACACCGTGGTCGGCGCGACGGTCAACGCGGGCGGCCGCCTCGTGGTCACCGCGACCCGGGTCGGCGCCGACACCCAGCTGGCCCGGATGGCTCGGCTGGTGGAGGAGGCGCAGAGCGGCAAAGCGGCCGTGCAACGGCTCGCCGACCGGATCTCCGGCGTCTTCGTCCCGATCGTGATCGCGCTGGCCGTCGGTACCCTCGGCTGGTGGCTCGGGGCCGGCGCCGGCCCGACCGCCGCGTTCACCGCCGCCGTCGCCGTGCTGATCATCGCCTGCCCCTGCGCGCTCGGGCTGGCCACGCCGACCGCCCTGCTGGTCGGCACCGGCCGGGGCGCCCAACTCGGCGTGCTGATCAAGGGGCCGGAGGCGCTGGAGAACACCCGTCGCGTCGACACCGTCGTGCTCGACAAGACCGGCACCGTCACGACCGGCCGGATGACGCTGGTGGACGTGCTGCCCGACGCGGGCACCGACGCCGAAGAGCTGCTGCGGGTGGCCGGAGCGCTGGAGGCCGCGTCCGAACACCCGATCGCCCGCGCGGTGGCCACCGGCGCCGCCGAGGCCGGCGCCCTGCCGCCCGTCACCGGCTTCGCCAACGTCGAGGGGCTCGGTGTGAGCGGCGTCGTGGAGGGGCGCGAGGTGCTCGTCGGCCGGCTCCGGCTGCTGCGCGAGCGGGGACTCGTCGTACCCCCGGAAGTGGAACGGGCGGCGACCGACGCGGAGGCCGCCGGCCGGACGGCGGTGCTCGCCGGCTGGGGCGGGCAGGCCCGGGGCGTCCTCGCGGTCGCCGACGTGGTCAAGCCCACCAGTCGGGCCGCCGTGGCCCGGCTGCGCGACCTCGGGCTGCGGCCGGTGCTGCTGACCGGCGACAACGCCACGGTCGCCCGGGCGGTGGCCGCCGAGGTCGGCATCACCGAGGTGATCGCCGAGGTGCTGCCGGCCGACAAGGTCGACGTGGTGGCGCGGCTCCAGGCCGAGGGGCGGACGGTCGCCATGGTCGGCGACGGGGTCAACGACGCGGCCGCGCTCGCCCGGGCCGACCTGGGGTTGGCCATGGGCACCGGCACCGACGTGGCGATCGAGGCGTCCGACCTGACGCTCGTCCGGGACGACCTGACCGCCGCCGTCGACGCCATCCGACTCGCCCGGCGCACGCTCGGCACCATCCGGGGCAATCTGGTCTGGGCCTTCGGCTACAACGTGGCGGCCCTGCCGCTGGCCGCCGCCGGGCTGCTCAACCCGATGATCGCCGGTGCCACGATGGCCCTGTCCTCGGTCTTCGTGGTGGCCAACAGCCTCCGTCTCCGCCGCTTCCGCCCAATCTCCTGACCCCTGCCCGGCGGTGCCCCACGCCCCGCTGCCCGCCCCGCGATCTTGCACCGTGCGCCCCGGCATATCGGACATCTCGTCCGAGTTGGGGGCCGAAGGTGCAAGATCGCGCCGGTTGGTCGGCGGGGCGGTTCGGGGTGCGGTTGATGCGGTGGGGGGTGGGGTATTGGAGCGGCGTAACGACGCTTCGGAGTGGAGGACGTCATGGGCATGGACGACAAGATCAGCAACGCGACCGAGGACGCGGCGGGCAAGGTGAAGGAGCACGCCGGCAGGGCCACCGACGACGAGCGTCTGGAGGCCGAGGGTCGCAACGACCAGACCAAGGCCAACCTCAAGCAGGCCGGCGAGAAGGTCAAGGACGCGTTCAAGAGCTGACCCGTCGCGTACGCGCGCCGGACCGGTGACCGGCCCGGCGCGCGTACGCGTGTCCCCGCCTCGCGCCGGATCGTTGACCGGGACGAGGTGTCCCCGTCCGTGTGCCGCCACCACGACCGTCCCCCATGGACGGCCGACCTGGAACGGGAGAGGACGATGTTCCAGCCCACCGTGACCGGCCGGCGAGCCGTCGGCGTCGTCGTCCTGGCGGCGCTGCTCGCCGGCTGTCAGTCGCCCGGAGCGGGCGCCGGCGCGCCGGACGACCCGGCGACCACGACCGCTCCCGCCGGCGCCGCGCCCACCCCGTCGCCGACCAGCGCCAGCCCGTCGCCGTTCACCGCCGCCAACACCGTGGCCGTCTGTCAGGCCGTCGACCGGCTCATCATCGCCACCAGCAAGGAGATCGCCGCCGACTCGGCCAAGGCCACCGAACGCGAGTTGACCAGCGAGCAGATCGCCGAGGAGCTCCGGGCCGACCTCGCCGAGCTGGCCGACCAGGTGCGCGCCCAGGCCGGCCGGGCCGAGGACCCCGGCATCGAGGCGCTGGTCGCGGAGACCGCCGACCGCATCGACGCCGGCTCCCGCGCGAAACGCCCGAGCAGCTGGCTCGCCGACACGTACACCCAGATCCCCACCACCCTCATGCGCGACTGCCGCCCCTGACCGCGCGCGGCGCGTCGATCATGCAGTTGTGGTGGTGAACATGAGCGACATGTCCGAACCATCAGGCACCACGACTGCATGATCGCCGGGATCAGGGGGTGAGGCGGGTGGCTCGGGTCTCCAGGTAGCGGCGTTCGGGGAGGCTGGTGGTGGCGCGGGCCGCGGCCAGATACGCCTCCCGTGCCGGACCCGGTTCGCCGGCCAGCTCCAGCAGGTGGGCGCGGACGGCGTCGACCCGATGGTGTCCCGCGACGCGCTCGTCCTCGGCCAGCGGAGCGAGCAGGGCGAGCCCGGCGCGCGGGCCGTCCACCATGGCCACGGCGACCGCCTGGTTCAGGGTGACCATCGGGTTCGGCGCGATCCGGGCGAGCAGCCGGTAGAGCGCGACGATCTGCGGCCAGTCGGTCTCGCCGGCGGTCGGCGCCTCGGCGTGCACGGCCGCGATCGCCGCCTGCAACTGGTACGGCCCGGGCGGTGACCAGGTCAGCGCCTCGGTGATCAGGGCTATCCCCTCGGCGATGGCGGCCCGGTCCCACCGGTTCCGGTCCTGCTCGGCCAGCGGCACCAGCTCGCCGGCCGGGCCGACCCGGGCGGCCCGGTGTGCGTCGGTGAGCAGCATCAGCGCGAGCAGGCCGGTCACCTCGCCCTCGTCGGGCAGCAGCCCGTGCAGCATCCGGGCCAGCCGGATCGCCTCGCCGGTCAGCTCGGCCCGGTGCAGGTCCGGCCCGCTCGACGCCGTGTACCCCTCGTTGAAGATCAGGTACAGCACCTGGAGCACCGCGCCCAGCCGGTCGTCCCGCTCGGCGGCCGACGGCATCGTGAACCGCGCCCCGGTCGCCTCGATCCGCTGCTTGGCCCGGCGGATGCGCTGGCTCATCGTCGCCTCCGGCACCAGGTGGGCCCGGGCGATCTGCGCGGTGCTGAGGCCGCCGACCGCGCGCAGGGTCAGCGCCACCTGCCCCGACCGGGGCAGCGCCGGGTGGCAGCAGAGGAAGAGCAGGCGCAGAGTGTCGTCGCCGGCCGGCGGCTCCGCGTCGGCCGGCGGGGCGACCGTGGCGTACGCCGGCTCGCGGACGGCCACCGCGACCTCGCGGTCCCGGCGGGCGCGCTCGCTGCGCCACTCGTCGGTGAGCCGGCGGGTGGCGACCGTCAGCAGCCAGGCGCGGGGGTTCTCCGGCACGCCCTGCTCCGGCCACTGGAGAGCGGCCGCGAGCAGCGCCTCCTGGACCGCGTCCTCGCACCGGTCGAACTGGCCGTGCCGGCGGACGAGCAGGCCGAGGACCTGCGGCGCCAGGGTGCGCAGCAGCTCCTCGACCCGACCCGACCCGCTGGTCACATCTCCGTCCCGGCCTCGTCCATGATCGGGCGGACCTCCATGACGCCGCCGTACCGCACGTCGGGCCAGCGCGCCGCGATCTCGGCGGCCCGCTCCGGGCTGTCACAGTCCACGGCCAGGTAGCCGGCGAACTGCTCCTTGCTCTCCATGAACGGCCCGTCGACGACCTCCGGGTGCCCGCCGGCGAGCCGAACCGTACGCGTCTGGGACGGGTCGGCCAGCGCCTGCCCGCCCACCAGCTCGCCGGACTCGGACAGCTCCTTCATGATCTGGTCGATCTCACCGAAGAAGGCCACCCGGTCCTGCTCGGACAGCTCCTCGACGAAACCGGGCCGGTTCCAGATCAACAGCATGTACTTCACGACCTGCTCCTCGCGTCCTGGCCGCGCCGGTCCTCGGCGCGGCGTCACCGAGGGGTCGGAGCCGACACCCCGTTCCCTACATCCAAACCGAACGAAATCCCGGAAGTATGGCGCCCACGCCGGGCGGGTCAGCGTGGGCGGCGCCCGCCGCCGCGGACCTGCCGGTTCTGCCGGGCGCCGCCGACGTCCAGTGACGCCCGGTCGGCGGCCGACGTGCCCGACGCCCAGCCCTCCGCGTCCCGGACGCTCAGTCGCGCCCGGGTCACCCCCGGGAACAGGGTGTCCAGCCGTTCCTTGACGGCCTCGCCCCGGGCGGCGAGCACCGGCAGCAGCCGCTCCGCGCCCGCCTCCTGCGCCGCCTGCGCGTTCACCGCCGCGCGGGCCGCCCGCAGCCGCTCCCCGATGCGCAGCGCGAACGCGTGCAGGAACGCCTCGTCGTACCCCTTGGTGCGCCGCCCGCCGGACGTCGCCCGGCGCTCGTTGCGGCCGCGCAGCATCGCGCCGGTGGCCTGCACGAGCAGCGAGGTGTAGAGCAGCTCGACGGCCTCCAGGTCGGCCGGCCAGCCGAGCACGGTGGCGAAGCCGAGGTCGTCGGACCAGACCGCCTCGCAGCCGTTGGCCCCGGCGACCTCCTGCACCAGCAGTGCCTTTGCGCCCGCGTACGGCTGGTCGGTGCCGAGCCGCACCCCGCCGGGCAGGTCGGCGCGGGGCGTGTCGGCCGCGAGCAGCGCCGCGTCGACGCTGTGCCGGGCGATCAGCTCCTGCGCCTTGCCGGTGAGCGCCTCGGCCTCCGCCGGGAAGGTCGTCGACTCGGCCTTGGCGAGCAGCGCCCGCACCCGGTCCAGGATCCGCGACCCGCTGCGGCCGGCCGGTCCGCTCGCGGCGTTCTGGGCAGATCCGGGTGGCGGGCGGAGCACGGCGATCGGGGGCAGGGACTCCGCCAGCGCCAGCGCTTCGACCGCGTCGCGCAGGGCGGCGATCCGGTCGGTCCCCTCGCGGGTGGCCCAGGCGGTGAGGTGGCCGGCGTCGTCGTCCCACCAGACCCGCGTGTCCAGGTCGCGCAGCTGGTCGTCCCACCAGGCCGGGACCGGGTCCGGCTGGCCGCGCCGCTGGGCGGCCACCGCGTCGCGCAGCAGCCGGGCGGCACGGGGGCCGAGCCGCCGGGCCGCGATGCGGTCCAGGTCGACCGGCTGCCAGCCCCGGGGCCAGAGTCGCCCGACGGCGGCGGCCAGGCGACGCAGCAGCGCCGCGTCCACCGCCGCCGCGCCGTCCGCGGCGCCGGTGCCGACCACGAGCCGGTCCAGCTGCCGCTCCGCCAGGCGTACGTCGTGACCACGGGACGCCGCCACCGCGTCGGTGATGAGTTCCTCGGCGTCCGGCACGGGTACGCCCCTCCTCGCTCTTCGGCGGGTCCGATGCCGCCACCAGCCATGATCATGCCGTTCCGGGGCGTCGTGCCCGGGAACGGGGATGTTTCCGGTCGTCCCGTCAGGTCGGGCGGTACTCGACCTCCGGTCGGCCCGGCGTGCCGTAACGGGGCGTGCGGGTGACCCGGCCGGTCTCGACCAGGTGCTCCAGGTAGCGGCGGGCGGTGACCCGGGACGTCCCGGTGTGCTCGGCCACCTCCGACGCGGAGAGTCCCGGCCGCCGACGCAGCACGTCGAGCACGAGATCGAGGGTCTGTGCGCCGAGCCCCTTGGGCAGGGTGTCCGGCGCGGTGCCCCGCAGCGTGGCGAACATCCGGTCGACCTCGTGCTGGGCGGCGACCGCCCCGCCCGCCGACGTCTGCCGCCGGTATTCGGCGTAGCGCTCCAGCTTGTCCCGGAAGGCCGCGAAGGTGAACGGCTTCAGCAGGTAGTGGGTCACCCCGAGCGCCACCGCCGCGCGGACGACCGCGAGGTCCCGGGCCGAGGTCACGGCGAGCACGTCGGCGGCGCTGCCGGCGGCCCGCATCGAGCGGCAGACGTCCAGCCCGTGCACGTCGGGCAGGTGGAAGTCGAGCAGCACCAGGTCGACGGCGTCCGCCCCGGTGCGGCGCAGCACCCGCATGGCCTCCCGGGCGTCGTGCGCCACCCCGACCACCCGGAAACCCGGCACCCGCTCGGTGTACGCGCGGTGCGCCTCCGCGATCAGCTCCTCGTCCTCGACGACGAGCACCCGGATGTCGCCGAGGACGGTTTCCTCGCCACGTTCGCTCATGTCGGCAGCTCCACGGGCACCGGCAGCCGGACCCGGAACACCGTCCCGCCCTCCGGTCCGGCGGCCACCTCGTACCGGCCGTCGTGGCGGGCCAGCACCTGGCCGACCAGGGCGAGCCCGAGACCCCGGCCGCTGGACTTGGTGGACCAGCCGCGGCGGAACGCGTCGGCCACCCGCTCGGCCGGGAGCCCGGCGCCGCTGTCGGTCACCTCGACCAGCACCTCGCCGGGCGACTCGGCCACGTACACCCGGACCCGGCGGGGCGGCTCCCCGGCGGCGACGGCCTCCAACGCGTTGTCGACCAGGTTGCCGACGACGGTGAGCAGGTCACCGGCGGGCAGGGTGCCGACGTCGAGGCGGGACGCCGGGTCGACGGTCAGCTCCACCCCCCGCTCGGCGGCCTGGGCCGACTTGCCCAGCAGCAGCGCGGCCAGCGCCGGCTCGGTGATCGCGCCGACGACCCGGTCGGTGAGCTGCTGGGCCAGCGCCAACTCCTCGGTGGCCAGCCGGACCGCCTCCTCGGTGCGCCCCAGCTCGACCAGGGTGAGCACGGTGTGCAGCCGGTTCGCGGCCTCGTGCGCCTGCGACCGGAGCGCCTCGGTGAGCCCGCGTACCGAGTCGAGCTCGCTGGTCAGCGCGCGCAGGTCGGTGTGGTCGCGCAGGGTCAGCACGGTGCCGAGGGCCGGTCCGCCGGTGCCGGTCGGCCGGAGGTTGGCCACCAGCGCGCGGTCGGCGGTGAGGATCAGCTCGTCCCGGGCCGTCTGACCGGACATGATCAGCTCGGTCAGCGCGGGCGGCAGGTCGACCTCGGTCACCGGCCGGTCCACGACCGGCGCGTCGAGGGGCAGCCCGAGCAGACGTCGGCCCTCGTCGTTGACCAGCCCGATGCGGCGGTCCGGCCCGATCACCACCAGACCCTCGCCGACCGAGTGCAGCACCGCGTCGTAGTACTCGTACATGCGGGTCATCTGGGCCGGGCCGAGGCCGTGGGTCAGCCGGCGCAGCCGCCGGCTCAGCAGCCAGGAGCCGGCGCCGGCCAGGGCCAGCGCGGCGGCGGTGGCGATGAGCAGGATCGGTGACCGGCCGATCAGCTCCCGGTTGATCGCCTCGGTGGTGATGCCGACCGACACCAGGCCGATCACCCGGCCGTCGGTGTCGCGTACGGGGACGACCGCCCGGACCGACTCACCCAGGGTGCCGGTGTTCACCACGGTGAAGGGCTGCCCGGCGAGCGCCGGCCCGATCTCGCCGATGAACGGCCGGCCGATCTGGGCCGGGTCGGCGTGCGAGTAGCGGGTCCGGTCCGGGGCCATCACCACCACGAAGTCGGTCTTCGTGGCGACGCGGATGGACTCGGCGTACGGCTGGAGGGTGGTGGCCGGGCGCGGGGTGGCCAGCGCGGCGACCACCTGGGGTGACCGGGCGACCGTCTCGGCGACGGCGAGCACCTCCTTGCGGGCCGCGTCCCGGGCGTCGGCGCGGGCGACCAGCGCCACGCCGGCGGTGGCGGCCGCCACGAGCAGCGTCACCACCACGACCTGGAGCGCGAACAGCTGTCCGGCGATGCTCCACTTCCGTCCGGTCATGTCTCCTCGTCGCGACGGGGGCTGGTCCTGTTTCGCCGGCACTTCAGGTCGGTGAACAGAATGAACGCAAGGCTGATTCCGGTTGAGACCTGGGCCACAGTCTCAGCCATGCAGACCCCCACCACCAGCACACCGACAACGCGGCCCCGCCGGGACCGCACCCACTTCCTCTACCTCGCGGTGATCGTCGCCGTCGTCGCGGGCATCGTGCTCGGCTTCGTCGCCCCGGACGCGGCGCAGGAGCTCAAGCCCCTGGGGACCGGCTTCGTCGCGCTGATCAAGATGATGATCAGCCCGGTCATCTTCTGCACCATCGTGCTCGGCGTCGGCTCCGTACGCCAGGCCGCCAAGGTCGGCAAGGTCGGCGGCCTCGCGCTCGGCTACTTCCTGGTCATGTCGACCGTGGCGCTGGCCATCGGCCTGGTGGTCGGCAACATCATCCACCCCGGCAGCGGCCTGCAGTTGAGCAACGAGCTGGCCGAGGCCGGCCAGAAGGCCGCCGGTGCGGAGAGCGAGGGGACGGTCGACTTCCTGCTCGGCATCATCCCGACCTCGCTGCTCTCCGCGCTGACCGGTGGTGAGGTGCTCCAGACCCTGCTGGTCGCACTGCTGGTCGGCTTCGCCGTGCAGAGCATGGGCAGCCGGGGCGAGCCGGTGCTGCGGGCGATCGGCACCATTCAGCGGCTGGTCTTCAAGGTCCTCGCCATGATCATGTGGCTGGCGCCGATCGGCGCGTTCGGCGCGATGGCCGCCGTGGTCGGCGCGACCGGCGTGGACGCCCTGAAGAGCCTGGCGCAGATCATGCTCGGCTTCTACGCCACCTGCCTGATCTTCGTGCTGGTGGTGCTCGGCGCGCTGCTCTGGCTGGTCGCCCGTATCTCGATCTTTTCGCTGCTGCGGTACCTCGGCCGGGAGTTCCTGCTGATCGTGTCGACCTCGTCGTCGGAGTCGGCGCTGCCCCGGTTGATCGCCAAGATGGAGCACTTCGGCGTCAGCAAGCCGGTCGTCGGCATCACCGTCCCGACCGGGTACTCCTTCAACCTCGACGGCACCGCCATCTACCTGACCATGGCCTCGCTCTTCATCGCCTCGGCGATGGGCAACCCGCTGTCGGTCGGCGAGCAGATCTCGCTGCTCGTGTTCATGATCATCGCGTCGAAGGGCGCCGCCGGCATCACCGGCGCCGGCCTCGCCACCCTGGCCGGCGGCCTCCAGTCGCACCGGCCGGACCTGGTGGACGGTGTCGGGTTGATCGTCGGCATCGACCGGTTCATGTCGGAGGCCCGGGCGCTGACCAACTTCGCCGGCAACGCCGTCGCCACCGTCCTGATCGGCCGTTGGACCGGCGAGTTCGACCGGGAGCAGGCCCAGGCCGTGCTCTCCGGCCAGGCGCCGTTCGACGAGGCCACCATGCTCGACGACCACGACGGCCCGGAGGAGAGGGAGGCAGCCGCCGTCCCGACCGAGCCGGAGCCGGACCGCACCCCGGCGCGCGCCTGAGTCGCGAAGCGCGCGGGCTCGCCCGCGGATCCCGGTGGGAAACCGCCCCCAGCGGGCGCTTTCCCACCGGGATCTCCGCTACGACCAGCTCGCGAGGATGTCCGCTATCGGCTCCGGGTCGCCCGGTGGGGTGGGCGGTGTCGGTGGGGTGCGGGTGAAGCGGGGGGCTGGGGCGGGCTGGATCTCGCCGGCCACCTCGACGAACGTGCCCCGGGCGGCGTTGTGCGGGTGCCGGTGCGCCTCGGTGGGGGTGAGCACCGGCGCCACGCACGCGTCCAGCTCGGCGAAGACGGCCGTCC
Organism: Micromonospora sp. NPDC049366; assembly: GCF_044466625.1. Classification (NCBI taxonomy): domain Bacteria; kingdom Bacillati; phylum Actinomycetota; class Actinomycetes; order Micromonosporales; family Micromonosporaceae; genus Micromonospora; species Micromonospora sp. NPDC049366. The sequence goes on from NZ_JBITMV010000003.1 coordinate 338,025, forward strand.
ACTCGTCCCGCGTCCGCTCGGCGAACCGGTCCGTGAACCGGCGGCGCAGTTCGGGCCAGCCCGTCGGGTCGTACTGGGCCGGCAGGTCGGGGTCGTCGGCCAACCCGAGACCGGTGAGAAGGGCGGCGTAGAAGGCCGGCTCCAACGCGCCGACCGCCACGAACCCACCATCCGCCGTGCCGTACGTGTCGTAGAACGGCGCCCCGCCGTCGAGCAGGTTGCGCCCGCGCGGCGCCGACCACAGACCGGTGCCGATCATTCCGTGCAGGAACGCGGTGAGCAGCGCGGACCCGTCGACCATCGCCGCGTCCACCACCTGCCCCACGCCGGAACGCTCCCGCTCCAGCAGCGCGGCGAGCACCCCGACGGCGAGCAGCATCCCGCCGCCCGCGAAGTCACCGATCAGGTTTCCCGGCGCGTGCGGACGCTCCCCGGCCCGGCCCAGCGGCTCCAGGGCGCCGGCCACCGCGATGTAGTCGATGTCGTGCCCGGCCCGGGCGGCGAGGGGGCCGTCCTGCCCCCAGCCGGTCATCCGGGCGTACACCAGGCGGGGGTTGCGGGCCGCGCAGGTCTCCGGCCCGAAGCCCAGCCGCTCCGCGACCCCCGGCCGGTACGCCTCGACCAGCACGTCCGCCCGGTCGACCAGGCGCAGCAGGTCCGCCACCCCCTCGGGCGACTTCAGGTCCAGCGCGGTGACCCGCCGGCCACGCTGCAGGGGGCCGCCCGGCGGCGCGGCGAGCCGGCCGGCGCCGGGGCCGTCGGGCCGGTCGACCCGCACCACCTCGGCGCCCAGGTCGGCGAGGACCATGCAGCCGAACGGGGCGGGCGCGAGGCTGGCCAGCTCGACCACCCGCACCCCGGCCAGCGGCCCGCCGCCGGCCCGCGCCGGCTCCGGAGCCGGCCCGTCCGCGCCGCCCCGCGACCCGTCGTCAGAGGGCACGGGCGATCAGCTCCTTCATGATCTCGTTGGTGCCACCGTAGATCTTCTGGGCCCGGGCGTCGGCATACATCCGCGCGATCGGGTACTCGGTCGTGTAGCCGTAGCCGCCGAAGAGCTGCAGGCACCGGTCGACGACCTCGCACTGCCCCTCGGTCAGCCAGTACTTCGCCATCGCGGCGGTCGCCACGTCCAACTCGCCGCGCGTGTGCCGAACGATGCAGTCGTCCAGGAAGACCCGCCCGGTGCGGGCGCGGGTCGCGCACTCGGCGAGCACCATCCGGGTGTTCTGGTGGCCGAGCAGCGGCTTGCCGAAGGCGGTGCGCTCCTTCGCGTACGCCACGGTCAGGTCGACGGCCCGTTCCATCGCGGCGACCGCGCCCACCCCGAGCACCAGCCGCTCCTGGGGCAGCTGCCGCATGAGCTGGACGAAGCCGAGCCCCTCGGCGTCGCCGAGCAGATTGGCCGCCGGCACCCGCAGCCCGTCGAAGAACAGCTCGGCGGTGTCGTTGGCGTGCAGCCCGATCTTGGCGAGCAGCCGCCCGCGACGGAAGCCCTCCGGGTCGCCGCCGACCTCGCAGACCAGCAGGGAGATGCCGGCCGCCCGCTGCTCCGGATCGGTCTTGACGGCCACGATGACCAGGTCGGCCAGGCCGCCGTTGCTGATGAAGGTCTTGGCGCCGGTGACCACGTAGTCGTCGCCGTCGCGCACCGCCCGGGTGCGCATCGCCTGGAGGTCGGAGCCGCCGTCCGGCTCGGTCATCGCGATCGCGCCGACCAGTTCGCCGCTGCACAGCCCGGGCAGCCAGCGCCGCTTCTGCTCCTCGCTGCCGTACGCGACCAGGTAGCCGGTGACGATGCCGCTGTGCACGGCCAGGCCGAGGCTGGTCTCACCGGCGTACGCCTGCTCCTGGAGCACCACCGTCTCGTGGGTGAAGCCGCCGCCCCCGCCGCCGTACTGCTCGGGCACGGATAGGCCGAGCAGGCCCAGTTCGCCGGCGCGGCGGTAGTGCGCACGGTCCGGGTGCCCCTGGGCGGCCAGCCGGTCGGCGTGCGGGAGCACCTCCTTGGTGAAGAAGGTGCGGGCGAGGTCGGCCAGGGCGTCGTGCTCGGGCTCGCGCCAGGGTGAGGGGGAGCGGTCGGGGGTCGCCATGGCCACCACGATCTCCGCCGGTTACCGGCGAGTCAACAGCCCGCCGAGCGCCCGCCTCCGGACCCCCGTCGATCGTGCATGTTCGGCCGTCGATTCAGGAGCTTGCGCCGGAATGTCGGGCAGGAGGTGCACGGTCGGCGCACTGAACCACGGCGGGCCCGGGTGGCGCGTTATGCCCGCGTCAAGAATGGGCGTCGCGCCGTGATGGGTGCGTGAAAGGCGTCGACCGCGGCGGGGCGGCGGGGGTGGTATGGCGACGGACGGGCCCGGTGGGCGGGCTCACGTTCGGGGGAGGCCTGCCGTGGGTGTCGACCAGCATCGGGGAGCCGGGACGCGGGACGACCGGACCCCGACCGGGATCAGCGTCGCGGTCGGCGCGGTGCTGGTGATCGGTGCGGCGCTGCTGGCGGCCCTGCTCTTCCCGCCGACCCGACTGCCCGGCCGGGCGCTCGTCGTGGCGGTCGCGCTCGCTGGGTACGCCCGCTTCGTGCCCGACCTGCGGGCGGTCGGCGCGGTGACCGTGCTGGGCGCGATGACCTTCGTCGGGTTCCTGGCGAACGAGTTCGGTGAACTCGTCGGCGCGCCGGCCGCCACCTGGGCGTACACGGCCGGGTTCGGCTTCGCCGCCGGCGTCGGGGCGGGCCATCGGCGCCTCCGGACGTACGCGACGGCCCCCGGCGGCCCGTCACCCGCCCCGGCACGGACCGCGCCGGCCTCGGTCGCGCCGGCCCGGCCGCTCCCGTCGACGGTCACCCCGCCGGACGGGGAGCCGGGCCGGCGTCGGGCCGCCTGACGGGCGACGACGGCGACCTCGACCGGCCGGGCGGCGACGCCCGGCCGGTTCACTTCTGTGTGCCGTTTCACCCGCTCAGCGGCCCGCTGTGAAAAGCGCGTCAAGAAAGCGGAAGCCGCCGTCATGGTCGCGTTATTGCCCCTGTCGCGGCCCATTCCTCGGCGCTTTGATTGCCCCGCGCGACCGGCAGGCGGTCGCGACGAACCTTTTCCGTACGAGGAGTCAGCGTGTCTGACGTGGTGTTCGTGGTCTTGACGGTGGCGCTGTTCGCGGCGCTCGCCCTGGTGGTGCGGGCGGTGGAGAAGCTGTGAGCGCGGTCAATGCCGTCGGTCTGGTGCTGGCGATCGGCCTGGGGATCTTCCTGGTCGTCGCCCTGCTCTTCCCGGAGCGCTTCTGATGACCATGACAACAGCCGGCGTCATCTTCATCCTGTCGCTGGTGGCGGCGCTGGTCGCCGTCTACAAGCCGTTCGGCGACTACATGTACCGGGTGGTGTCCCAGGCCCGGCACTCCCGGGTCGAGCGCGGGATCTACCGGCTGGTCGGGGTCAACCCGGCCGGCGAGCAGACGTGGGGCGTGTACGCCCGTAGCGTGCTGGCCTTCTCGGCGGTCTCGGTCCTCTTCCTTTACCTGTTCCAGCGCGTGCAGGACAAGCTGTGGCTGTCGCTGGGCTTCGACCCGGTCGTGCCGCACGGCGCCTGGAACACCGCCGTGTCGTTCGTGACGAACACGAACTGGCAGTCGTACTCGGGTGAGTCGACCATGGGCCATCTGGTGCAGATGGCCGGTCTCGCGGTGCAGAACTTCGTGTCCGCGTCGGTCGGCATCGCGATCGCGGTCGCCCTGGTGCGGGGCTTCGCCCGCAGCCGTACGCAGCAGCTGGGCAACTTCTGGGTCGACCTGACCCGGATCACCCTGCGTATCCTGCTGCCCGTCGCGGTGCTCGGCGCGCTCGCGCTGATGATCGGCGGCGTGGTGCAGAACCTCTCGGCCGGCACCGACGTCACCACGTTGACTGGCGGGAGCCAGACGCTGACCGGCGGGCCGGTGGCCAGCCAGGAGGTCATCAAGGAGCTGGGCACGAACGGTGGCGGCTTCTACAACGCCAACAGCGCCCACCCCTTCGAGAACCCGACGGCGTGGACCAACTGGCTCGAGATCTTCCTGATCTTCGTGATCCCGTTCAGCCTGCCGCGCGTCTTCGGTCGCATGGTCGGGCAGAACCGGCAGGGCTACGCGATCGCGGCCGTGATGGCCATCCTCGCGCTGGCGAGCATCACCCTGACCAACGTCTTCGAGCTGGCCGGGCACGGCACCGTGCCGCAGGCGGTCGGCGCGGCGCTGGAGGGCAAGGAGGTCCGCTTCGACGTGTCGAACTCGGCGACCTTCGCCGCGGCCACCACGTTGACCTCGACCGGCGCGGTCAACTCCTTCCACGACTCGTTCACGCCGCTCGGCGGCATGATGCCGATCGTCAACATGATGCTCGGCGAGGTCGCGCCCGGTGGTGTCGGCGCGGGCCTCTACGGCCTGCTGATCCTCGCCGTGATCACGGTGTTCGTGGCCGGTCTGATGGTCGGCCGCACGCCGGAGTACCTGGGCAAGAAGATCGGGGCGCGGGAGATCAAGTTCGCCTCGATGTACTTCCTGATCACCCCGGCGCTGGTGCTGATCGGTACGGCCGCGGCCTTCGCCACCGGCAACAACGCGACCGCGTTGAACGTGGGCCCGCACGGGCTCTCCGAGGTGCTGTACGCGTTCACCTCGGCCAGCAACAACAACGGTTCGGCGTTCGCCGGCATCACGGTGAACACCACCTGGTGGGACACGGCACTCGGCCTGTGCATGCTGCTCGGCCGGTTCCTGCCGATCATCTTCGTGCTCGCCCTGGCCGGCTCGCTGGCCCGGCAGCAGCCCACCCCCGCGTCGGAAGGCACCCTGCCGACCCACCGTCCCCTGTTCATCGGGATGGTCGTCGGCGTCACGGTGATCGTCGTCGCGCTCACCTTCCTGCCCGCACTCGCGCTCGGCCCCCTGGCTGAGGGGCTGTGAACTCCATGAGGAACGAGACCATGTCCGTCACGTCGGTGACATCCGGGGCCGGCGAGCAGCCGACCGCGGGCACCCCGGCCACCCAGGGCAACCGGGTCGGTGGGGGCCTGCTCGACCCGAAGCAGCTGTTCCGGTCCCTGCCGGACGCGCTGCGCAAGCTCGACCCGCGTACGTTGTGGCGCAACCCGGTGATGCTGATCGTCGAGATCGGCGCCGTCTTCACCACCGTGCTCGCGATCACCGAGCCGTCCGTGTTCGCCTGGGCCATCACCGTCTGGCTCTGGCTCACCGTCCTCTTCGCCAACCTGGCCGAGGCCGTCGCGGAGGGCCGGGGCAAGGCCCAGGCGGCCAGCCTGCGCCAGGCGAAGCGGGACACCATCGCCACCCGCCTGATCGGCTGGGCGCCGGGCACGCCGGCGAACCGGTACCGGGACGAGGCGGTGCCCGCCCCGGAGTTGAAGCAGGGCGACATCGTCCTGGTCGAGGCCGGCGGCACCATCCCGGGCGACGGCGACGTCGTCGAGGGCATCGCCAGCGTTGACGAGTCGGCGATCACCGGCGAGTCCGCCCCGGTGATCCGGGAGTCCGGCGGTGACCGCAGCGCGGTCACCGGCGGCACCAAGGTGCTCTCCGACCGGATCGTCGTCAAGATCACTCAGAAGCCGGGAGAGAGCTTCATCGACCGGATGATCGCCCTGGTCGAGGGCGCCAACCGGCAGAAGACGCCGAACGAGATCGCGCTGAACATCCTGCTCGCCGCGCTCACGATCATCTTCCTGCTCGCGGTGGTCACCCTCCAGCCGCTGGCGATCTTCTCGAAGGGCTACCAGGCGGCCGCGGCGGACAGCGGCGCGATCACCGACGCCGGTGTCAGCGGCATCGTGCTGGTGTCCCTGCTGGTCTGCCTGATCCCCACCACCATCGGGGCGCTGCTGTCGGCCATCGGCATCGCCGGCATGGACCGCCTCGTGCAGCGCAACGTCCTCGCGGTGAGCGGTCGGGCCGTCGAGGCGGCCGGCGACGTGAACACGCTGCTGCTGGACAAGACCGGCACGATCACCCTGGGCAACCGGCAGGCCTCCGAGTTCATCCCGATCGACGGGGTGTCGGACGCGGAGATGGCCGACGCCGCCCAGCTCTCCAGCCTCGCCGACGAGACCCCGGAGGGACGCTCGGTGGTGGTGCTCGCCAAGAACGAGTACGGGCTGCGTGAGCGCGAGGCCGGCGTCATGCCGAACGCCACGTTCGTGCCGTTCACCGCCGAGACCCGGATGAGCGGCGTCGACCTCGGCGCGGAGGGCGTCGACGGGGGCGTACGACGGATCCGCAAGGGCGCCGCCGCGGCGGTGATGAAGTGGGTCCGGGAGAACGGCGGCCACCCCACCGCCCAGGTCGGCGGCCTGGTCGACGCGATCAGCGGCACCGGCGGCACCCCGCTGGTGGTGGCTGAGCACGTTGACGGTGAGCCGGCGCGCGCGCTCGGTGTCATCCACCTGAAGGACGTCGTCAAGTCCGGCATGCGCGAGCGGTTCGACGAGATGCGCCGGATGGGCATCCGAACCGTGATGATCACCGGTGACAACCCGCGTACGGCGAAGGCCATCGCGGAGGAGGCCGGCGTCGACGACTTCCTCGCCGAGGCCACGCCGGAGGACAAGCTCGCCCTGATCAAGAAGGAGCAGGAGGGCGGCCGGCTGGTCGCGATGACCGGTGACGGCACCAACGACGCGCCGGCCCTCGCGCAGGCCGACGTCGGCGTGGCCATGAACACCGGCACGTCGGCCGCCAAGGAGGCCGGCAACATGGTCGACCTCGACTCCGACCCGACCAAGCTCATCGAGATCGTGGAGATCGGCAAGCAGTTGCTGATCACCCGCGGCTCGCTGACCACCTTCTCGATCGCCAACGACGTCGCGAAGTACTTCGCGATCATCCCGGCCATGTTCGCCGGCCTCTACCCGAGCCTGGACGCGCTGAACATCATGCGGCTCGCCAGCCCGGAGTCGGCGATCCTCTCCGCGGTCATCTTCAACGCGATCATCATCATCGCGCTGATCCCGCTCGCCCTGCGCGGCGTGCGGTACCGGCCGGCGAGCGCGTCGAAGCTGCTCAGCCGCAACCTCTGGCTGTACGGCCTCGGCGGCCTCGTCGTGCCGTTCGTCGGCATCAAGCTCATCGACCTGCTCATCCAGTTCATCCCAGGGATCTCGTGATGCGCCTACCCACCTGGCTCGCCCAGCACCTCGCTGCCCTACGGGCCCTGCTCGTCTTCACCGTCCTGCTCGGCCTGGCCTACCCGCTCGCCCTGGTCGCCGTCGGTCAGATCCCCGGCCTCGCCCACAAGGCGGACGGCTCGATGATCACGGTCGATGGTCGGACCGTGGGCAGCAGCCTGATCGGCCAGTCCTTCACCGACGGTGACGGCAACCCGGTCACGCGCTACTTCCAGAGCCGCCCGTCCGCCGCCGGCGACGGTTACGACCCCACCAGCACCTCGGCCAGCAACCTCGGCCCGGAGAGCGTGGTGGACACCATCGCCACCGACCCCGAGGAGTCCTCGCAGAGCCTGCTCACCCAGGTCTGCGAGCGCAGCAAGGCGGTCGGCGAGCTCAACGGCGTGGACGGCAGCCGGCCGTACTGCACCCCGGAGGGGGTCGGCGCGGTGCTCGCCGTGTTCCGGGCCGACGGCCTCACCGGCCCGGTGACCCGGGTGGTCAGCGTCAACCAGACCGCCCCGGCGACCCCGTTCGTCAGCAGCTACCAGGGCGTGACCGTGGAGCTGGCCCAGCCGGGGCAGGACTACGTGGCCGAGGGCGGGATCATCACCCCGATCCGCGGCGACGCACCCGCCGAGCCGGCGGTGCCCGCCGACGCGGTCACCGCCAGCGGCAGCGGCCTCGACCCGCACATCAGCCCGGCGTACGCCGAGCTGCAGGTCAACCGGGTCGCGCGCGAGCGCGGTGCCGACCCGGCGGCGGTCCGTCGCCTGGTCGAGGCGAACACCACCGGGCGGTCCCTCGGGTTCATGGGGGAGCCCGGGGTGAACGTCCTGGAGCTCAACCTGGCCCTGGACCGGGAGTTCCCGGCCCGCTGACCCACCGAACGCGCGGGGCGAGGCCACCTGACCGGGTGGTCTCGCCCCGCGCCGTCACCGCCCACCGACGGGGACGCCGGCCCGTGGGCCGGGCGGAACCGCCACCCCGCCCCGCCCCGGGGCGGCACCGGAGAGGATGGACCCGTGCCACGAGGAGAACTCCGCATCTACCTGGGCGCCGCACCCGGCGTCGGGAAGACGTACGCGATGCTGGAGGAGGCCCACCGGCGCGCCGAGCGGGGCACCGACGTGGTGATCGGCCTGGTCGAGACGCACGGCCGTAAGCACACCGCGGCGATGATCGGCGACCTGGAGCAGGTGCCCCGCCGCAGCCTGACGTACCGCGGCGCGGACTTCACCGAGATGGACCTCGACGCCGTCCTCGACCGCCGGCCCGAGGTCGCCGTCGTCGACGAGCTCGCGCACACCAACGTGCCCGGCTCTCGCAACGGCAAGCGCTGGCAGGACGTGCAGGAGCTGCTCGACGCCGGCATCGACGTGCTCACCACGGTGAACGTGCAGCACCTCGAATCGATCAACGACGTGGTCACGCAGATCACCGGCACCGTCCAGCGGGAGACCGTGCCGGACGAGGTGGTCCGCGCGGCCGAGCAGGTCGAGCTGGTCGACATGACGCCGGAGGCGCTGCGCCGGCGGATGGCCCACGGCAACATCTACCGACCCGACAAGATCGACGCGGCGCTGGGCAACTACTTCCGGGTCGGCAACCTCACCGCGCTGCGCGAGCTGGCCCTGCTGTGGCTCGCCGACAAGGTCGACGAGCAGCTCGGCCACTACCGCAGCCAGCAGGGCATCGCCGAGACCTGGGAGGCGCGCGAGCGGGTGGTCGTCGCGCTCACCGGTGGGCCTGAGGGCGAGACCCTGATCCGCCGGGCCGCCCGCATCGCCGCCCGCAGCAAGGGCGCCGACCTGCTCGCCGTGCACGTGGCCCGCAGCGACGGCCTGGCCGGGGCCGACCCGGCGCAGCTGGCCCGACAGCGGGTGCTGGTGGAGAGCCTCGGCGGCACCTACCACCAGGTCCTGGGCGCCGACGTGCCGGACGCGCTGCTCGACTTCGCGCGCGGGGTCAACGCCACCCAGCTGGTGCTCGGGGCGAGCCGTCGGGGCCGGTTCGCCCAGATCCTCTCCCGCGGTGTCGGCGTGACCACCATCGCGCACTCCGACGCCATCGACGTGCACCTGGTGACCCACACCGAGGCGGGCCGTGGCCGGCCGACGGTCGCCCTGCCCGCCGCGCTGTCCCGGCGCCGACGGCTGCTCGGCTTCGGCCTCGCCGCGATCGGCATGCCGCTGCTGACCCTGGTGCTGACGGTGCTGCCGGACCTGACCCTGGCCAGCGACATCCTGCTGTTCCTCGCCGGTGTCGTGGCGGTCGCGCTGGTCGGCGGGCTCTGGCCCGCGCTGGTCGCCGCGCTCGGCGGGACGTTGATGATCAACTGGTACTTCACCCCACCCTTCCACACGCTGACCATCGCCGAGCCGGACAACCTGCTCGCCCTGGTCGTCTTCGTCGGGGTGGCGCTCGCGGTCAGCTGGATCGTGGACGTCGCCGCCCGGCGCACCCGGGAGGCGGCCCGCGCCGCCGCCGACGCGCAGACCCTCGCGGCCGTCGCCGGCGGGGTGCTGCGTGGCGGGCGGCCCCTGATCGCGCTGCTGGACCAGCTCCGGGAGACGTTCGGGCTGCGCGCGGTCAGCGTGCTGGAACTCGCCGAGGATGCCACCAGCCGCCCGAGCCGGGCCCGGGACGAGCAGGCCTGGTGCGTGGTGGCCAGCGTCGGCGACCACGCCGCCACCACGCCCGACAGCGGCGAGACGACCGTGCCGGTCGACGACCGGATCACCGTGGTCCTCTGCGGTCGCCGGCTGGAGGCCGCCGACCGGCGCCTCGTCGAGGCGTTCGCCGCCCAGGCGGCCGTCGCACTGCGCCAGGAGCGGCTGGCCGAGGAGGCCGCCACCGCCCGACCGCTCGCCGCGGCCGACCGGATGCGGACCGCGCTGCTCGCCGCGGTCAGCCACGACCTGCGTACGCCGCTGGCGTCCGCGAAGGCGGCGGTGACCAGCCTGCGCAGCCCCGACATCGACTTCGACGAGGAGGACCGGGCGGAGCTGCTCGCCACCGCCGAGGAGTCGCTGGACCGGCTCGCCCGGCTGGTCGCCAACCTGCTCGACATGAGCCGGCTCCAGGCCGGCGTGCTCGGTCTCACCCCGACCACCATCGGCCTGGAGGACGCGGTGCCCCTGGCCCTGGACGAGCTCGGCCCCCCGGCCGCCGACGTCACCACCGACATCCCGGCCGACCTGCCCGCCGCCACCGCCGACCCCGGGCTGCTGGAGCGGGTCCTGGTCAACATCATCGCCAACGCCCTGCGCTACAGTCCGCCCGGCCAGCCGCCCACGATCACCGCCAGCGCGCACGCCGGTCAGGTCGAGCTGCGGGTCATCGACACCGGGCCGGGCATCCCCGAGGACATGTGGGAGCACGTGTTCCTGCCGTTCCAGCGCCTCGGCGACCGGGACAACCAGACCGGCGTGGGCCTCGGCCTCGCGCTCTCCCGGGGTCTCGCCGAGGCGATGGGGGGGAGCCTGACCCCGGAGACCACTCCGGGTGGTGGACTGACCATGGTGCTGCGGCTGCCCGCCGTGACTCACAGCCTGGCGGAGGGACCACAGGAATGACCCGCATCCTGGTCGTCGACGACGAGCCGCAGATCCTGCGCGCCCTGCGGATCAACCTGCGCGCCCGCCGGTACGACGTCGAGGTCGCCGACACCGGCGCCGGGGCGCTCAAGGCGGCCGCCGGTCACCCGCCCGACCTGGTGGTCCTCGACCTGGGCCTGCCGGACATGGACGGCATCGACGTGATCCGGGGCCTGCGGGGCTGGACCACCGTGCCGATCATCGTGCTCTCCGGCCGGGCCGGCAGCGAGGACAAGGTCGAGGCGTTGGACGCGGGCGCGGACGACTACGTGACCAAGCCGTTCGGCGTGGAGGAGCTGCTGGCGCGCATCCGGGCGGTCGCCCGGCGGCTCGGCGCACCGACCGACGCCACCGCCACCCTGCGGGTGGGCCGGCACACCGTCGACCTCGCCGACCGTACGGTCACCCACGACGACGGCACCGAGGTGAAGCTGACCCCCATCCAGTGGGCGGTGCTGGAGAAGCTGCTGCGCAACCCCGGCAAGCTGGTCAGCCAGCGACAGCTGCTGCACGACGTGTGGGGGCCGGAGTACCAGAACGAGAGCAATTACCTGCGGCAGTATCTCGCTCAGTTGCGCCGCAAGTTGGAGGACGACCCGGCCCGTCCCCGGCATCTGATCACCGAGCCGGGGATGGGCTACCGCTACCGGCCCTGAGGCCGGTAGCGGGCGCAGACCGGACGCGTCGACTCAGATCGGACGGTTGACGCAGACTGGACGGGTCAGCTCAAACCGGACGGGTGCCGGCGAGCGCGGCGACGGGACGGGCCGGCGCGGCCTGCTGCGGCACGGTAGTGGCGCGAGTCGGACCGGTCTGCTGCGGCACCGTGCCGACACGCGCCTCGTCGGGCGCGACCGGCGGCGCGACCAGCAGCGGGTCCAGCTGGATGCGGTGGACGCCCAACGGCCTCAACATGCTCCGCAGCGCCGACTCGCAGAGCGGGGTCCACGGCTGGTCCGCGCCCATGGCGCTGGCGAGCCGCTCCGGGCTGCTGAAGGCCAGACCCACCCGCTCTCCCTGCGGAAGCCGGGCGGTACGCACCGCCAGCGCCTGCCGTCCGGGCACGGTACGCACCGGGACGGCCCAGGTATCCGGAACCTCGTCCATCGTGTTGCCTTCCTTCTCACTTCGGCTTACCGACCGGCGGGCGCGCCCGGTCAGCGGGGAAATCGTTCGAGATCACGGCCGAAGCGGCGGATCGCCTCGGCCCGCGCCCAGTCCGGCGCGGGAACCGTCACCACCGGCACGCTCGCCCGGCTCACGCAGTAGCGGGTGACGTGCCCGCCCTTCGACCCGAAGCGGCCCCGGCGGGGACTGCCGACCACCAGCACGTCCGTCTCCCGCCAGGCCTCGTCGACCAGCACCTGGCCGGCGTAGCCCTGCTCGGCGACGACGCGCACGGTCACGTCCCGCGGCTGGCCGCCGAGGCCCGTCTCGAAGGCGTCCCGCACGTATGCGCGGGCCGCCCGGGCGAACTCCTCCTGCCAGAGCCACGGCATGGTCCCGGGGCGCCAGAGCGGCACGAACGTCCACGCCCGCACCGCGTAGAGCGGGGCGCCGGCACGGCGGGCCAGCCGCACCGCCGCGCGCAGTGCGGCCAGCCCGGCGTACGAGCGGTCCACCCCGACCACGATCCGGCCGGCGGTGGTGGGGCGGCTCATGCCCGTGCCGGCACGCGCACCGGGACGGTGGCGGCCGGGGTGTCGGTGGGGGCCGGGAGGTCCAGCGGGCGGAGGATGCTGTGCGTGGCGACGACCTCCGCGCCGCCCCGCCGTCGCAGGTCCTCCACGGCGCGGTGCAGCACGCTCAGGCTGGTCGCGGAGAGGCGGACCACGGCGTCGATGTCGGCGGCGATCCACCACGCCTCCACGGCGCAGGGCTCGGTCCGCAGGTAGTCCAGGAGGTGGCTGCCGGGCGTGGCGGCGGTCAACCGGACGCCGACCAGCGCCTCGTGCCGCCGCTCCGGTTCGTCGGACAGGGTCGGGGACACGGCCGACGGGCCGACCGGACCAGCCGGGCGTCGGGCGGACCGCCGCCCGGCGTCCGCCGGAACCGGCTCGCGATCCCGCGGCCGCAACCGTCGTGACGTCATGTCGCCATCGTGGCGAGCCGGTGGCGGTGGAGCCCGTGCCGATACGGCGATTTGACGGCGGCCCCGGCAATCTTGACGCGCTGTTGACGGCTACCCGGCTTCGGCGGCGAGCGGCCGGGCCTGTCGGGCGGCCCAGGCGTGCAGGGCGTCCCGGTCCGACGCGGCGTCCAGGTTGAGCGCCGCCTCGATCAGCGCCAGATGGGTGAACGCCTGCGGATGGTTGCCGAGGGCGGTGCCGTCGGCGGCGACCTGCTCGGAATAGAGCCCGAGCGGGCCGGCGTGACCGCGGAGCCGATCGAAGATCCGCCGCGCCTCGTCCCGCCGGCCGCCGAGGACCAGCGCGGACACCAGCTCGAAGCAGCACAGCAGGAACGCGCCCTCCTCACCCGGCAGCCCGTCGTCCGTGGCGTAGCGGCGTACCAGCGCGGGTCCGACGCCGAGTCGTTCCCGGATCCGGTCGACGGTGCCGACCACCCTCGGGTCGTCGCCGGGCAGGAAGCCGACCACGGGGATGCGCAGCAGGGAGGCGTCCAGGTCGGAGGACCCGTACGTCATGACGAAACTGCGCTGCTCCGGGTCGTAGCCCCGCTCGCAGACCTCGGCGTGCAGCGCGTCACGGGCGTCCCGCCACCGCCGGACCGGCGCGCCCCGGTCGGCCACCAGGTCGGCGAGGCGGATGCCTCGGTCGAGGCAGACCCAGGTCATCACCTTGCTGTTGACATAGTGCCGTCGCGGGCCGCGGATCTCCCAGACCCCGTGGTCCGGCTCCCGCCAGCGGTCCGCCATGGTGTCGACGTGGCGGCACAGCAGCCGCCACTGGTCGAGGGTCAGCTCCCCGGTCAGCTCCTGGTACGCGAGCGCGGCGTCCAGGACGTGCCCGTACGTGTCGAACTGCACCTGTTCGGCCGCCTCGTTGCCGATCCGCACCGGTGTCGAGCCCGCGTACCCGGACAGGTGGGGAAGCTCCCGTTCCTCGCTGGTCACACCGTGGATGCCCACCAGCGGCGTCAGCGTCTCGCCGGCGCCGGCGCAGACGTCCAGCAGGAAGCGCAGGTAGCGCCGCCCCTCCTCGGCGTGTCCCAACCGGAACAGCGCGAGCAGCAGCAGCGCGGCGTCCCGGTGCCAGGTGAAGCGGTAGTCCCAGTTGCGGACGCCGCCGAGCTCCTCCGGCAGCGAGGTGGTCGGCGCGGCGAGCAGCGCGCCCGTCTCGTCGTAGGAGAGGCCGCGCAGGACCAACGCGCTGTGCCGGACGGCGTCCGACCCGAAGCCGGCGTAGTCGCTGCGGGCCGACCACTCCCGCCAGGTGCGCAGCGTGCGGTCGAGCAGCTCCTCGGCCGGTGCTGCCGGGGGCACCTCCCCGTAGCCGACGAGCACGGTCGCCGTCGCGCCCTCGGCCAGCTCGACCGCGCCGCACAGGGCGCCGCCGTCGTCGGTGAGCGGCAGGGTGGACCACACGTCGAGGGGGATGCCCGGCGCCCGCCAGTGGCCGTCGGTCCGCGTCCAGCCGGTGGCCTCGGCGCCGTAGCCGGGGCGCGGCTGTACCCGGACCGCCAGCCGTACCGGGCCCTGCTCGGCCGTGACCCGGCGGACCAGCAGCCGCTCGGCGAGGAACGGCCGGGTGGCGTCGCCGGCACGGACCGCGAGGAAGTCCTGGCCCACAGCTCTGCCGGTGGGCGCGGTGTACCGGCTCTCCAGCGCCAACGAGTCGGGCAGGTACCGGCGGACCGGGGTCGGGCAGCCGGCCACGGAGAGGGTGAACGCACCACCCCGGCCGCGGTCGAGCAGGCGGGCGAACACGGCGTCACCCTCCGCGTGGGGCGCGCAGAACCACTCCACCGCGCCGTCCGGGCCGACCAGCGCCGTCGTGTGGGTGTCGGACAGGAAGGCGTACGAGTCGATGGGCGGCTCGGTCATGTCAACTCCGGCAGGATCCGGGCGCCGAACACGTCGAGGAACCCGTCTTGGTCGAGCCCGACCTGGTGCAGGTACATCTCGTCGACCCCCAGGTCGGCGTACGCCTGCAGCCAGTCCGCGTGCCGGCCCGGTTCACTGGAGACCAGTACGTGCTCGCGCATGTCCTCCGGCCGGACGTACGCGGTGGCCTCCGCGAGGTCGGCCGGGGTGGCCAGGTCCCAGCCGAGGTCGCTGCCGAGGATCGCGGTCCGCCACTGGTCGTAGGCGTTGCCGAGGGCGGTCTGCTCGTCGGCGGCCCAGGACAGGTGCACCTGGAGCAGCACCGGCCCCGCGCCGCCACCCTCGCGGTACGCCTCGACCACCCGTCGCACCCCGTCGACCTGCTGGTTGATGGTGATCATGCCGTCCGCCCAGCGCGCCGCCCAGCGCGCGGTCTCCGGGGTGACCGCCGCGGCGTACACCGGCGGCGGTGGGTCGGGCCGGGACCACAGCATCGCCCGGTCGACGGTGACCAGCCCTCGGTGGTCGACGCACTCCCCGGCGAACAGCGCCCGGATCACGTCGACGCACTCGCGCAGCCGGGCGTTGCGCTCCGGCTTGGTGGGCCACCGGTCACCGGTGATGTGCTCGTTGAGGGCCTGTCCGCTGCCGACCGCGAGCCAGAACCGGCCGGGGAACATCTCGGCCAGGGTCGCGGCGGCCTGCGCCACGATCGCCGGGTGGTAGCGCTGGCCGGGTGCGTTGACGACGCCGAGTGGCAGGTCGGTGCGGGACAGCGCCGCACCGAGCCAGGACCAGGCGAAGCCGGACTGCCCCTGCTCGGTCGCGAACGGCGCGAAGTGGTCCGAGCACATCGCCCTGGTGAACCCGGCGTCCTGCGCCGCCTCCACCAGGCGAAGCAGCGTGCTCGGCGGGAACTGCTCGTGGGAGGCGTGGAAGCCGAAGGTCGACACGTCTCCTCCTGTGCACATCGTGTCCGGGGCCGAACCCGGGACTACCCGGCACCGCGGCGGGTAGTCGGCGGGCCGGAGGGAGCGTCGTGGCGGAGCCGTTCGTCAACTGGTCCGGAAGCCTCAGGTTCACGCCCGGCGAGTACGCGCAGCCGGGCGACGAGGACGAGGTGCGGCGGCTGGTCCTGCGCGCCCGGGAGGACGCCACCACGATCCGGCCGGTCGGTTCGGGCCACTCGTCGAGCCCGCTGGTCCGTACCGACGGGGTGCTTCTCGGCCTCGACCGGATGGCCGGCGTGATCGCCGACGGCGGGGACCGGGCCACCGTCTGGGGCGGCACGAAGCTGGCCGCCCTGGGCGAGGGGCTCTATGACGCGGGGCTCGCCATGGACAACCTGGGCGACGTCGACTACCAGTCGATCGCGGGGGCTACCGCCACCGGCACCCACGGCACCGGATTCGGCTTCGGCAACCTGAGCACGCAGGTCACGGGCGTACGCCTGGTCACCGGAACGGGTGAGCTGCTGGACGTGTCGGCCGAGCGGAACCCGGAGCTGCTGCCGGCGGTCCGGCTCTCGCTGGGCGCGCTGGGGGTGGTCACCCGGGTCACCCTCGACGTGCAGCCGCGCTACGAGCTGCGACGCCGGGCGTGGTGCGCGCACGTCGACTGGACCCTCGACCACCTGGCCGAGCTCGTGCACACCAATCGCAACGCCGACTTCTACTGGTATCCGCGCAGCGACCTCACCCAGATCCGCACGATGAACAGGACGGACGAGGCGCCGGGCGAGCGGACGTGGTCGATGGGCCGGGTGCCGGGGTCGGACCCGTGGCGGGCGCCGAGGGAGATCAAGGCGGGTCCGACGCACCGCACCATCCCGCAGGCCCGGGACCTGCGGTTCGAGGAGATCGAGTACATGCTTCCGGCGGAGGCGTTCGCCGCCTGTTTCGCCGAGGTCCGGCGCCGCGTCCGGGAGCGGCACCGGAGGGTCGCGGGCTGGCGGGTGCTGGTGCGGACCATCGCGGCCGACGACATCTGGCTGAGCAACGCGTACGGGCGGCCGACGGTCACCATCGCCTGCCTCCAGAACACCAGCCTGCCGTACGAGGAGTACTTCCGGGACGTGGAGGCGGTCTTCCGGCAGTACGGCGGGCGCCCGCACTGGGGCAAGAAGCACTGGCTGACCGCCCGGGAGCTGCGCCCGCTCTACCCGCGCTGGGACGACTTCCAGGAGCTGCGACGGCGGCTCGACCCGGACGGCGTCTTCCTCGCCCCCGATCTGGCCCGGCTGCTGGAGGAGGCGTGATGCCGGAGATCGGTGCGCGGGTGTGGGTCGTGCCGGGTGGGCACGTCCCGTTCCCCAGCAACGGCCGGGAGCCCGACCTCACCAGCTTCGACCAGCTGTGCGTGCTCAACGCCACCGACACGGATGCGGCGCTGAGTCTCGACCTCTACTACTGCGACGCCGAGCCGGTCGGGCCGTACCGGATCACGGTCGCCGCCCGGCGGATCCGACACGTCCGGATCAACGACCTGATCGATCCGGAGGCGGTCGTGCTCGACCGGCCGTACGGCTGCTTGCTGCGCTCCACGGTGCCGGTGGTGGCCCAGTTCCTCCGCCAGGACACCCGGCTGCCCGGCGTGGTGGCGCTGACCGGCACGATGGCCTACCCGGCGCCGGGTTAGGTTCCCTGCCGTGCGGTGCGGGTATGCGCGCCCATGCCGTCCAGCGAGAGCGTGCGGGCGCGGGTCCCCGGGCCGGTGGCCGATGCCGGTCGGGGCAGCTACCGCCGGCTGCGCACGTACCTGATCCTGGCGGTGCAGGCCGGAATGGCGGCGGCGTTGGCCTGGGTGGTGGCCCGGCGGTTGGTGGGTAACACGGAACCGACGTTCGCCCCGGCCGCCGCGGTCACGGTGATCGTCGCCGCACTCGGCGGCCGGGCCCGGCGATCCGTCGAGCTGGTGATCGGGGTGCTCCTCGGAATCACCGTGGGTGACCTGCTCATCCTCGCGCTCGGTACCGGCCCCTGGCAGACTGGCACGATCGTCTTCCTCGCGATCGCCGCCGCTGCGGCCGTCCGGGGCACCGGCGCGTTGATGACCCAGGCCGGCGGTACGGCGGTGCTGGTCGCCACGCTGACCCCCACGACGCCGGACCTGGAGCTGCCCCGGACGGTCAACGCGCTGATCGGGGCCGTGGTGGGTCTGTTCGTGGTGCTGGTGCTGGCTCCGCTGAACCCGATGCGGACGGTCCGGCGGGTGGCGGATCCGACGTTGGACCGGTTCGCCCGGGAGCTCACCGAATCGGCGGGGGCGCTGGCCGCGGGCGATGCGAGCCGCGCGGATCAGGTGCTGCGCCGGATGCGCGCCGGCGAGTCGCAGCTCGACCGGCTCGGCGAGGCGGTCAACGCCGCCCACGAGGTGGTGCGGCTCTCCCCGGTCCGCTGGCGCCGCCGCCGGGTCCTCGACGCCTACCGGCATGGGGCCGAACACCTGGACCGGGCGTATCGCAACAGCCGGACCATGGTTCGCCGGATCGGCACGACGTTGCGGGACAACGAGCCGGTGCCCGCCGACCTGCCGGCGGCCGTCGACCGGTTCGGCGACGCGGTCCGGTTGCTGCACCGGGAGTTCCTCGCCGCGGAGGAGCCGGTGGACACCCGGGAGCGGGTGCTGGCGGCCGTCCGGCACGCGGGGGCCGCCTGCCGCCAGGAGGTGGGCTTCTCCGGGGCCATCGTCGTCTCCCAGCTGCGGACCGCGGCCAACGACCTGCTGCGTGCCACCGGCGTGCCACCGGACGAGGCGCGCCGGCTGGTCCGTCGTGCCGCCGCCGGTCACTAGGAAAGGCGGCCGGAGGGCGGGTTGGAGGCGGTGAAAGGGGGCCGTCACCCGACCGGTCGGTGCCCGGCCGGCGGGCCGGCAACCCGCGGCCGCGCTCAGTGCGGGTTGCCGGCCGTGAGCCGCAACGTGAAGCCGTGCGCGTGGCGGTGCAGGCACACGTGGTTGCAGGACTGGTAGGTGATCCACAGGCCGAGGCCACCGGTCGCGCCGTTGCCGGCCGGGAGCAGCCCCGCGTACGGGTCCTTCGGGCCGTCGCCGCCGTCGGTCACGGTGACCACGATCCGGTCGGTGCCGGCCCAGACGCGCAGCCGCACCGGGGGCACGCCGTGCCGCAGCGCGTTGGTGACCGTCTCGCTGACGGCGACGACCAGGTCGTCCACGTCGTCCGCGGGCAGGACGCCCCGGTCGGCCGCGTGCACCGCGGCTCGCGCGTCCGCCGCCGTCGGGTCGGTCAGCTCGATCAGCGGCGGACGGGCCTGCAACGGGTCGGGCGGCGCGGGCCGCTGCTCGCGCAGGTACGTCGGCGGGTCGGTGTAGGTCGGGCTGGGCACGTGGCGGCCGTCCGCGGTGGCGAACCGGGGGTGCGTACGCCCCACCTCGTCGAGCAGGTGCGGCGGCGTGGTCCGGGCGTCGTACGCGCACATGCTCCACAGTGGGAAGTCGTCGTACGCGTGGTTGATCGCCGACTCGTAGCGCGCCCACCAGTCGAACGTCGCCCCGAACGCGACCTGCGGCAGCTCACCGATGATCCGGATCTGGCCGGCCCCGGCGGCGACCTGAGCGGCCAACAGTTTCCGGTAGGAGCGGATCGCGGCGGTGGGGCGGGCGTAGACGTCCCCGCCCGGCAGGAACTCCACCTCGGTCCCGGCGGGCAACGCGGCCCGGACCAGCCCGGCGGTGCGCTCGCCGAGCGCGACGAAGGTGGGTTCGCCGGCCTCGACCCCGCCGCACAGGAACGGCAGCGCGACCGCCAGCAGTTCGTCGTCGGAGTCGTAGCAGACCGCCTCGTGGTAGTAGCCCCGGTGGCCGGCGGCCGCCCCCGTCCTCATCGAGCCGCCTCCACCTCGAGGCCGGGGAGGCCGAGCAGGGTCGCCAGCCGCGCGGCGGCGGTGTTCGCGGAGCGCAGCGCGACGGTGGCGGCGCGACGCCGGCCGTAGTCCCGCAGCAGCAGGAGTGTGCGGTGGTCGACGAAGCGCAGCTGCGGTGCGTCCAGCACCAGCCGGCCGTCGACGGGACGCAGGTCGGCCCGCTCCAGCGCGGTGGCGAACAGGTCGTGGCCCGTCGGGTCCAGCTCGCCGGCGAGCCCGGCCCGGTCGCCCAGCGGCCCGGTCGCGTACAGCTGGAACGGTGCCTCGGCCGCGTTGGTGTGCGGGTGCAGGCAGGCCAGCTCGGCGATCGTCCGGGCGTCCAGCTCCCGCCGGTCGTAGGCGCACATCGCGGCGAACGGCCGCGCCCGCATGTAGCGGTCGACCAGGTGTTCGTAGCGGGCGAACGCGTCCAACTGGGCGGGGGTGCGGACCAGCGGGGTGGCCTCGGCGACCACCCGCAGCCCGCGGTAGCCGGCGGCGAGCGCGGCGTCGGTGGCCTCCGCGTACGCGTGCACCTGGGCCGGTCCGTCGACGACCGCCCCGGAGCGGTACGCCCCGTTCAGCGGCACCACCTCGGCCGCTCCGCGGGCCAGCGCGTCGCGCAGCGCGGGGACGGCGGAGAGGCGCGCGAGGACCGGCTCGGACGGCCCGGCGCAGACATACCAGAGTCGCTCGCCGGCGTGCAGCCCGTCGAGCAGGAAGTCCCGCGCATCGCTGGCGAAGGTCGTCGGGTCGTCGTAGACCCAGCAGAGATGGCCGTTCGGCGCCGAACTCCCCGCGTGCCTGGTCACGCCCGCTTCCCCATGGCGGCAGTCTATGTCGGTCGAGGTCACGGCGCCTCCGCCGGGCAGTTGCCGTGCAGCCGCGACAGGACCACGTCGGCGGCCTCGTGCAGGGCCTCCACCTGCGCGGGCGTGAGCCCGGCGAAGAACAGCTCCCGCACCCGGGCGGCGTGCGCGGGCGCCGCGGACCGGATGGTGGTCCGACCGGCCTCGGTGAGCCGGACCAGGGGGGCCCGGCCGTCCTCCACGCACTCCTCGCGGGCGACCAGGCCGCGCTGTTCCATCCGGCGGATCTGGTGCGCGAGGCGGCTCTTCTCCCACTGGAGTTCGGCGCGGAGGGTGCGGGCGCGCATCGTCTGGTCCGGGGCGGCGGCGAGCGCGGCGAGCACCTCGAAGTCGGCCTCGGAGATGCCCGAATCCTGTTGGAGGCTCTGCCCGAGGGCCAGCGTGAGCTGATTGCGCAGCCGGTGGAAGGTGCGCCAGACCTGCTGCTCGCGGTCGTCGAGCCAGTTCCCGGAATCACCCATCCGACCAGCGTAGTTCGCGGTCCCCGGGCCGGCGGCTCGGCGAGATCCCGGCGCCGATGACGGGCCTCACAGTGGCGGTTCCGGGAGGTGGTCGTACACTGGTTGACGCATCAACCTTTGGGGGAGTCGTGTCAGGTACCTACCGTCACCGCCTGGAGTTCGGCACGTTCGTCACGCCGACGAACGCGACGCCGGACGTGCCCGTGGCGCTCGCCCGACTCAGCGAGGAACTCGGCTACGACCTGGTCACCTTCCAGGACCACCCGTACCAGCCGGCGTTCCTGGACACCTGGACTCTGCTGTCCTGGGTCGCCGGGAAGACCGAACGGATCCACCTCGCCGCGAACGTGCTCAACGTGCCGCTGCGGTCCCCGGCGGTGCTGGCCCGCAGCGCCGCCAGCCTCGACCTGCTCTCCGGCGGGCGGCTGGACCTCGCGCTCGGCGCCGGCGCGTTCTGGACGGCGATCGAGGCGATGGGCGGTCGGCGGCTGAGCCCGGGCGAGTCGGTCGATGCGCTGGACGAGGCGATCGACGTCATCCGCGCCATGCTCGACGCCGGCGACCCCACGCCGCTGCGCTACGCCGGTGAACACCACCGGCTCGACGGCGCCCAGCCCGGCCCGCTGCCGGCCCACCACATCCCGATCTGGCTCGGCGGCTACCGGCCGCGGATGCTGCGGCTCGTCGGCGCCAAGGCCGACGGCTGGCTGCCCACGCTCGGTTCGATCGAGCCCGCCGACCTGCGCACCGGCAACAAGATCATTGACGAGGCGGCCCGGGAGGCGGGCCGCGACCCGGCGGACATCCGGCGGCTGCTCAACATCTCCGGCCAGTTCGCGCCGAACCGCCAGGGCCTGCTGCACGGGCCGGCCGACAGTTGGGTCGAGGACCTGCTGCCGCTGGTCGTGGAGGAGGGCGTCGGCACCCTGATCCTGATGACCGACGACGCCACCACCATGGCACGGTTCGCGCACGAGGTCGCACCGGCGCTGCGCGAGGCCGTCGACCGGGCGCTGCCCGAGCCGCTGCCCACCACCGTCCGGCGCAGCGTCACCGTCCGCGCCAAGCGGCGCCCCGGCATCGCGTACGACGAGGTGCCCGCCTCGCTGGCCGACACCGCCGTGGAGCCGGGCGACATCAGCTACTCGAACGTGCAGTCGAACTACCTGCGTGGCGGCGCGCCCGGCCTGGTGCTGCGCCCCGGCACCCCCGCCGAGGTCGCCGACGCGGTCGCCTTCGCCCGCGCGCACCGGGGCCTGCCCCTGGGCGTACGCAGCGGCGGGCACGGCATCAGCGGTCGGTCCACGAACGACGGTGGCATCGTCATCGACCTCGGCCGGCTCAACACGATCGAGGTGCTGGACGAGGCGACCCGCCGGGTGCGGATCGGCCCCGGCGCCCGGTGGATGCAGGTCGCCGCCGCCCTCGAGCCGTACGGCTGGGCCCTCACCTCCGGCGACTACGGCGGCGTCGGCGTCGGTGGCCTGGCCACCGCCGGCGGGGTCGGCTGGCTGGCCCGCAAACACGGCCTCACCATCGACCACCTGCGTGCGGTCGAGCTGGTCCTAGCCGACGGCACCCAGGTGCGGGCCAGCGACACCGAGAACCCCGACCTGTTCTGGGCCGTCCGCGGCGCCGGTGCGAACTTCGGCGTCGTCACCGCGTTCGAGTTCGAGGTCGACGAGGTGGGGCCGGTCGGCTGGGCCCAGTTCGTGCTCGACGCCAGCGACCCCGCCGGGCTGCTGACCCGCTGGGGCGCGGCGGTCGAGGCGGCACCCCGCGACCTGACCACCGCGATCATCATGGGCGGGCCGCGGCCCGGCCAGCCGTCGGTGGCGCAGGTGATGGCGATGGTCGACTCCGACGATCCCGCCACGATCGTGGCCGCGCTGCAACCCGTCGCCGACATCGCGCCCGGGTACGACCAGCAGGTGGTCATCACCTCGTACGCCTCGGTGATGGCCAACGCGGCCGAGGGCCCGCACCGGGCGCAGGGCGAGCCGGTGTCCCGCACCGGTCTGGTCGAGCACCTCACGCCCGACTTCGCCGCGGCGGCCGCCCGCCTGGTCGCCAGCGGCGCCGTCTACTTCTTCCACATCCGGTCGGTCGGCGGGGCGGTCACCGACATCGACCCCGACGCGATGGCGTGGAGCCACCGGGGAGTGAACTTCCACGTCACCGCGTTCGGTCGGAACCGCGCCCGGCTCGACGCGCTCTGGGAGGACCTGATGGCGCCGCACATCCGGGGCACCTACCTCAGCTTCGAGACCGACCAGCGGCCGGAGCGCCTGTTGGAGGCGTTCCCGCCCCGGACGCTCGCGCGGCTGCGCACGCTGAAGGCGCGGTACGACCCGACCTGCCTCTTCCGCGACAACTTCGCCATCGCACCCGACCCCGCTTCCGACTCGACCTCAAGGACGACGTCATGACCGACTACGGGCACGATCTCCTGTTCGGCGCCTTCGTCACGCCCACCGCGCAGCCCGTCCGGCACGCGGTGGACGTCGCCGTGGCGGCCGACCGGGCGGGGCTGGACCTGGTCACCTTCCAGGACCACCCCTACCAGCCACGGTTCCACGACACCTGGACGCTGCTGAGCTACGTGGCCGCCCGCACCGAGCGCATCCGGCTCAGCGGCAACGTCCTCAACCTGCCGCTGCGGCAGCCGGCGGTGCTGGCCCGCAGCGCCGCCAGCCTCGACCTGCTCAGCGGCGGCCGCTTCGAGCTGGGCATCGGCGCGGGCGGGTTCTGGGACGCCATCGCGGCGATGGGCGGCCGGCGGCTCAGCCCCGGCCAGGCGGTCCAGGCGCTGGACGAGGCCATCCAGGTGATCCGCGAGGTCTGGGCGGCCGACAAGCCGGGCGGGATCCGTGTCGACGGCGAGTACTACCAGGTCCGGGGTGCGAAGCGCGGGCCTGCGCCGGCCCACGACGTGAAGATCTGGGTCGGCGCGTACAAGCCGCGCATGCTGCGGCTGACCGGCCGGGTGGCCGACGGCTGGCTGCCCACCCTCCAGTACCTGGAAGGCGGCACGGCCGACCTGACGACCATGAACGCGCAGATCGACGAGGCCGCCGTGGCGGCCGGGCGGGACCCGGGCGCGGTTCGCCGGCTGCTGAACATCGGCGGCCAGTTCGCCGCCACCGGGCGGTCGTTCCTCAACGGCCCGCCGGAGCAGTGGGCGGAGGACCTGGCCGGGGTGGCGCTGGAACACGGGGTCAGCGCGTTCATCCTGGCCGGCGACGATCCGGCCGTGATCGAACTGTTCGCCAACGAGGTCGCCCCGGCAACCCGCGAGCTGGTCGCCGAGGAACGGGCCCACTGACGCCGGTCGTCAGTCCCCGGCGGCGGCCTCGACCTCGGCCAGCCTGCGGCGCAGGTGCGCCCGCTCCGGCTCGGTGCCGGCCAGGTCGAGCGCCTGCCGGTAGGCCGCCGCGGCCTCGGCGAGCTGGTGCAGCCGGTGCAGCAGGTCCGCCCGCGCCGCCGGATAGGGGTGGACGGCCCCGGAGAAAATTCTCCCCCGGCTCCCGGGCCCCGGCTCCCGGCTCCCGGCTCCCGGGCCCCGGCCGAGGCGCCGCGCGGCCGGCTAGCGCTTCAGCAGCGCGCGCAGCTCCGCGACCACCTCGGCCGGCGCCTCCTCGGCCATGAAGTGGCCGCACGTGACCGTCCGGTGCGCCAGGTCCGGCGCCCACGCCCGCCACAGCGCCACGGCGTCGTAGCCGAGCGCGGCACCCCAGTCCTGCTGGAGGACGGTCACCGGCATCCGCAGCCGGTTGCCGGCCGCCAGGTCGGCCCGGTCGTGCGTCACGTCGATGCCGGCGGACGCCCGGTAGTCGGCAACGATCGAGGTGACCGCGCCGCGGGACGCCGCCAGGTACGCCGCCCGCACGTCCGCCGGGATGGCCTCCGGATCCCGGGTCCAGACGTCCAGGAAGTGCCCGAAGAAGGCGTCGGCGCTCCCGGCGATCAGCTGCTCGGGCAAGCCCGGAGGCTGAGCCATGAGGTACAAGTGGAAGCCGACGGCGGCGGTCGTCCCGTGCAGGACGTCCCACATGTCGAGGGTGGGCAGCACGTCGAGCGCGGCCAGGTGGGTCACCGCGTCCGGGTGGTCGAGGCCGGCCCGGACGGCGACCAGCGCGCCCCGGTCGTGGCCCGCCAGGGCGAACCGGTCGTGCCCGAGCGCCCGGGCCAGCGCGACGACGTCGGCGGCCATGGTCCGCTTCGCGTACCGGGCCCCGTCGGTGTCGGCGGGCTTGTCGCTCGCGCCGTAACCGCGCAGGTCGGGGCAGATCACCGTGTGGTCCGCGGCGAGATCGGCGGCCACGTGTCGCCACATCAGGTGGGTCTGGGGGAAGCCGTGCAGCAGCACGACCGGCGGACCGGAGCCGCCCACGGCCGCCGAGAGGGCCACCCCCTCGTCGACCGTCACGCGTTGGTAGTCGAAACCCTTGATGCCGAGATCCACGGCGAGCCTTCCTGTCGACGGTCCGGGCCGCCGGTCTCACCGACCCGGCCCGGGGTACGACGGAAGCCTGCCCACCACCGATGAGCACCGGATGAGCACGGAGAAAGCGTCGCGCCGGCCGGCGCCGCAGCGGGCCGCCGCCGTGCCTAGATTGGAGACCATGACCGGGCAGGCGGGGGTGACGTTCGGCGTGCTCGGGCCGGTGGAGGTCCGCGCCGACGACGTCCCGGTGCCGCTGCGCGGCGCCCGACCCCGCGCGGTGCTGGCCCGGCTGCTGATCGCCCGTGGCCGGGTCGTGCCGGTGGACCGGCTCGTCGACGACCTGTGGGAGGAGCCCCCGGAGGGCGGCGTCGCCGCGATCCGCACCTTCGTGGCCGACCTGCGCCGCGCCCTGGAACCCGACCGGCCACCCCGCCGGCCCGCCCGGCTGCTGGTCACCGCGCCACCCGGGTACGCGCTGCACCTCGCACCCGACGCGGTGGACGCCTGGCGGTTCGAGGCGGCGGTCCGCGAGTCCGGTGAGCTGATCGCCGCCGGATCGGCCGGCTCGGCGCTGGCCGCGCTCGACACCGCGCTCGCCCTGTGGCGCGGCCCCGCCTACGCCGAGTACGCCGACCAGCCCTGGGCCCGCGCCGAGATCGACCGGCTCGACGAGCTGCGGATGCTGGCGGTGGAGCGGCGGGCCGAGGCGCTGCTGGCGTCGGGTCGGGCGGCCGAGGCCGCGACCGAGCTGCGGGCGTACACGGCCGACCAACCGTTGCGGGAGGACGGCTGGCACCTGCTGGCGCTCGCCCTGTACCGGGCCGGCCGGCAGGGCGACGCGCTGGCGGCGCTGCGACGGGCCCGGGACACGCTGGTCGCGCGGCTGGGCGTCGACCCGGGGCCCCGGCTGCGGCAACTGGAGGCCGACGTCCTCGCCCAGGCGCCGCACCTGACCGGCCCGGCCGGGTCGCCGCACCTGACCGGCCCGCCACCGCATCCGGCCGAGCCGTCGGTCGGTGCGACCGAGCCGCCGCGTCCGGCCGAGCCGCCGGACCTCGCCGGCAGCGTCGAGGCCGACGCGCCGCCGCCGGTCGAGTCGCCTGTCCCCGCTGCGGGAGGGCGTCCGTTCGTCGGCCGGGACGCGGAGTCCGGCGCCCTCGACCGGGCCGCCGACCTGGTCGCCCGGCAGGGCCGACCCGCGCTCGTCCTGGTCTCGGCGGAGGCCGGGGGCGGCAAGTCGGCGCTCGCCGAGGCGCTGACCGAGCGGTTGGCCGCGCGGGGCTGGACGACGGCTTGGGGGCGCAGCCCCGAGTACGAGGGGGCACCCGTCGCCTGGCCCTGGCGGCAGATCGCCGACGAGTTGACCGACCGGGCCGGCCCGCCCCCACCCTCGCCGCCGGCGGCCGGCGATGCCGGGACGCCGACCGGGGACGCCGCGGTCGACCCCGCCGCCGCGCGGTTCCGCCTGCACCAGGCGACGGCGGCGCAACTGTCCACGCTGGCCGGGCGCGGCCCGGTGCTGCTGGTGCTGGACGACCTGCACCGCGCTGACGAGGGCACCCTGGACCTGCTCACCGCCCTGTTCGCCGACCCCACCCGGGTCGCCGGCCCGGTGCTGGTCGTCGCCACGTACCGGGCCACCGAGATCAGTCCGGAGCTGACGACGGCGCTGGCCCGGTTCGCCCGGCTCGAACCGCTCCGGGTCTACCTGGGCGGGCTCACCGAGCCCGCCACGGCCGACCTCGTCCGCGCCGTGGCCGGGCGGGACCCGGACCCGTCGGCGGTACGGCTGATCCACCGTCGCAGCGGTGGCAACCCGTTCTTCGTCCGGGAGTTGGCGCGGCTGCTCGCGGCCGAGGGCGCGGCGGCCCTGGAACGGGTGCCGGCCGGGGTGCGGGACGTCATCCGGCACCGCCTGGCGCGGCTTCCCGAGCCGGCGCAGGAGGTGCTGCGGCGGGCCGCGGTGCTCGGTCGGGACGTCGACCCGGAGCTGCTGGCCGCGCTCACCAGCGACGTGACCGCGCCCGATCCCGCCGCACCCGGTGGCACCACACCCGAGCCCGCCGCACCTGAGCCCACCGCCCCCGGCGTGGCCGCCGACGGCGTGCTCCTCGACGCCCTGGACCACGCGCTGCGCGCCGGCTTCCTCACCGAGCAGGCGGGCGACGGCCTGCGCTTCACCCACATCCTGGTCCGCGACACGATCTACGCCGACCTGTCCGCACCGCGCCGGTCGCGCTGGCACGCCCTCGCCGGTGCGGCGATCGAACGTCTGCGCCCCGAGGACGTGCTGACCCTCGCCCACCACTTCGACCGGGCCGGCACCCGGGCCACGGCCGCCCGCGCGGCCCGCTACGCCCGCGCCGCCGCCGAGCAGGCCGAGCGACGCGCCCACCCGCACCGGGCGGCCCGCCTGTGGCAGCAGGCGCTGGACACCCACGACCGGGCCGGCGGTGGGGACGTCGAGGGCCGGCTGACGGCGATGATGGGGCTCGGCCGCGCGCTCGCGGTGACCGGGCACCTGGAGCGGACCCGCCGGTACCGGGCCGAGGCGCTCGCCACGGCCGAGCAGCTGGCCGAGCCGGCGCTCACCGCGTCCGTGCTGACCGCGTTCGAGGTGCCGGCGGTGTGGACGCGCAACGACGACGAGGAGCTGTCCGCGCGGATCGTCCGGGCTGCCGAGGGCGTCCTCGCCGTCACCGGCGCGGACGATCCGGACCGGCGGAGCCGGTTGCTGAGCACGCTCGCCCTGGAGTTGCGCGGCGCCACCACCGACCGGGGGCGCCGGGCGGCGGTCGAGGCGGAGGCGCTCGCCCGGCAGGTGGGAAACCCGGGGCTGCTCGCGTTCGCGCTCAACGCCCGCTTCATGCACACCTTCGGCCGGACCGGGTTGGCCGCCGAGCGCGGCCGCGTCGGCGCGGACCTGGTCGAGGTGGCCGCCGGGCACGACCTGGTGACGTTCGAGGTGCTCGGCCGCCTCATCGTGGTGCAGGCCAGCGCCGCGCTCGGCGACCTCGCCGCCGCCGACGCGCACGCCGCCGCCGCCGACGCCCTCGCCGCGCGGCACGACCTGCCGCTGGTCGGGGTGTTCACCCGGTGGTACGCGGCGCTGCGGCTCGCCCTCACCGGACGGCGGGCCGAGGCCGAGGTGGCGTACCGCGGGGCGCAGGAGCGGTTGCCCTCCGGCGCGATGCCCGGCCTGGAAGGGGGGCTGCTGCCGCTCGCGCTGCTGGCGGTGCGCCTGGTGGACAGCCCGACGAGCGCGCCGGCCGCGGTGCCGGCCCGCGCCGACTGGGGGCCGTACGCGCCGTGGGTCGAGCCGCTGGCCTTGGCCGGGGCGGGCCGCCGGAACGAGGCCGTCGCCGCGCTGCGGGCGCAGCCGCAGTCACCGCACGACCTGCTCCGGGAGGCCCGCCTCGCGTTGACCGCCCGGGCCGCGCTCGCCGTCGGTGACGAGCCGGCGATGCGGTACGCGTACGCCGAACTGCTGCCCGCCGCCGGCGAGCTGGCCGGCGCGGGCAGTGGAGTGCTCAGCCTCGGCCCGGTGGCCCGGCACCTGGCCGACCTCGCCACCGCCCTCGGCGAGGACGCGGCGGCGGCCGGTCACGACCGGACGGCGCGGGCGGTCGTCGAGCGGCTGCGGGCGGCGACCTCCGGCGCGGGTCCGGGTGGCGGCGACGACCAGCCGGCCGTCGACACCCCGAACGACCGACGGTGAGCGCCCCGGGCCGTGGTGGCCCGGGGCGGTTCCCCCGTCAGGCCTTGCGGAGCCAGAAGGTCAGGCCCAGCGACTCGTCGGTGAACGGCTGCGCGTCCGGCCAGGACGGCTCGCCCTCGGCGCAGTCGGTCGCCAGCACCTCCTCGGCCACCAGCTCGCGGTGCTCGGACAGCGCGCGACCGGTCTCCTCCCGCTCGGCCCGGTAGCGCAGCGCGATCCGGTCGGTCACCTCGAGGCCGCTGCCCTTGCGGGCCTCCTGGATCTGCCGGATCGCGTCCCGGGCCACGCCGGCGCGGCGCAGCTCGTCGGTGAGGTGCAGGTCGAGCGCGACGGTCGCGCCCGCGTCGCTGGCCACCGCCCACCCTTCGCGCGGTGTCTCGGTCACGACCACCTCGTCCGGGCCGAGCGTCACCGTCTCGTCGCCGACCTGGAGGGTCGCCGAACCGGTGTCGCGCAGCGAGTCGCGCAGGGCGGCGGCGTCGGCCGCCGCGATCGCCTTCGCCACCTGCTGCACCGTCTTGCCGAACCGCTTGCCGAGGGTACGGAAGTTCGCCTTCGCGGTGGTGTCGACGAGTGAACCGCCGGCACCGCCGACGGCGTCGACCCGGCCGACGTTCAGCTCGGCGGCGACCTCCGCCAGCAGTTCGGGCGACAGCTCGTCGAACCCGCCGGCCGAGGCGAGCGCCCGGGACAGCGGCTGGCGGACCTTCATCCCGGAGTCGGCCCGGGCCGCCCGGCCCAGCTCGACCAGCCGACGGGCGAGCGCCATCTGCCGGGACAGCGACGGGTCGATCAGGGACTCGTCGGCGACCGGGTACGAGGCGAGGTGCACCGACTGCGGGGCCGCCGGGTCGACCGCCACGACCAGGTCCTGCCACACCCGCTCGGTGATGAACGGGGTGAGCGGCGCCAGCAGCAGGGTGACCGTGGAGAGCGCCTCGTGCAGGGTGGCGAGGGCCGCCTTGTCGCCGCGCCAGAACCGCCGGCGGCTGCGCCGGACGTACCAGTTCGACAGGTCGTCGATGAAGGTGGCGAGCAGCCGCCCGGTCTGGTGCGTGTCGAACTCGGCCATGGCCGCGTCGACCTGCGCGACGAGGGTGTTCAGCTCGGAGAGCAGCCACCGGTCCAGCACCGGCCGGTCGGCCGGGGCCGGGTCCGCGGCCGACGGGGCCCAGCCGGCGGTGCGGCCGTACAGGGACTGGAAGGCGACCGTGTTCCAGTAGGTCAGCAGGATCTTGCGGACGACCTCCTGGAGCGCGGTGTGCCCGACCCGGCGGGCCGACCAGGGCGAGCCGACCGCCGCCATGAACCAGCGCACCGCGTCGGCGCCGTGCTGGTCCATCAGCGGGATGGGCTCCAGGATGTTGCCCAGGTGCTTGGACATCTTGCGGCCGTCCTCGGCGAGGATGTGGCCCAGGCAGACCACGTTCTCGTACGGGGACTTGTCGAACACCAGCGTGCCGACGGCCATCAGGGTGTAGAACCAGCCGCGGGTCTGGTCGATGGCCTCGGAGATGAACTGGGCCGGGTAGCGCTTCTCGAACAGGTCGGCATTGCGGTACGGGTAGCCGAACTGGGCGAACGGCATGGAGCCGGAGTCGTACCAGGCGTCGATGACCTCGGGCACCCGACGGGCGGTCTCCCCGCAGTGGCAGGCGAAGGTGACCTCGTCGATGAACGGCCGGTGCGGGTCGAGGCCGGTCACGTCCGTGCCGGTCAGTTCGCTCAGCTCGGCGAGGGACCCGACACAGGTCAGGTGGTCGTTGGCGCACCGCCAGATGGGCAGCGGGGTGCCCCAGTAGCGCCGCCGGGACAGCGCCCAGTCGACGTTGTTGTTGAGCCAGTCGCCGTAGCGGCCGTACTTGACCGTGGTGGGCTGCCAGTTGGTGTGCTCGTTCTCGCGCAGCAGCGCGTCCCGCACGGCGGTGGTGCGGACGTACCAGGACGGCTGGGCGTAGTAGATGAGCGCGGTGTGGCAGCGCCAGCAGTGCGGGTAGGTGTGCTCGTACGGGACGTTCTTGAACAGCAGCCCGCGCAGCTGGAGGTCCTCGATGAGCGGCTGGTCGGCCTCCTTGAAGAACCGCCCGCCGACCAGCGGCACGTCGGGGGAGAAGCGGCCGTTCGACTGGACCGGGTTCACCATCGGCAGGCCGTACGTCCGGGCGGTGGCCAGGTCGTCCGCGCCGAACGCGGGCGCCTGGTGGACGAGCCCGGTGCCGCTGTCCGTGGTCACGTACGACGCGAGCACGACGAAGTGCGCGTCGGGCACCTCGACCAGGTCGAACGGCGGTCGGTACGTCCACCGCTCCAGCTCCTTGCCGGTGAACGACTCGCCGGTCAGCTCCCAGCCGTCGCCCAGCGCGTACGCCAGCAGCGGCTCGGCCACGACGAGCCGCTCGGCGCCGTCGGTGGCCACCACGTAGCGCACGTCGGGGTGCACCGCGACCGCGACGTTCGACGGCAGGGTCCACGGCGTGGTCGTCCAGACCAGCAGCGCCGCGGTGTCGGCCAGCGGCCCCGAGGTGAGCGGGAACCGGACGAACACCGACGGGTCGACGACCGTCTCGTAGCCCTGGGCCAGCTCGTGGTCGGAGAGGCCGGTCTCGTCCCGCGGGCACCACGGCGCGACGCGGAAGTCCTCGACCAGCAGGCCCTTGTCGAAGATCTGCTTCAACGACCACCAGACGGACTCGATGTACTCCGGGTCCATGGTCCGGTAGGCGTCGTCCATGTCCACCCAGTAGCCCATGCGCTCGGTGAGCTCGGCGAACGCGTCGGTGTGCCGGGTGACGGACTCGCGGCAGCGCGCGTTGAACTCGGCGATGCCGAACTTCTCGATGTCCTGCTTGCCGGAGAAGCCGAGCTCACGCTCGACGGCCAGCTCGACGGGGAGGCCGTGGCAGTCCCAGCCGGCCTTGCGGGCGACGTGGAACCCCTTCATCGTCTTGTAGCGGGGGAAGACGTCCTTGAAGACCCGGGCCTCGATGTGGTGGGCGCCGGGCATGCCGTTGGCCGTCGGCGGCCCCTCGTAGAAGACCCACTCCGGGCGACCCTCGGACTGTTCGAGGCTGCGGCGGAAGACGCCGTTGGCGTGCCAGAAGTGCAGGACCTGATGATCGAGGTCGGGCAGATCGACCTGGGTGGGTACGCTGCGGTACATCGCTCCTCCGTCGGGGCATGTGGCAAAGCTCCGCCGGAGGGACGAGGCCGGGGCCCCGCGGTACCACCCTCCTTGGCCGTCGGGACGGCCCTCTCGTTCGGGTCTGGTCGGGTCTACTCGGCCTCGCGGCCTTTCTTCCGACGGCTCCGGGGTGATCTTCCCGCCGCGCACACCCCCGGGCTTCCACCGTCCCCGGGTCTCTCCTGGCTGCGTGCGCCGGTACTCGTCCCCATCCACGCCTTCCACGCGCATCCTATCCCAGCCCGGTTGATCAAGGCCGCGGTGCGCGGACCGGGCGGGTCACGGCCGGGCGGCGGGGGAGTCGTCGGACACGTCGAGCCGGGCCGGACGGCGGTTGTCCTGCCGCCGACGCTGATCGGGGCGGCGGCCCCGACCCAGCCGGCCGGATCCACGCCGCCGGTACAGCGACCATCACCGGCCGGGGTGGTCGGTCGACGGGGGGCGGGTGGCAGCCATGGACACCCTTGACATCGATGTCCGCACCCGGCCAGACTGCGTTGCTAAAGCGATTTAGCAACGGGCTCGCACCGGGCCCGGCCACCACACACCACGTCCCGTCCCGCAGACATCTCCCATCGACCTGCGGGCCCGCTCTTCGCAAGCCGCGGAGGACCGTCGGCCCGATCGGAACCGGGAGATGAGACCACGAAGGAGCGCGCTCGGATGCGAACAGTGATCGGAAGACCCCGGCTCTGGCGTACGGCTTCGATGCTCGCGGTCATGTCACTCGCCGTCGGCGCCGTCGCCCCCACGCCGGCCGCCGCGGCGAGTGCGCCCGCGATGGTGGAGGGCGCGACCGTCCGGGCGGATGGCCAGTCACCGACCGGCTACACCGTCACGTTCGTCTACCGCAATCCCGACGCCACCCAGGTCCGTCTCGCCGGGGACCTGACCCTGCTCGACGTCAACACCGGCACCACGCGCTATCAGCCGGAAGAGTGGCGGCCGGGGCGTTACCACGCCGGCGGCACCGAGTTCCTGCGGGACATGACCAGGGACGCGCAGGGATACTGGTCGGTCTCGCTCCCGCTGCACGCCGGAGGCCTGAGCTACTGGTACCGGGTCTGGGACCCGACCCGGGGCTGGGCGAACAAGCGCATCTGGGATCCCGCCTCGTCGAACCCCCGGCCGCCGGGCGAGTCCTCGTTCCGCGTCCGCAACAACGACGTCCTGGACGCGGTGTACGTGCCGTACGCCGAGAAGCAGAACGACCCGGTGCTGCGGGAACGCGCGGCGTACGAGCTGCCGGTGGCGGACCCCGCGCAGCGGGGCACCGTCCAGTACGTCCCGTACACCACGATCCTCGGCGACAGCGGCCACTACCTCGGCGTCTACCTGCCGGCCAACTACGACCCCGACCGCGCCGAGCCGTACAAGGTGGCGTATCTCGCCCACGGCATCTTCGGTGACGAGACCGACTTCATGGTCCCGGCGAACGTCCCGAACATCCTGGACAACATGACGGCCCGGGGCGAGATCGAGCCCACCGTCGTCGTCACCATGGGCAACCACTTCACGGGCACCAGCCTCGGCTTCGCCTCGTACAACCAGACCAACGCCGCGAACAACCTGGTCCAGACGATCCTTCCGCTCATCGAGGCGAACTACAACGTCTCGACCGAGCGTTCGGGGCGCGCCTACGCCGGGTTCTCGTACGGCGGGATGACGGGCGGCGTCGTCATCCGGAACTACCCGAGCACGTTCGAGTTCTACGGGCACTTCTCCGGCAACCCGTCGCTCACCACGCAGGACTACGACACCATCGCGGCAGCCGTCGGGGACGACGACCTCGTCGTGTTCCTCGGCAACGGTGTCTTCGAGGGCAACCTGAACGCCCAGAACGCCATCGCGAACAACTTCCGCGCCCGGGGATTCACCGCCGAGACGGCCCAGGTCCCCGGCGCGCACGACGGGATGACGGCGGGTCAGCTGTTCACGATCTTCGCCCGGGACCACCTGTGGTCGGGGGTCGACTCCGTCTCGGTGGCGCCCGCGAACGTGGCGCTGACGACGGGCTGGAACTGGGTCCGACGGTTCAGCGCCCAGGTGAACACCAACGAGGGCGTGAGTCCGGCGGTGACCTGGTCGGTCGAGGGAGCTACCTCGGCGGACACCACCGTCTCCGCGGACGGTGTGCTCTCGGTGGCCGCCGGGGAGACCGCGTCGTCGCTCACCGTCGTGGCGACCTCGGTGGTCGACCCGACCAAGACCGGCTCGGCGCAGGTCACCCTGACTCGTCCGGGCTCGGCAGGGGTCGTGGTGAAGGCGCAGGCCGCACCCGCGTCGGTCGTCCGTGGTGGCACGTTCGAGCTGCGCGTCGACGTGCGGGCCCAGCACCAGCACCAGAAGGCGGCGGAGGTGACCGGTGAGATCGCCGTGACCTTCGCGGGCACCACGCAGGTGGTGCCGCTGATCCACGGGGCGGCCGTCGTCGACCTGGCGACCGGCGGACTCTCGGCGGGAACGTACCCGGTCCACGTCGCGTACTCCGGTGACCCGACCTACGCTCCCACCGCGGCGCTCCACCAGCGCTTGCGGGTTCGCTAGCCGACTGGCGTGGGGGGGGGGGGGCCGCCCCGCCCCGGCCCCCCCCCCCCCCCCCCCCCGGGGGGGGGACCCCCGGGGGGGGGGGGGGGGGGGGGGGGGGGGGCGCGCCGCCCCCCCCCCCCCCGGGGCCCGGGGGGGGGGGGGGGGGCGGGGGGGGCGGGGGGGGGGGGGGCCCCCCCCCCCCCCCCCCCCCCCCCCCCACGAGTCCGGCCACGGTGGGTTCATACCCGGGCCTCGGCGCGTTTCGGGGCGGCGTCGAGCGGCAGGTCGCGCAGCCGGCGGATCGGGGTCGACAGATAGATGATCGGGGACAGCACGGTGAGCGCCCCGAAGATCAGCAGCGTGGTGCGGGCGCCGAGCGGCCCGGCCAGGACGCCGGCGAGCAGGCCACCGAGCGGGATGGCGCCCCACGAGACGAACTTGACCGTGGCGATGACCCGCGACAGCAGCTCCGGCGGGCTGGCGAGCATCCGGTAGGTGCGGGTGGTCACGCTGAGCACCACCGTGGAGCTCGCGAAGACGAGGTTGCCGACGGCGAAGGCGAGGTAGCCGACGGCGCCGGTGCCCAGCGGAATGATGAGCGCGCCGGCCACGCCGACGAACGCGGCGAGGATCAGGCCGCGGGCGGTGCCGACCCGATCGGTGAACCAGGTGGTCAGCGCGGCGCCGATGAGCGAACCCAGCCCGTCGGCGGCGAGCAGCAGCCCGACCAGGAGCGGCGACGCGTGCAGCTCGCGCACCAGGTAGTACGGGAAGAGGGCCAGCATCGCGCCGCAGACGAAGTTCGTCGCGGTGGCGTCCCACATGGCCGGTCCGATGATCGGGTGCCGGAGCACGTAGTGCCAGCCCTCGCGGATCATCGTGACCATCGGTGGCCGCTCGGCCGGTCGCTGCACCCGCCGGGCCGGAAGGGTGCGCAGCAGCACGGCGGAGAGCAGGTAGCTGACGGCGTCCACGAGCAGCGTCGGCACCGCACCCAGCAGCTGCACCGCGAGCCCACCCAGGGAGGGCCCGCCGAGCTGGGTGGCCGCGTGGGTGCCGGAGGTGAGGCTGTTGCGCGCCTGCAGCTGCGCGGCCGGCACGATCTCCGGAAGGAAGGTCTGGTTGGCCACGTCGAACAGCACGTTGGCGAAGCTCACGACCAGGGCGACCAGGACCAGTTGGGCCACCGTCAGGGCGTCCCACCACCATGCCGCCGGGACGGACGCGATGGCGAGGGCCCGGATCAGGTCCAGGGCGACCTGCATGCCGCGTAGCGGCACGCGCTGCACGACCACCCCCGCCGGCAGGCTGATCAACAGGTACGCGAGATAGCCGGCCGCCGTGATCAGACCCATCTCGAAGGCGGACGCGTCCAGCACGGTCAGCGCGGTCAGCGGCAGGGCCACCCCGCCGACCGCCGAGCCGAGGTGGCTGGTCGTGCCGGCGACCCACCAGCGCCAGAAGGTAGTCAGTTTCATAATGGAACTGACTATAGTGGTGGGTGTGAGAAGAGTCGACCTCGCCGACGCGGACTGCGGCATCGCGCAGTCCCTCGGCGTGCTGACCGACTGGTGGACCTTCCTGCTCGTGCGCGACATCGCCGGCGGCGTGACCCGCTTCGACGGCCTGCAACGTGGTCTGGGGATGAGTCGCCGCGCCCTGACCGAACGCCTCGCCGCCCTCGTCGAGCGCGGTGTGCTTCACCGCCAGCGCTACACGGATCGCCCGCCGCGCTACGACTACCTGCTCACCCCGAAGGGCGAGGGCCTACTGCCCGTGCTGATCGCGCTCCAGGAGTGGGGTGACCGGCACGTGCTCGGCGACGGGTCGCTCACCGCCACGGCCGCGGCCGGGTCGGCGGAGGCGCGCCGCGTGCACGCCCTCGTCGGACGCCGACTTCCCGAGTTGACCCTGCCACGCCACGACGGCGTCGCGGTGTCGCCCGCCGCCCCGGATGCCTGGACCGTGCTCTACTGCTTCCCCGGCGCGTTCGTGCCAAGCGTCCAGGGCCTCCCGCCCTACTGGGACGACATCCCAGGGGCTCCCGGCTGCACGCTCGAGTCCCGCACATACGCCGCCCGGGCCGCCGATTTCGTCGCCGCGGGCGCGCGGATCCACGGTGTCAGCACTCAGCGTCCGGACCAGCTGGCCGCCTTCGCCGCGTACGCCGAGCTGCCGTTCCCGCTGCTCTCCGACGGCGACGGACGGCTGGCCGCCGCGCTGCTGCTGCCCACCTTCCGGGCCGCCGGCACCGACCGGCTCAAGCGGGCCACGCTGCTGCTCGACCCCTCCGCGACGGTACGCGCCGTCCAGTTCCCGGTGACCGACCCGGCCGGCTCGGTCGGCGAGATGCTGCGCCTGGTGCGGGACCACGTGGCCGGCGCCGACCGCGCCGACGCCCGCCACCGTCAGGAAGAGAGCAGGTAACCCGACGCTCGTCGCCGCACCCTGTCCGGCACCGCGGCTGCCAGCCCTCCGGGGTTGGCAGCCGCTCGTCCTGTGCGACTGCGTCCGATCACCGTCGGTGTCTTCGTGCCGGCGCTCGTGCGCTGAGACCGGCCGGTGCCTTGATGGTCATGCCCAGTCGTCGCCGTTGGGCAGCAGGATCATCCGGTGGGCTTCCAGCGCTTCCCCCATCGCGGCTCTCGGCCGTCCACTCCGGCGGCGGATTTCCCGCCGGATCGGGATCGTCGCCGTGATCGAAGAAGAATTGTTCGGCCCCGGCCGGCGTGTAGAAGACCATCAGCGTGCCCGTTTCGGTGCCCAAATTCTTGAACCCGTGCCGGGTCCGGCGCGGAACGTAGAGGGAGTCCCCGGACCGGTGTCGACGGTCCCGGCTCCGTTGATGAAGTGGAATTCTCCGACCGCGATGTAGAACGCCTCGTCCTCACCACCGTGAGCGTGCGGGATGTTGCCCCAGCCCGGCGCCACATCCATCGCCATCAGGCTGAGTCGACCACCGGTCTGCTCTCCGGTCACCTTGACCCGGGTCGCCTCCCGCCCGCCGTTGACAAGTCTCAGCGTGCCCTCGCCCCTGCGGACCAGGAAACCTCGTGCGGCAGTCCAGATCGGATCGTCCTTGGCGGGAACGGTGTCTGCAGATCCATGCCACTTACCACCTTGATCGCTTTTCGTCGGTGCGACGACGTCGTGCCGGCGACCGGCGCTGGGCCCTTTTCGTAAACTGTTGCGAATGCGGGTGCCGCGCCTTTGGTATTTGGATGATTCGAAATTGCGCCCGTTTTTTGTGGACGACAAGCAGATCGAGGTTGCGGCCGTCGTGAACAAGGACACCGGCCCGAATCGGTACGTGGATGAATTCTCGAGCCCGCCGTACGTTGAGTACGAGCACTGCGGCCTGCGCGTTTGGAGGTGCGGTGGGACGGGCGGGATGCCCATTTGCTCCGGAAGATGTCCGTCTCCGGCGTTTCCTCGCTGGATCAATCCCGAACGCGGGCGGCCCTGTCCGGCGTGGATCGGGAGCGGGCTCGTTCAGGTCGCCCCCTGCGGCGGAGTCGTCTCCGGAAGTGGGGCCCCATGCGGGATAACCGGATTAAGCTGGCATAACCGCATCACCCCGACATCTCGACGCGCTCCTCGACGTGAGGGAGCCCACTTGTCGGTGGTTTTTGCATGCAATATATTGCACTACGGAGGTGGCGAGAGTCGCCTACCCGAAGATCCGCCGAAGGCCAGGCCAGAGCGGCAACGGAAGGGAACAGCATCATGAGCACGATCGATCACGAGATCAAGAACGTCGTGCTGGTGCACGGCGCGTTCGCTGACGGTTCCGGGTGGCGTGGCGTCTACGACAGGCTGACAGCCCGCGGCTACCGGGTCACGATCGTCCAGAACCCGCTCACCTCGCTGGCCGACGACGTCGCGGCGACCAGGAGAGTCCTCGACCTGCAGGACGGTCCGACGATCCTCGTCGGCCACTCCTGGGGTGGCACGGTCATCACCGAGGCGGGCGTCCATCCCAACGTCGCCGGCCTGGTCTACGTGTCGGCGCTGGCGCCCGACGCGGGCGAAACCACCGCCCAGCAGTACGAGGGCTTCGCCCCGACGCCCGACTTCGTCATCGACGTCACCGACGACGGCTACGGCTTCCTCAACCACGACATGTTCAAGGCCGGCTTCGCGGCGGACGCTAGCGACGCCGACGCCGCCTTCCTGCGCGACACGCAGGTCCCCGTCAACATGGCGGCGTTCGCGACGCCGGTCGAGAACGCCGCCTGGCGCGACAAGCCGAGCTGGGCCGTCATCGCGACGGAGGACAAGGCGTTCGACCAGGCCATGCTGCAGCACATGGCCAAGCGCATCGGCGCTGAGATCACCAACGTCTCCGCCAGCCACGCCCTGTTCATGACGCAGCCCGAGGTCGTCTCCGACGTCATCATCACCGCCGCGCGGAACGCCGCCGGCAGCGCCCGCTGACCCACCCACCACCCCTCGGGGGCCGGCTCACACGCCTCAC
This sequence comes from Micromonospora sp. NPDC049366, assembly GCF_044466625.1. NCBI lineage: Bacteria > Bacillati > Actinomycetota > Actinomycetes > Micromonosporales > Micromonosporaceae > Micromonospora > Micromonospora sp. NPDC049366. The sequence goes on from NZ_JBITMV010000003.1 coordinate 377,319, forward strand.
GTGAGCCGGCCCCCGAGCATCCCCGGAGGGTGACCGCATGTCCGTCACGCCGTTCTCAGTAGCGCTGTGGATCGAGCTGCTCGCCGCCGGGCTCGGCGGCCTACAGGGTGCCCTGTTCGCGGCGGGCGAGCGACATCGCCGCATCGACGTGCTGGGCGTCATCGTGATCGGGCTCGCCGTCTCGCTCGGCGGAAGCCTGCTCCGCGACATCGTGCTCAACCAGCCGCCCGTCGTGGTCTGGATGAACTGGTACCTGCTGGTGGCCGGCGCCTCAGCCGTCCTCGGCATGGCGCTGCAGCCGGCGTTCGCGCGGGCGGACTGGCTGATCACCGTGCTCGACGCGGTCGTCATGGGATTGTTCGGCGCGATTGGCGCCTCGAAGGCGCTCTCGCTCGGCGTCGGTGAAGCCGGAGCGCTGGTCGTGGGTGTCATCGGCGCCATCGGCGGCGGCATGCTGCGCGACGTCATCACGAACCGGCCGATCTCCTTCCTCCACGTCGGCACCCTCTATGCCGTCGCCGCCGGGGCCGGGGCCGGCACGCTCATCCTGCTCGCCGAACTCGGCACGCCGATCGCGATCGCGGGTCTCGTCTGCGTGGTCGTGACCACGTCCGTGCGCCTGGCTGCCGTTCGCTTCGGTTGGAGCTTCCCCGAGCAGCGCCCGCTACCTGCTCGGCGTCCGAAGGCCCCCGGGTCCCCGAGGACGCCCGCCGATCCGGCTCGTCGATCCCGGCCGGGCGTGGCTGCGGGATCGGACGTCTTCAGCGAGCCGGGTACGGATTGATCCGCTCGACGGGCGGGTAGGCGCCGACCGGATCCCCGATCGAGTAGACCTCCAGGCAGGACAGGTAACCGTCCTGTCGACCAGCAGAACGATGCCCGCGTGCTGTTCTCCGTCACCGATGTCGGCGGATACGGGGGCACCCGAGGTCACCACGGCCGGAGCGGCTGAGGAGGTGTCGACGGAGAGCGCGATCGTCGCGCACCCACAGGTGCAGCATTCGGTGACCCGGGTGTGCGGAAGCTGGGCCCGTAGATCCTCGGCTCCGGGAAAATCGACGGTGAGCAGCTTCTGCAGGGTCGCACGCTCGAGTTCGGTGAGCGGGCGTGGCAGCGGTTTACCGGCGTTCACGTGACGGGTCCGCCGGGATCGACCGCGCAGAGCCGCAGCCGTCGAGCACCGCAACCGCTACCAGCCGGTCGACATCACTTACTTGTAGTAAGTAACTTTGGGGTAGTTTGACGATCGTCGAAGGCGGAAGCAGGCTTGGGTCGATCAGCACGGGTCCGGCAGCACCCGCTGATCGTGCTTGTGCCGTTCGGCGACATGAAGAAGAAGTCTCGAAACAGTCGATGTCGGTCTTCCTGGAGGTAAGTCAGTGGTAGCCAGCACCAGCATCAAGGGCAAACGCCCTTCCGTCGTCGTCCTCGGTGGAGGATACGGCGGCTTGACCACCGCCAAGGCGCTGGATGACATTGCCGACGTCACGCTTGTCGACCCGTCCGACGCATTCCTGCACAATGTGGCCTCTTGGCGTGCGCTCGTACAACCGGATTGGGTCGACAGAATCTTCATGCCCCTCAACCAACTCCTGCGCCATGGCAGGTTCCTGCGGGACCGGGCGGTCGAGGTCGAGGGTCGTAAGGTCACCTTGGCGTCCGGGGCGGAACTCGAGCCCGACTATCTCGTCCTGGCGACCGGGTCGTCATACCCGTTCCCGGCTAAGGCTGCCGAGGCCGACCAGCATCGGGCCAAAGCGGCGCTGCAAGGTGCGCATGAAGCGCTTCAGAAGGCGCAGCGGTGCCTGATCGTTGGGGCCGGCCCGGCGGGGCTGGAGCTGGCGGGTGAGATCAAGCACTTCATGCCCGAAAAGACGATCACGGTTGTCGACGTCAGCCCGGACATTCTGAGCGGCCCGTTCGACCAGGCGCTGCGAGATGAGCTCAAGCGCCAGCTCGACGAGCTCGGCGTCCGGCTGGTCCTGGGTAGCCCGCTACGGGAGTTGCCGGAGGCCGCGCCCGGAAGCTTGGCCCCGGTCGAGGTGACCACCGAAGCTGGCGAGACCGTCACCGCCGACATCTGGTTCCGCGCGTTCGGCGTACGTCCGGCCACCGGGTATGTGCGTGGTGCGCTGGCCAATGCCCGGGACGCGCGCGGCTATCTGTCGGTTGACGAGCGGTTGCAGGTCAAGGGCGTCGACGGCGTGTACGCCCTTGGTGATATCAGCAGCGCGGACCGTGACACCGCCCTTGCCGCCGGCCAGCAGGCGGAGGTCCTTGCCGCCAACATTCGCGCCCTGATCACTGGCGAGGGTGAGCAGCTTGCTTATCAGCCCGGCCCCCCGCTGATCGCGGTGCCACTCGGCCCGCAGGCCGGAGCGACCCAGCTTCCCGACGGCGTGACCGGCGCGGAGGCGACAGCATCCATCAAGGGCGAGTCGATGCTTATCGAGATGTACTCGGTCCATTTCAACGCGCAGGATCGCTAGCCCGGCGATCTGAAGGCTTCGGGACCGGGTTCGCGCCGAGTGCGGTCGCGGCATGGCAGTGTTTGATGACTGACAAGCTCTCCGGTGTTCACTTCGACCAAGAGGCACCCTGCGCCGAGACCTCGTAGCCACCCTGTTGGTGACGAGCTGGCACGACGCCCCGACGACTCTTCCATGGATGCCGTCGCCGGAGTTGAGCTCGAACAAGCGACGCAGCGGTGGGGCGCCCCCCCCCCCCGCCCCCCCCCCGGCGGGGGGGGCCCGCCCTTTTGGCCGCGGCTGACCCCGGGCAAAGGGCGTGGGCGCGCGCGTCCGCCCCAAACCCCCCGCGGCCCCCC